>CAZMUU010000042.1:0-6303 GCA_964569215.1 uncultured Cytophagia bacterium
AGAATGGCAGCCAACACACCGGGACCAAAATTCGGCCAATATTGTGGAAAGGCGACACCCATATAAACCGTTGACTGGAGATTATAGTCGATGCGATCGACTATCGACTCTGCCGGTATGGCCAGATCATGAAACGAGTCAAAAACACGAAACGGCAGCTCAGGTTTTTCCCTTTCCGGTTTTTTCCCTTCCAGCCTTACCTGAATAATCGGCCGCTCCAGCTCTCCCTGCCACCAGCGCTTTGAAATCTCTTTTACGCTTTGCCAACGCTTTTGATTAAAATCCAGCATCAAGTCACCTGTTTCCCGTTTTTAACCCTTTCCGTATCATTCTCCAAACTCGACACAACGCTGTCGATAGTAATGAAAATTTTGCCAGCTCACTTCCGGAGGAACGCCATGATCTTCAGTGGGTATATATCCGCCGCGCTTTCGCATAACGGGTAATATAGACTCCAGATAGCGATCGATTTCCGCTTTCCCTTTGCTGAGGATCCGCTTGTCGATGCCGCCGCTAATGACCAAATCGGGATAGTGGTCGGCGACATGACGAACATCGCATCCGGAAGCAACTTCAAAAGGACTCATAACATCCATGCCGATATGATCCTTGTAAAGATCGATGACGCTTATTGCATCTCCATCCGTATCGATTTGAATATACAAATGCCTGTGTTTATCGAGTTGTCGCTTTTTGATGTTCTCTACGAGTTGCTGATAGTAGGGAAATAAAAATGATTGAATCATTTCCGGTGAGATCAGGGGACCGTGGTTATAACAAATATCTTCGGCCATAAAGAGCTCATCCAGCGTGACGGCTTGTTGATGTTTTGCAATGACCTGGTCTGCCAACTCATACCAGCTTTTCATACAGTCATGAACGAGTTCGGGATTATCGTAAAATGCATAGAGCAGATGTTCCGGCCCGAAAAGGCTTCGCAAATACATATAGCCTCCGATAAGATTCTGTTGAATCATCAAGCCGTTTGCCGCTGCCCGGCGGGCTTTATCCATGCGTAATGTTAATGACGGATAGCGTTCCGGCGTTTTTGGATCCAACCGCCACTTTACATTTTCCTCCCAGGTTTTGCGGTCCTTTACCGGATGATCGAGGTATTCCGGCATAAAACCATGCCGTCTGCCCTTAAAATATAAAACTGAACGGCCGGCGATATCCTGAACGATCTCTTTATCACCGAGATCTTTTAATATGATCTCATCAAAATGCGGAACAAACGCCGCTTCACACCACCCCAGCTGCCCCAGCTCATGATGCCCGGGAGGGTCGAGTAAAAAAAACGAGGTCAAATCAACACTTCTGTCCAAACCGGTTTCATACCAATGATCGAGGCACATCCAGAGGCCAAATGTTTTACGGAAGAAAGGAGCCCCCGGTTTGCGGTTATAAGTATCGCGTAATTTTTTCGCGGACTTTTGCGCTTCCGGTATGAGATGGTGTATTCCGTCCTGCATGCTATTCTGTTTCTCTTCTTTTTATGGGGGTTTTGTTGATCTATTTTAACCTGTCAGCGTCCGAACACCAGAAAATGAATAATCCACTCTATGAACGTATTGCTTCCAGGATCTGAAGAACGAAGTCACTTTGATCCCAGACGCCGGTATGCACGCTGAGTCCCAATCTGACGATAATTAGAGAGCGGGAAGGCACAATGGAAACATATTGGCCATCATGACCTGCCAAATAAAATAAATCTTCGGGTAATGGCGGCACATTCTCCTCCGCCGTTTGCGGTGCCAGCCAAAAATGTGCACCATAATTTTGATGTTTCGATTCAGGCGTTAAACGCGTAGAATAGTCGATCCAGCCTTCGGGCAGGATGCGCTCGCCCTGCCATACACCGTCCTGCAGGCAAAAGAGGCCAAAACGGGCCCAATCCCGCGGAGTCGCATACATGTAGGAGGAGCCGACAAAGGTACCGGAAGGATCGGGCTCCAGCACCGCGCTCTTCATCCCCAACGGCAAAAAAAGCTGTTCGTGGACAAATCGCCAATACGCTTGCAACGAATCACTCACCGTCCACCTGATGATTGCGCTGATAATATTGGTTGTCCCGCTGGAATAATGCCAGACTTTGCCCGGCGGATGTTTTAAGGGTTGATCCGCAGCG
Source organism: uncultured Cytophagia bacterium (assembly GCA_964569215.1). Taxonomy (GTDB): domain Bacteria; phylum Zhuqueibacterota; class Zhuqueibacteria; order Residuimicrobiales; family Oceaniaggregativiventaceae; genus Oceaniaggregativivens_A. The sequence goes on from CAZMUU010000042.1 coordinate 2,129, forward strand.
AATTCGGCAGCGTTTCGGCAATCGAATAGCATCTTTAAAACATCGCTGTCCGGATGTCTATAGGATTCATTAAACACCAGACCGCTTTTCATACGCAACAAATGATCCAGGGTAATGTTGCCGCGCGGATCATCCGGAGACCGCCAGTCGGGAACCGGTGCCTTTTCATTGAGAACGAGTTTTCCCTGTTTAACCAAAATACCAACCAGCGCGTTGACAACGCTCTTTGTCATAGACCAACCCAGCTGCGGTGTGGTTTGATCAAATCCGGCAGCATATCGTTCAGCAACTATTTTCCCCTTATAGACAACAATAACAGCTCTGGTGCGGCGCTTTTTAAAGCGAAAAGGTTCCGAAAATGCGCTGTCCAGAGCAACATTCAGTCGTTCTGAATTGATTTCCGAGGGTATGGCGGTCAAATCAACACGCGTTCCCAGGGGCCATTCTTCATCGTTCGGCAGAAGGGCCGGTGCAAGATCAGGCAAGCCCGGACTCGAAAGGGGGATATCCAGAGTCGCGCCAAGCCCCGGACGGTAAACCGCTCGCCGCTGACAGAGCCCCCAAAGCCCGGAAGCTTTCACCATGTTCTGCTCCGGATCAATTTGGGTATCCACATAGCGTAGCGGCTTGAGGGCCAACTCATTTTGCCAAACCGATTCCACTGTTCTGCCGGAAATAAAAACAGAAGAACACATCACCTTGGCCGCAAAGCCGGCGCCGATGTTGACAAGCCGATAGGTTTTGTAGAAAAAATAGCCGCCAACCACGACGGTCAAAACAATAACAGCAAGCAATACTCTTTTTAATACACTCATGACTGCTCTCCATCGTTGAACGATTCAATAAGCGTTTATCAGCAGATAATCGATGGCTTAAAAACAGCGTCCCTTGGATTTTTTGCGGCAATCGGGCTCATTACACTGATAACAAATTTCATTTAAAAGTGCCTTACCTTCAAAAAATGCAGAAATGTTTGACTGAATTCATCATGCTTTCCTGCTTTCATACTCTACCTTATTTTAGTTACCTATTGAGCTATCCTCTAATCCGATTTTTTCAAAAGGAATGGGAATAAAATCAGGGATCTCTTTATATACGACAGACCCTTCTACAAGACGAAGATCAAGCGAGTCCAAATTATGAAAACCGGGATCCTCAAGGGCAATGTAATTATTGCGGCAATCGAACTGAGGATGCAGCCCTATCAGGCGCAAAGGCTGTTCACACTGATAAAAGACATTTTTTTCAAGTACATTACGCGCCGGATACATTCCAACACAGGTTTTTCCGTCTTCGCAACGATCCATCCAGGAGGCCAGATGCGGAAATCTGGTGCTGTAAGGCGGTTTTCGAATGTCGATGAGCTCTAACAATCGACGGCGATAGACTCCATCGTCCGCAAAATAGTAATCCCAATTATGAGCGGCAAAATCCCACCACATTGACTTTTGTTGAACAGCCGGTCCTTTGCTTTTGATGAAAATATTGTTACGGATGATGATATCCTGACCGCCATTGCTGTAAACCGAACCATATGTGCCGACGTTATAAAAAACATTGCCTTCAACCAGCGCTCCACAGGTGCCGTCGTCAAAGTAAACACCCATCATCCACTTGCGGTCATGTCTGCCGACATGATGAAAAAAGTTATAGCGAATGATGGTGCCCTGGTCGCTTGGATCACGGCCCATATACCAGGCAGATGCATCGTTGGCATTCAACCCGACGTGATGGATATGGTTATATTCAAACGCGTGTAAAGGTCCGTTTACCATGATCGCCTGCAAATCTCCGTTATAGATTTCACAGTGATCAATACGATTGCCGCAGCCGTCGACGCTGATACCGGCCCATTGCGAGCGATTTCGCCGTTGATAATCATGCACGCGGCAATTGCGAACATAATTGTTGCCGGCAACAAGTTTTTCTTTGTTTCCACCGCTCAGCACAATGCCTCCGCTTCCGGTGTTATAGATATGGCATCCGCTAATACCGTGATTTTTACCGGCTTTGCGATCCCAGGTGGTATATTTGTACAAATGGGCCTTGAGGCTTCCGGTTTTTCCGGAAACCGGCCTGCCATCGTAATCATCATGGGTAATATGCGGAAAGGTCTGCTCAGCCCCTTGCCCCATCTGAATACCCACCGTGCCGATATTTCGAATGACACAGTCCGATATAAGATTCTCTTCGCCCCCTTGCATGTATATACCCATTCCCCTGCTTGCTTCAATAATAATCCCCTGCAGAGTCACAAAAGAAACATCCTGCAAGACAATAATGGGAGCTTCGATTATTGAAACGAGTATTTCAATATCTTTTGCACCATTCGGAGGCCAAAAAAAGAGTTTCCCGGACGAACGGTTTAAATACCACTCTCCCGGCATGTCCAGCTCTTGAAACAGATTCAAGGCTACGTATTGCTGAAAGGGTTCACCGGAGCCCAGGCCATACATATGAGGTGATGAAAGTTTGATGTGTTTGCTTTGCGGATCTATCCATTCAACTTTTATTTTATCATCAGCATATCCCCATTTAAAGGTACCGCGCAACCACAAATCCTCTTCATCAACCCATAGAGAATGACGATCATCCGTATATTCAAAAATACCTCCCCGAATATTCTCATAGTCGCGTATTCTGGGAACCGAGCCGGTATCGATAATTTTGCCTGTCTGAATCGCCCCGTTGTTGGGATATTTAGCCAGGGGCATAACCTCTCCGTTGATAAAGAGCTCCAGCGGGGCAGGTACGACCGGCAGCGCATGACCAAACTTGCGGTGTTTGCCAAAATCATCAATACCGAGTTTACCGAGATCGATTACATAGAGGTGTTCCCGGGCATTCGGATCATTCAGTTGATCCAAAATCGATGCATCTCTGACTTGCGATATCGCATCAGCGGGAATCACTCTACCACCGATAAGGCGTACCGGTTCTCCGGGATAATTTCGATAGGTGATGCGACCATCGGGTTTTCCGGAATCCTCTGTCCCGAGTACAAAAGATTCCTCAATCGGATAGAACCCCTGTCGCAAATAGACAGTAATGGAATCAAAGGAGGTTGTCGTGTCGGTTTTAATTTTGCGAATGGCATCACGCGCACCTTCCAGGGTGGCAAAAGGGTTATAAATAGTGCCCGCATTTTGATCATTTCCCTGCGGAGAGACGTAAAAATCCACTGCATGGGTTGTTACAAGCGGTAAAAAAAGAATGATGAACAGCAGGAATCGTTTCATTGCCGGCTCCTATACAAATTGAAAAATATAAATCATCTTGAAGATGACATGATCATATAAAATCCATTTCTATGTCCATTTTGTTCACTATGTTCATCCAAAAGCACCTGGATCATCCGGAGCCGGCTATTCCTTCATATCGAAACAAGGTGTTTTTACCTCACTCAATACCATTCATATTTGCGAAAGGCCTGGCACATCATTGCGACGCTTTCCGGCGACAGGTCAATTGCTTCCGGTGAGGTATAGGCCATACTGATCAAGCCGCCATTATGATTGCCCAGAGTGGCCATCATCTCTTTTACATAGCGTTCGATTTCTTGCGGCTTTTCCCGGCTTGGTATTTTTTGAATATCAACCGGGCACCAAAAGGCGAGCTTGCCGCCTGCTACACGAGAGAGATTTTCAAGGCCCATGTTTTCCTGCTGGTCCATTTGAATGACGTTTAATCCCGCACGGTGAAAATCGGGCAACAGATCGATAATATATCCACATGAATGCAACCACACGTCCAAATTCAAATCATGGGCGAGTTGCCAGTTTTGTCGGTAATGTGGCATGAAAAACGCTTCGATTAACGATTGGCTCACCATTAATCGATCCTGCAAGCCCCAATCGTCATACACCATAACACCATCGCATCCCAATTCAGCCAAGAGTCGTATCGACTCCCGCTGCTGCCGTGCGAAACGACCGATGAGTGCCTTGAGATGCTCCGGTTGTTCATAATAGGCTGTAAACATAGTCTCCAATCCGACAATATTATGCACCCCTTCATTCAGGGAGGCAAATCCCGGCACTCCGAGCACATATTTGGGATTGGTGGCGTTTCTATTCTGGTCGATGGCCCGTTGATGTTTGCGATAATACACTCTGTCATTGCGAGAAGGGAAAGTATAGTCTGCCTGAACGGAAAGATCCGTTATGGGGTAAACC
>CAZMUU010000042.1:6313-7449 GCA_964569215.1 uncultured Cytophagia bacterium
ACCTTCGCCTGCCCCATAATTGAGGTACCCATCGGTGAACGCACCCAGGTCACCCCCCAGGCATCAAGGCGACGTTGCACAGAACCATGCTGTTGCCATCCCTGTTGATCAGGGGGCCGGCTATCGTCACCCATTGTCCACGGTGCAAGCCAAAGTATATCATTTTCGAGTCTGTCCGGCAGATAATGAGGGATACGATCCGGCTGTTTAAAATAGATCGTTCGTTTAACGCGTTCATATGATGTCATACACAACAGTGTCCGGCGGACTGGCAGGATAGCCGAACATTCCTTTAGAAAAAATAAATAACTCTATTCTTACATCGGCTGATCACTTTTTAATATATCGGGTTATAATATCGAGTACCTGGGGAACACCATGATTCAGACGAATATCGTGCCCGCAAAGCAGCATTTGGTAACCCTGGTCCAGAAGGTCCTTTACATTATCAGGATTGCCAAACCCGACCAGCGGAACGTCATGACGGTCACACATACTTTTAACATGATTCCATTTCCCTGCCACCTCAGGATGAGTGGTTTGACCGGGATAACCGGCTGCGAAACTATAATCATAGGGTCCGAAAATAACCGCTCCGATGCCTTTGACATCGAGGATATCATCCAGATTTTCGATACCCTTTTGATCTTCAATCATCACCACAGCGAGCAGATCCCCCTTCGGATTAAGCGGCCAGACGTCGGCACGTTCAACATATTCCGGCATGCTCAATCCCCAGGCATAAGAGGCGAGCCAGGGAGACGCACCGCGTTCACCCACCGGATCGGGATAGGGAGAATCCTCGATTTGGGGGTAACGACAGGCAGAGACAATTCTCCTGGCTTCTGCTGCAGAACGCACGTGAGGCACCACCACGCCATGAACACCAACATCCAACACCTGTTTGATAGAAGCGTGTACAGGTTGATTGCCGTCTGCAGGAATACGAACCAGTACCGATATATTGGGTTGCAGGTTGCCCTTGACGAGAACCTCGCGCTTTGAATTTAACGCCAGAATGAAATTTCGCAATGCCTGAACATCAAAGGGTTGATGTTCCATGTCAATGAGAATATAATCGAGCATAGGTTTGCTGATTGCCTCTTCGGCAGTGGGAAAACCATTGGCTTCCACAA
>CAZMUU010000042.1:7459-17238 GCA_964569215.1 uncultured Cytophagia bacterium
CCACAAGACCGGCGGCGTTGGAAGGATGCAACGCACTTGACCACATACCGGTTACGATTTGATCTTGCTCCAGCTTTGCAATAATTTTGTTAATGTGAACATAATCGGAGGGTTGAGAGAAAACGATGGCAACATACATCAAGACAATAACGGCTATGCTGAATTTCATAAGTGTTTCCTTTCTCTAATCAGATGATCACGAGCGATTTTTCTCATTTGATTACAAGGTTGTAAACTCGCTTTTTCTGCATGATATCCTTTCAGAGGGTCTCTGGTATCAGCATGTTTTACAGACGAGAGACCGGCAACTCTGAAACACAGCTTCAATCCTTGTAAATCGAAAGCTTGATAAATGCAGGAGCCTTGAGTATCAGAGGTATATTAACACCGGATTGTACCTGAAAGGGATCCGGATAGGCGCGAAGCAATTGATCGTAATTGCTGATAAATGCTTCAAAATGGGCATCGTTGTTCTGGCCGATTTTGCCACCAGCAAGCACTTCTACATAATCCTGATCCTGCCAGTCCTTTATTTCAAGGGCATAGATATACTTTCCCGGCGGAACAAAATTACCTTTATCATTTTTACCATTCCAAAAGATAAAATACTTACCGGCGCTGTCCAGGTACTCTTCGACAAGAATACGGATAGGTTCCTTTTTCTTCTCCTCTTTCAACGGGTTCTCGCAGGCAGTGAAGAAAACAGCAACGAGTAAAAACCACAAAAATGATTTTAATAAAACAAAACGCATCATAATCGCCCGATGGCTGATCAATTATTTGTTACAAACAGGATAGTTCTCCTGATTTAAATGAAAAAGTCACTCTAAATGCACAACTGACTTTTAGGTTAACCATTTTTCAAACCAGCCAAAGATTTCATTCCACCACAACCGTGCGTTTTGAGGCTTGGTAATAAAATGGTATTCATCCGGAAAATAGATCAAGCGTGACGGCACGCCCATCCGCTGTAAAGCTGTGAACATTTGAAACCCCTGTGTTACCGGTACGCGATAATCGTGCTGTCCGTGTATAACCAGAGTCGGGGTTTTATACTCTTTAAAATTCGACACAAAAAACGATGGTGACCACTTTTTATATAACTCGGGAGCAAGATAAGGCGTTCCATTAAATTCCCACTCCGGAAACCATAGTTCTTCCGTGGCGCCATACATACTGCGTTGATCGAACACGCCTGCATGGCTGACCAGAGCTTTAAAACGATCGGTATGGGTCGCTATCCAGTTAATCATAAAACCGCCATAGCTTGCCCCTGCAGCGACAACCTTCTCTTTATCGATAAACTCGTAGGTGTCAAGGAGGTAATCCAATCCGGACATGAGATCCTTGTATGGTCCGCCTCCCCAGTTTTTGCTGACCGCGTCACACCATTCCTGACCATATCCCTTGGAGCCGCGAAAATTGACCATAACGACGACATAACCCGGGGCGGCAAACATGGAGCTGTTCCAACGATAATGAAACTGATCGCTCCACATTCCCTGGGGTCCGCCGTGAATGAGATAGATCAATGGGTACGTTTTATCGCTCGAAAAATCAGGTGGCTTGACCATCAAGCCGTGCGCTTTTTTACCATCAAAGCTGGTAAACCAAAACGCCTCAACCGGATTAAGATCGAGATGATTCACAAGGTCCTGGTTGAGGAAAGAAAGCTGTTCAAGCTTTTTGGTTTCAATGTCGTAGGTAAAGATCTCTTCGGGTCTGTTTACCGCTTGTTGTTTGAGGTAAAGTTTTTTACCATCAGGAGCGACAAGCAATGCCCGGTTATAGTGTGTCGTAAGGAGCTCTTCGATATCTTCAGACTCCAAAGTCAACCTGTAGACGGCACGCCTGCCATGATGATAAGCGCTGAAAAAAATATATTTACTATCCGGTGACCACACAATATCAAGGGGAGAACGGTTAAAATCATTGGTGAGAATTTTCTTGTCACCGTTTTTTCGATTTAAAAGAACAATGTCATATTGATCCGCCTCGAATCCGGCGCGTTCCATGCTTCTGTACGCCAGAAATCGTCCATCCGGAGAATAGACCGGATTATTATCCACAGCCGGATTGTTTGCGGTCAGATTTTGTTCTTCTCCACTCATCAAATGATAGAGAAAAACATCATTATTGGTAGATGCTGCCACCATTGAATCGCGATTGCAGACAAATGCAATTTCATTCCCTTGCGGAGAAAACGTAAAATCCGGCGATCCGCCCAGACTTATTGGTGGACTGTCGTAACCACCACCGGTGATTTTTTCAACGTTTTCACCGTTTGAACTGCATATAAACACCTGAGAGCGCTTGCCATTCCGCCAATGATTCCAGTGCCGGAAAAGAAGAGTATCAATGACTTTAGCTTTGACTTTGGATTGTTCGTTTGCTTTGTCCCGTTCTGCGCTTTCCTGCAGGGTTTTAGCCTCTGCAAATATCGTTGCGGTAAAGATAATGCGCTCACCGGTGGATGACCAGGAAAAATTATCAACATCGACAGGGAAATGGGTCAATTGACGCGCTTCTCCCCCCTGCATCGGCAACTCGTAAATCTGATTGGAACCGTTACGGGCGGAAAGAAAAGTCAGGGCGCTGCCATCAGGTCTCCATTTTGGATTGCCGTCGTAACCTGAAGCGGTGGTCATGCGCCGGAGCTCGTTTCCGCTGGTCTGAATCATCCAAATATCGGTTTCACCACCATTCTTTTCCATGTCATATTTTGTAACCGAAAAGGCGATCCACTCACCATCCGGGGAGAGTGCAATATCACCGATCCGTTGCATTGCCCACATATCCTCTACAGTCATCGGCCGCTTGGCTGCAGCACCAAAAGCAACGACAACAACCATATAAAACATTAACGCATAGTATCTCATCTGCCTGTTCCTTTTTTTTTAACTTTTATTTAATTTTTGCTGATAATGAACCCCCACGCTCTCCCGGGTTTTCTCCAGATAATCCCTGGCGACGGAACGGGCTTTGTCGGCGCCATATTTCATGATATCGCGGATGTAATCCGGGTCTTCAATCAATGCTTGTCGTTTCTCCCTGTAAGGTTCGAAGAATTCCCAGATTGTCTTTAGCAATTCCTTTTTAACGCTTACATATTTCAATCCGGGACGTTCATAAAGCTGACGTAATTCCTTTTTGCCCTCTTTATCGAGAAATAGCGAATAGATGGCAAACAGAGTGCATTGGTTCGGATCTTTCGGTTCCTCGACCGGGGTTGCATCAGTGACGATGGACATGACGCGCTTTTTCAACTCTGAATAATCGGTAAAAATATCAATTGTATTGCCGTACGATTTTGACATTTTCTGGCCATCGATTCCCGGAACCAGAGCGACATCATCTGCAATATCCGGTTCAGGAATAACAAACGTCTCTCCATAAGTATTGTTAAATCTCAGGGCGATGTCCCGGGTAATTTCAAGGTGTTGTTTTTGATCTTTGCCTACCGGTACGCGATGAGCGCCATAGAGCAAAATATCCGCAGCCATTAACACCGGATAAGCGAAGAGGCCATGGTTTGCAGGCAATCCACGTGCGAGCTTGTCTTTGTACGAGTGGGCCCTCTCCAGCAGCCCCATGGGGGTAACATTGGATAGAATCCAGGTTAATTCTGTAACCTCCGGGACATCTGACTGAACATAAAACGTTGATTTTTCCGGATCGATTCCCAGGGCAATAAAATCACAAATAGCTTCAATGGTTCCCTGGGCAAGTCGGTCCGCCTCAAAAACAGAGGTAAGAGCGTGATAGTTGACGATAAAGCAGAACAAGTCGTGTTCTTTTTGATACTCGATCATACGCTTCATCATGGCAAAATAGTTGCCGAGGTGTAAGGTCCCGGAGGGTTGAATACCGGATAGAACTCGCACGTTTACTCCTTTCCAATCATTACCGTGTATATCATTTCAGCGACTAATCTTAAAAAATACAAGAAAAATGAACCACAATCAAGAAAAAATAATAAACAACGGTGTAGATATATTCTTGCTTTTTATCGATTGTTTTTCTAGTTTTTAGGGTCTGATTTCACACCGACTAACCGTGAGCAGGGAGGCATTATGGATGCGCAGCAATTGATCTCTATGGAGGAAAAATACGGGGCCCACAATTACCATCCTCTGGACGTTGTTATAGAAAAAGGAAAAGGGGTTTGGGTATGGGATGTTGAGGGTAAAAAATATATGGATTGCCTGGCAGCCTATTCGGCTGTCAATCAGGGACATTGTCATCCGCGTTTGATAGAGGCGATGCAGAAACAAGCGGAAAAATTAACCCTGACCAGCCGTGCGTTTCGCAACAATCTGTGGCCGCTGTTTGCCAAAGAGCTTTGTGAACTGCTCGATTACGAGATGGTCTTGCCCATGAACAGCGGCGCAGAAGCTGTGGAGACGGCAATCAAAACAGCGCGTAAATGGGGATATAAAGTTAAAGGGGTGGAACCAAATCAGGCCGAAATGATCGTCTGTAGCGGCAACTTTCATGGCCGCACCACGACGATTGTTTCCTTTGCGGATGACCCGTCATCATATGAACACTATGGACCCTATACACCCGGGTTTAAAATCATCGACTATGGCGATGCAGAAGGGCTGGAAAAAACGATCGGCAAAAACACCGTTGCATTCCTGGTAGAACCCATCCAGGGAGAAGCCGGCGTTGTGGTACCTCCGGCCGGTTTTCTTAAAGAGGCTGCAGAAATATGTCGTCGGAACCGGGTCCTGCTCATCTGTGATGAAATACAGAGCGGGTTAGGCCGTACCGGCAAAATGCTGGCCAGCGAGCACGAAGGGGTCAAACCCGATATGGTCGTTATCGGCAAGGCGCTTTCAGGCGGTATGTATCCGGTTTCAGCGACTTTGAGCAGCGGTGATATTCTGGGCGTTTTCGAGCCCGGTTCGCACGGCTCTACCTATGGTGGTAATCCATTGGCTTGTGCTGTGGCTCGGGAAGCGATAAAAATCCTGGTTGAAGAAAATCTGCTCGATAATGCCACTGCATTGGGTGAATATGCTTTTAAAGAATTGCGCGCCATAAAGAGTCCTCATATTGAACGGGTGCGCGGTAAAGGCTTATGGATCGGCATTGTTTTAAACGAAAATGCCGGTGGGGCGAGAACATTTTGTGAGGCATTACAACAGCAAGGCATCCTGGCAAAAGACACCCACGAGAACACCATCCGACTGGCTCCGCCACTGGTGATCAACAGAGAAGAGCTCGACTGGGCACTGGAAAGGTTGAAAAAAGTGCTTGGGTAAAATTAATATCCTTTGATTCACCAGCCAAAAACAATTAAAATAATCACGAGAATCTATGAGGGGAAGGATGCGATATGTCTAATCTGGAATGGTTTTTAATGATTTTCGATTCAGTACTATTGCTGGCTTTGATTACTGCATTTATTCTGAGTGAAAAATTCCGCGAACACGTCATTAAAAACAATAATAATACCGGAAATTTTTTGGGCATCACCTTTTCAGGTACAATCATCTTCGTTCTTTGTGCATTACTGGTTACAGTACAGATTCTGGTTTTCTGGAAATATGACAAATCAGAGAAAAAGTTTTTATCCTCTCTCGGTCAGGAACATTTGATTCTCAAATTGAGCGGGGACCTGGATACTCGTCTTCATAAAAAGCTTCATCACGACTTTAATATCAGTGATTATGACAGTATTCTGATTAACAGCACTCGCAACGCTTTTATTGACACGCTTCACGACCGGCTTATTATTACAACATATGATAGTTCATTTCATCTTGGTTATGTCAGCCTTAACGATCCGGCTCTGCTGAATTATTATCAATCAAAACAAACTTCCAGTATAGCCACAAACAAAGCTAATGATCAAATTAAACAGATCGCATATGATCTGTTTGAACTGCGCACAAAATACGAAAGTATTGACGATACAGACCCAACATATCAAAATTTGAACAGGCGAGATGAATTTGCACTCAAGCAGGTGATAGAAAATGCAGACAAACTGAGGATTCAACTCAGAAATATCAATTCTGCCCGACTTTCACTTCCCTACTGGATATTGCACAACTATTATATCGCCTATCTGAATGGCATCCTGGCTCAGCACGAATTCGGAATACAAACGAAAAAGGTTTACCTGCAGGAAGGCATCAGCCACGCCAGGGCGGCGATGCAAAAAATTATAGAAATGTATGATGATAGAAAGCAGGGCAAAGACGTAAAGTGGCAAACCTGGGTTGAAGATCAACACATAAAAGATGTACTACACATGGTACTATCTTGGCTATACGCAATTGAAGCCCTTGCTGATAACCATGTTTCAGCAAATGACTCTGCCAGAGTGATTGATGAATATTCGCAAATTACTCGTGTTTTTAAAAATGAATATCCCCTGGATAACAATCCCAGCTTGCGCTTTTTTATTAAAAATGAATAACTTTGAACGGCATAAAAATTGCTAATATATTAACAATATAGTCGGAAGCTCTTCTCAAGCCTGTTTTTCCATATGCAATTGACAAAAATGCAGCTTTGAACAACGGTGTGGTAATTTATTAAAGATGTCCTTTCGAAACGCATGTCGAAATAATTTTTTCATTTCTCGTAGTATCTATATCTAGAGAGAGTATAAAACGAAAAAAGCTTGTATAATTCAATAAAAAAGTTTACAATATTAAATAGGCAACCCTAACTTCCTAAAAGGGTAAAAAAGGGGATCTTTATGATCAAAAAATTGCTTTTAATTCTCACCTCCATATTAATTGCGGGGGCACTGATTTATGGATTTACCGCAGAACGACCAAAATCCAAATCAGAGAAAACACCGAGCAAAAAAACAAGCGACGTAACACCACCAATCGCCCAGCCGCCACAAGAATAAGTATTCTTGACCAACCAGAGGGTCAGCTACACATATTGCATCATTCACCAAAAGGCTGAATGACCGTCAGAGATGACCACATAATTCACCGTGAGATACGTACATACCCGGGAGGCACCCTATGAACAAAAAGCACCTCTTGATTGCACTCTGCTTAATGCCGTCACTTTGGTTCGCATCCATCGAGCTAATTCCTTTGGCAACAATCAAAAAACAGAATCAAAATTCAACTCATTTTTACAAGGGGCAAATCTCTGATACCGATCTAAGGGTCAGAATCGACGAACCTCCGGTATCTCCTCCTATTGTTCCCCCTCCTCTGGACGATCCAAAAACATCCTGAGTCACCCATCAAAAACCTCTCCTGAACCGAGAGGTTTTTTTACATAAAAATCCTGTCGTTAAACTGCAAAGAGATTTATTCCTGACCGGCATACCTGAAATGATGCAATTTCTATATTTAATATCACTTCGATTTGTCTCAGAATAATCTATTTAAAATCAATGATTCATTATAGTGGGTTGATAAACGTTCAAGCCAGGAGAAAAAAGGCCGTAAAGCCCGGTGGACTTTACGGCCTTGGGGTTACTTGAGAAGGGTCATCCGTCTGATCTCTGTGTAATCACCTGCTGTCAGACGATAGGTATAAATACCCGACGTCAGGTTGCGTGCATCAAGCTGGAACTGATAGCTTCCGGCCTGAAACTCGCGATTCAAAAGCACCATAACTTGTTGACCCAGTGCGTTGTAGATGGTCAGAGTAACAAGCTCTGATTTCGGCAGCGCAAACGCAATCGTGGTCGTCGGATTGAAGGGATTGGGATAATTCTGTTCCAATCCATAATCACTCACCACAGCGCCCTCATCCTCGATCACGCGGGTCGATGTGGCCTGCAGCTGTATAACTTCTCCGTTGTTCAGCGCCGCAAAAAGACCAAAAGCGGCACCGTTTTGATTTTGATCCGGTGTAAAAAATCCGGATGCAAAAACCACTGCGGATCTTCCTTCAAGCGTGGTCAGATTGGCGGTAAAAGAAGCCACGACAGTGGAATTATCATTTCCGGGCGTAATGTCAAGAATATAATTCCCTGCCGCTACAGAGAAATAACCGCTGAAATCGCCATATCCGGCATCATCGACAAGCTTGCCAACATCACGTGCGAAAACATCAACCGTTGGTGCATCGGTTGAACCATGGAATACATTGATCGCAAACTGGCCGGCTTCTGCAGACTCGAGAGCCATATCCGCCGTGTAAAGCGTAAAAGCGGTACTGCGTCCATCGGGATTGGCGGCAAAATTATCGCTGTTCAATACACCATTGGCAATGGCTACATAGGTTCTGCCGGCGCCCAGTGTAACGGAAAAGTTCTTCAGCGTATCAGCAGCTGATGTCGAGTTTCCGGCAGCAACACCGATGTTGAGCAGTGTATTTGCCGGCGCATCGATAAATGGAGTTGCTTCTCTAAAACCAAAGTTGTCAAGGAGCCTCGCACCATTGAGATAGACATCGACACTGGCAGCTCCCGGATCAGCAGCATTATGGATTACCTTTAACCTGGCCGTGGTTTCGGCCGGCAGCGCGATGACCGTACCATTCGGCAGCGCTGCAAACAATCCAAATGCAGACCCATCCTGATTTTGGTCCGGGGCTAAAAATCCGGAAGCAAACACCACGGCAGCTCCGCCACCCAGGGTAGACAGATCAGCTGCAAAGGTCGCAACCGTTACCGTATTGTCCTCTGCCGGTGTGATATCGAGCAAATAACTTCCGGCAGGAACATTAAAGTAACCACTATAATCGCCATAGACAGCATTGTCAACCAGGGTCCCGACACCATATGCCAACACGTCCACAGCAGGAGCATCAGTGGACCCGTGAAATACATTCAGAGCCACCGCCGTGGTGTCGCCGCTCTCTTCCTGTCCCATGCCATAGGGGTAAAGCGCAAAGCCTATCGACCGTCCGTCCGGATTGGCCGCATAAGCATTGGGATCGAGCACACCATTTGCAATAGCAAGATAGGTTTTGCCTGCAACCAGCCTTATATTGAAATTCTTCAGGGTATCCGACGCCGATGACGAATTGCCGGCGGCAACACCAATTTGAAGCGGGGTGTTGGCAGGCGCATCGATAAAGGATGTCGCCTTTCGGAACCCAAAGTTATCCAGCAACATACCGCCATTCAGGTATATATCGACGCTAGCCGCAGCAGGATCGGCAGCATTGTGAATCACCTGCAGACGAGCCGTGGTGATTTTTGCAAGTGCCAAAACATTACCATCCGGCAGCGCAGCGTAAAGACCAAAAGCAGGGTTGTTTTGTAACGGGTTTAAAAATCCGGATGCAAAAACAACAGCAGCACCTCCGCCCAATCCGGAAAGATCCGCTTCAAAAGTAGCGACGACTGTACTGGTGTCACCCGGCGTGATGTCCAGCGTATAGGATGCAGCCGGCACTGAAAAATAGCCGGTATAATCACCATAGGCGGCATCGTCGACCAAAGTGCCAACCCCACGGGCAACGACATCAACCGTCGGCGCATTCGTAGAGCCATGAAACACATTCAGATCGACTTTGGACATATCCTCTCCGCTCTCACGTCCCATTGCATAGGGGTACAGTGTAAAGCCAATGTCCAAACCATCCGGATTGTCGCGAAAGTTATTGGGATTCAACACACCATCAGCGATGGCGAGATAAGTCTTTCCCGCATCCAGCGTCAAGGTAAAGTTCTTTAAGGTATCCGCAGCCGATGACGAATTGCCGGAAGCTACACCAACATTAAAAGGTGTATTGGCGGGCGCATCGATAAAAGGAGTTGCATCCCTAAAATCGAAATCGACGAGCAACAATGTACCATCCAGGTAAACATCGACGCTCGCCGCTGCAGGATCAGC
>CAZMUU010000043.1:0-17097 GCA_964569215.1 uncultured Cytophagia bacterium
CCACCAAAAGATCATTTCGTTGGTTTATTTTTATCATATGATAAAATAATCCAGAGTGAGACCGAGAAGGAACAGCAATCCGAATGCCGAATGGAGCTGTGCGGTCAAGGCATCGATTGCCGCAAATCGACCGGCATCCAGACTTTCTTTGTTGGCTATCATCGCTGCTGATTTGAGCGCCAGCGGCAGGGAAAGCCAGCTGAGCAATGCCGGCCACGAGAGCCCTGCAAAGAGAACGAGAATCAGGGTAAGGATGTAGGCGCCAAATACCAGGAAATAATAAAACCATTTTGATCGGTGGCTCCCCAGTATGGCCGCAAAGGTGGTGACCTGGACAGCCTTGTCGTTGTGAATGTCGCGTAAATTATTGCTGTGCAAAACAGCATCGACCAACAGCGCAATGGGAAGCGCATACAACACAGGTGTCCACGAAAACATCCGGGCTTGGATAAAATAAGCTCCCAGGCTCATTGCAGAGCCAAAGGCGATAAATACCGCAATATCTCCCAGCGCGTGATATTTTAGTTCAAAAGGCTTTGCTGTATAAAAGTATCCCAGCCCACCGCCCAGGAGCATGAGGCCCAGCAAAAAAAGGGAATTGTTCAATGCCAAAATGAAATAGAGGCCGATGAGGGCTGCCGTGCCGAGAGCGGTCCAGGCGCCTTTTAAAAGCTGTTCCGGTTTCATGAGTGCGGCGACCAGAACACCGCTGGAACCGAATGTGCCCTTGCGGTCGACTCTGCTTTTAAAGTCATAATAGTCGGAGAGCATATTGCTGCCGGCATGCGCGAACACACATCCCGCTATGGTCAGGAGGAAATAGATCCAGTTGAATTTTAAATCGGTATCGTCGCGAACCGCGATCAACGCACCCAAAAGGGGTGGAATCACACTGACGGTAAACGAAAATGGCCGGACTGCCCGCCACCACAAATTTGGTTTTTTCATTTTTTGCAAGCCCATGCTGTACTGGTTGTGAAAAACAGATGAATTTGGTTTTTATTCGGTTTTGAACGGTTTACAATCTATTGCATATTTTTTTATTTTATATCCCAGAATACGCTCGGTGGTGTCGAGGAGGCGTGCCGTTTTGGCTTGATTGCCTCTGGACGTTTTCAAGGCATCCTGAATGAGTTCCTTTTCATATGACGCCACTGCTTTTTGAAGCGAGAGCGTCGGCAGGGTTCCACTGCTTTCGGCCGTCTGCAACGTTGGCGGAAGATGGTAGCTGTGAATGACCTGGTCTTCACAAAGCAGGACCGCTCTCTCTATGCAGTTTTCAAGTTCTCTTACGTTACCCGGCCAGTGATAACGCATCAACATATCGATGGCCGGTGTTGAAATGCGTTTGATTGATTTCGATTCCTTGCGTCCATATTTGAGCATAAAATGATCCGCCAGCAACAGAATGTCCGCTTTTCTCTCCCGCAAAGGCGGCAGATAAATAGAGAAGACATTCAGTCTGTAATAGAGATCTTCGCGAAAGCGGTTATCGCTGATCATTTGTTCGATATCCTGGTTAGTCGCTGCAATAATGCGGATATTTACTTTGATGGTTTCCGTACCGCCCACCCTTTCAAACTCCCTCTCCTGTAACACCCGTAAGAGCTTGACCTGGGTTGCCGGAGAGAGATCTCCAATTTCGTCGAGAAAGATCGTGCCGCCATTGGCCACTTCAAAGCGACCTTTTTTGCGTTCAACAGCACCGGTAAAGGCTCCTTTTTCGTAACCAAAAAATTCCGCTTCGATCAATGTTTCCGGAATGGCGGCACAGTTTACTCGTACGAAAGGTCTTTCGCTTCGCAGTGAGTTGTAGTGAATCGCCTGAGCAATGAGTTCCTTTCCGGTTCCGGATTCTCCTCTCAACATAACGGTGGTGTCCGAGCGTGCGACCTGACTGACTTTGTCGTACACGTCTCTCATTTCATGACTGTTGCCGATGATGTTATGAAAGCTGTATTCGCTTTGTAATTTTTGTTTGAGCATCACATTTTCATCGATCAGCCGTTGTCGTTCACGGGTGATTGCATCGCGCAATTTGATCGGCTGCACGAGAGCGGATGCAACCAGCATAAAAAAATTCAGGGCCTCTTCCAGGTTCCTCCCCGGCTTGTAGGTCAGCAAGGCCGTTAATACGCCGTAATTTTTATAATCGAGCGAGATCGGAACACCGATATAGGACAATTCCGCATCTTTTGCCGGATTATAGGAACAGAGGCGATTGAGAAACATTGGCTCTTTACTAACCTGGGGAACGACGATCGGCTTTCCGGTTTCGGCGATTCTGCCGGTTAATCCCTCACCGATTTCAAATTCTTTTTTTGATCGTTCTTTTTCCAGCCCTATGGAAGCTTTTAAGAGGAGGCTTTCACCGCTATCGTCGGACAGAAAAATTGCCCCACATTGAATGGGATAGGAGGTATAGAGAATTTGAAGAGCCGCTTTGAACGCTTGCCGCAATTCTGCAGAACGGCCCATGGCCTGCTGAATTTCTATGAGTGTGATGAGGATTGTGTTCCGGGAAGCGGATTTTTTACCTGGCGTCATGATTTTCTATTGTAAGATATACATAACTGTAACGTTTGTCTGTTAACATACACTATTGTAAGATAAAATGCAATACTGTATATTTTTCGCGAGCGGTAATGAATTTTTAGTGACCCGGAGATACCAAATTGAAATTCAAACACAATTAACCACAAAAGTGTAATCCTAAAGTCAAAGCGCAAAAGATGCTTGACTGGTTAATTGCATAATAAATAATAATTTGAAATTTCCACAAAACCTGGCATACGCTTTGCTGTAGGAAAGGGTGAAACCACCTTTTTCTCTTGATCTTCCTCCTCCCCTATAAAACCCTTTTCCCTTTGGTTCCGAAGGGAAAAGGGTTTTTTTATTTCACGTTAATCGATTTTTATGGTGCCATGTAGCGTCTGGCGAGAACAGCTTTCGAATGGCAGGTCATGGCTCGGAATGATAATACCGGTAAATGATTCGATCTCTTTTTTGCTGTTGCGAAATTTTTCCTCGTCATATCTGGGTACGAGTTCTTTTAACGGAGATTTCCAGAACATTTTTGCCGGCATGGCATCGCCGGTTATCAGACATGATTTTTGTTTTCCTCTACACTCGATGGCATAATGTGCTTTTGTGTGTCCCGGCGTCGGCCAAAGGTTAAGAAAATGCGGCAGGAGGGGTTTGTCTTCGATGTATTCGATTTGATCCGGGCGCCCGAGGCGTTCCGGTGTCCAGTAGGTTTGCAGGGATTTCCTGATTTCGGCGCTAAGATAGGGAAGACGGCGCTGTGAAAAGTTGGAAAAGAATTGGGTAAATATTTTTTCCGGGAATTCGCTGGCGATCATTTTTTTTGCAAACGCATCTGCAAAGTCGAATTCGATCCTGCTCATTATGATGCGGGCGTTTTTGAAGCGATAATTATTGCCCATATGATCTATATGCAGATGGGTGTTGATGACCAGATCGATTTGTTCCGGCGTTACTCCAAGCAGGGTAAGCTGGTTTATCAGCGCGGGTTGCTCGGGTAACCCGGTATCGATAAGGATATATTGGTTGTTGGCGGCAATCAGCGTTGCCAGCAGTCGGATTTTTGTTGATTTTTGCCGATTAAAGCGGTTTTGCATCGACATTTCAAGGGTATGGATGTGCATATAGGCCTCATAATGAATGAGTGGTCAACTTTTGTCCGGCGATTGATTGAAAAGAGATGTATTGTATCGGATAAGCCACGTTGGGTTTGCCGGAATTTTAAAAACGTTTGTTAGTAAGATGAATTTACTATTTTTGTTGGCAAGGCAAAACCGTTGCTTTTTGTAACTTTATTAAGTTAAAGAGAAATTTTTATTATAAATCAATAAAAAATAGTCTATTAACCTTACTATTTTAGTTAAAAAAATCCTTGACTTTTTGTGAGAAAACCTGTAAGCTAAATTCGAGAACGGTAGATGAATATGCGGCTTTTTGGCAAAAATTCAAAGTCCTGATTTATTTTTTGGAGGATTTATAATGAGGCACGTTCCTCGGATTATTCTAGGGGTATTGATTTCCGTTTCACTGCTTCAGGCGGCAACCACAGGGAAAATAACAGGGGTGGTTACCGATGCCGAGACCGGTGAAGCCTTGCCCGGGGTGAATGTTATTCTGCAAGGAACCACAATGGGGGCTGCAACCAACCTCGAAGGCTATTATGTAATTGTCAACGTTCCTCCCGGAACCTATGATCTCAAGGCAACATATGTGGGGTACTCTGCTTATGTGGTAAAAAATATATCCGTCAAAATTGATCTGACCACCACCATCGATATGAAGCTGCAACAGGAAGTATTGGAAGGTGAAGAAGTGGTTGTGGTGGCACAGCGGCCGGTGGTGGTAAAGGATATTTCTTCCAGCCAGGCCAACCTCAGCATGGAAGAGGTGGAGTCCTTGCCGGCTGTTAATGTGACCTCTATCGTCGGTACCCAGGCCGGTATTCGCGGTATGACCATTCGCGGCGGCAGTTCAAGCGAAACCGCCTTTGTGGTCAATGGAATCACTCTCCGCGATGAGCGCGACAATACGCCGTATACCGCCGTGAGTTATACCTCGGTGGAGGAGATCAAGATTCAAACCGGCGGATTCAACGCCGAGTACGGTAATATTCGTTCCGGTGTGATCAATGTGGTCACCAAGGAAGGAAAGAAAAAGGGTTACACCTTCAGCATGCTGGGCCGATACAGTCCGGTGGCGCAAAAGCATTTCGGCCATTCACCGCATTCGCCCGAATCCTTCTGGATTCGACCCTATGTCGATGACGAGGTGTGCTGGACCGGAACCGGTAACGGTGCCTGGGATGAATATACATTAAAGCAATATATTCCCTTTGAGGGTTTTAATGCTGTAGCACAAAAAACCCTGCAGGACGATAATCCGGACAACGACCTCACGCCTTATGCCGCACAAAGATTGTTTTTATGGGAACATCGGCGCCAGCTGGACATTCAGCTGCCGGATTATGATGTCGATATGAGTTTTGGCGGACCGGTGCCACTTGTCGGCAACTATCTCGGCGACTTGCGTTTTTTCGCCTCCTACCGCAACTCCCGCGATATGTATATCGTACCGCTCTCCAAAGATGGTTATAAAGACTGGAGTTCACAAGTAAAGCTTACCTCTGACATTTCCCCGAATATGAAGCTGATGGTCGATTATATCGGTGGCAGGCAGATCGGCACCACCAGTTCCCGAAGCGGCGCTGCAGGCATATTTACATCGAACTGGAGCATTGCCAACAACCTCAGTCAGGCAAGCTTTATCGATACCAGAATGTTTGCAACAGATTACTGGTGTCCGACGCAAGTCACCCGCCTCAGCCTTGGTGCCAGATTTACTCATGTGCTCAGTTCCAATTCGTTCTATGAGGTGAGCCTGAAACGATTTGAATCCATCTATGACACCAATCCCGGTCGTGGCCGGGATACCAGCCGCGTTTATCTCTTCGGCAACAACTATTATGTCGATGAAGCGCCGTTCGGCTTTCAGCCGAACCCCAGCACCAGTATCGTCGGCGGTGGTGACGGCGGCGGCATGCGCATGGGCGTGGGTATGAGTAACGCCCGCGACAGCAGCAATGTCACGGTTTATACAGCCAATGTTGATTTTAACAGCCAGATCGACCGCTACAACAATATAAAAGCCGGGATTGAGTTCACTTATACCGACAACAATGTCAATTATGCTCAAATTGACGAGTTTTTGATCAGCAGTAATTCACATTCAAAATGGCACACCTTTCCCAGGCGCGGTGCGCTCTATGTGCAGGACAAGCTGGAATTCGAAGGTATGATCGCCAACGTCGGCGTGCGACTCGATTATTCACACGCCGGTGGTGAGTGGTATGAGTACGATCCGTTCACCGATGCGTTTTCCTCTGAATTTTCTCTTGGGGTGGATACGCTGCTGACAAGTGAGCCCACCGAGCACATTTTTAACCTCAGCCCCAGATTGGGTGTGGCTTTTCCCATTTCGATCAACAGCAAGCTGTTTTTCAATTACGGCCACTTTCGACAGATGCCGACACCGGATAATCTCTATCTCTTCAGGCGTTTCTCCGACAACAATGCGGTAGCGCGGCTCGGCAATCCCAACCTGCCGCTTCCCAAGACCATCGCTTATGAGCTGGGGTATGAGCACAATATTGTCGACCAGTTCCTTCTGCGCGTCACCGGATATTATAAAGATATATCGCAACAACCGCGTCCGGTACGCTATACCAACCGCGACTTCAAGGTCAATTATACCGTGACCGAAGCTTCCAATTACCGGGATATCCGTGGATTTGAGTTCACTTTGGACAAAAATCGCGGTAAATGGGTACAGGGATTTGTCAACTATACCTATGAGGTGATCACTTCGGGTAATTTCGGTTCTGACACCTATTTTGAGAATCCGGCCCACCAGCGGCAGTATGAACGGGAATATCGCTACCACTACATTTCTCAATCAAAGCCTATTCCGCAGCCTTATGCCCGCGCCAATCTGCTCTTCTTTCTGCCCGAGGATTTCGGACCGCGCCTGATGGGAATATATCCGATCGCGGATTTGCGCATGAACTTTCTCGCCAACTGGCGTTCCGGATACTATTTAACCTGGACAGGCGGCGGCAGCATCCCCGGTATCGAAAACAATGTTCAATGGCATGATTATTATAATGTCGATCTGCGATTGAGCAAGAGCTTTTCCCTTGGCAAAGCGGCCGAGCTGCAATTTTTTATGGATGTCAGTAATCTGTTCAATTTCAGGTATATGACCAATTATGGCTTTTATGACGGTAAAGATTACCTTGCTTATATGAAATCACTGCATTTACCCGCCGATGTTGCTGACGAGCTTCGTTACAACAATATACCGGGTGAGGATCAACCCGGAGATTATCGCGATTATGATGTTGACTTTCAGCCCATGGAGCTTTATACCAAAGATACCAAGGCAAAAGCCGGCGTCATTTATTATGACCGCGCCGCCGATCAATATCTGGAATGGGCCGATGGTGACTATCAGCAGGTTGAATCCGGTCGTATGGACAAGGTTATGGAGGAAAAAGCCTATATCGATATGCCCAATCAGCAGTTTTTTACGTTTCTGGATCCGCGGGATATCTTTTTCGGGATCCGCTTGAATCTCAATCTCGATTTTTAACCCGTACGATTGCTAGAACAATATGAAAAATAAAAAGGAAGAATCAATGAGTAATCTGGTTCGTTTTCAATATCTTTTTATCGCATTGACCCTGTTTCTTGTCTCGGGTGCGGCCTTTGCCCAGTTTGATACCAAATGGATGGCCGTGGGCTCTCTGCACAACTGGTATTCCAGTGTCGGTTGTGAGATCGAGCATGGTCTTTATCCCTCACAACAGTACGGCATGCGCTGGCCGGCGATTTACGAGTATCAGGACATGCAGGCTGCCAAGGGGTTCTGGATCGGTGCCAAAAATTTCACAGATCCCGATGGAACAGAATGGGACCATCGTGTTGTTCATGTCGGTCCCCGCGTCAATGGTGCGCTTGAATTTTTTCCGGTTGAATTCAAGATGGTGAGCAAATTCGCACCACCGGAAGTGTATGTCGACGGTATTTATACCGAAGGCGAGGCGATTACGGACAATGATGAGGTGGACCCCACGATTAAAGCTGACCGTATGATCATCAATGTCACCAACACGCTTTTGGGCATCACCATGAAGCGCACCATTATGCAGTTCAGCCAGGAATATCATGATAATTATCATATTATCGAATATGAATTTACCAATACAGGTAACACGGATGATGATGAGGAGATCGAACTGCCCAATCAGACGGTTGAGGATGTTTATTTTCTTTATCAATATCGCTGGGCCGTGTGTCGTGAGACCCGCTATATCTTCGGTAACGGTACCGGATGGGGTATGAACACCATGATCGATACCCGCGGAGACGGGGTCAAGACCGATCCGCCGGGCGAGCAGTTCCGCGCCCAATTTGCCTGGCACGGTAATTTCCCGCCCTTTACCCGCTGGGACAATATCGGCGGCCCTATTCTCGATCCCACTGACAGCGCCGGTTATGTTGATCGGGCCGATACCACCGGACGTCTGGGAGCTGCACAGTTTGTCGGAGTCGCCACACTGCATGCAGACACCTCTCCCGCCGACAAAAGCGATGATCCCGGCCAACCCTCTACAACCGGCTATGAGAGCTCTGATGATCCTCTAACTTCAAACAATGATGCCTTTAATGCCGGCAAAATGGCCCAGGAATATGAATGGATGACCTCCGGTCATAAAGCACCGCGCCACGCCGATATGATCGAGACGGATGGTGATTTTACCGAGCAGAGCGGTGACCCGGCCAAGGGAACGCCGGGAGGCTATTCCGCTCTCAATGGCTATGGACCGTATACATTGGGACCTGGTGAAAGTGTTCGACTGGTTTTGGTCGAAGCGGCCGCCGGTCTCAGCCGCGAAAAATGCATCGAAATCGGTGCCCAGTTTAAAAGAGGCGAGATAACAGCGCAGGAAAAAAATGCCTGGGTGATGACCAGCAGGGATTCCCTGTTTAAAACCTTTAGAATGGCGCAGGCCAATTTCGAGTCCGGATACAACGTCCCGCACCCTCCCAAACCACCGAGTATGTTTACCGTCAATGGGCGGGGAGATGGCATAGAGATGACGTGGGAGGTCTTTGACGACAATACGCCGGCGATCAATGCGTTTGAAATCTACCGATCCAGAGGAGAATATGACAGCACGGCCACGCTGGTCTATACCGCCGAACCGGATGAGCGCGATTTCATCGACCGCGACTTGAATCGCGGCGTCAGTTATTACTATTACATCCTTTCGGTAGGAAACGCCGCCGATAATACCGGCACCGCTATGACGCCGGTTGTGCCGTTGCGCAGCAGCCGCTATTATACCCAGGCCTATGATCCGACAACCCTGAAACGAGAACCGGGTGAAAATGTGAGCGATTTTCGCGTCGTACCGAATCCGTTCAGTCTGGGTGCGGATCCGAACCGTTTGCGTTTCCCGGGTGAGCCGGACAAGATCTCCTTTTTTAATATTCCGGGTAATTGTACGATTAACATCTACACCGAAAATGGTGAGTTGATCTACACCATTGAGCATACCGATGGTACCGGCGATGCGTATTGGCGCTGCGTTACCTCATCAAATCAGATTGTGGTCAGCGGTGTTTATGTTGCCGTGGTAAAGGACAATATTACCGGCGATACAGACGTTGAAAAATTTGTAATCATCAGATAATTATAATCATGGGTGTTGAGATGAAAAATCTATTTTTCATAGCCTTTCTGTCTATTTTGTTGCTTTTGAATATAGATCCCGGCCTTTGCAGCGAAAACCAAAAACTGGCACAGACCGGTATGAAGTTTCTCAGTATATCCACAGATGCCCGTGCATCGGCCATGGCGGATGCGGTCACGGCTTTGGAGGGCGGATCGGCCAACATGTTCTATAATCCTTCTGCCATGGCGCGTGTGGACAAGCTCTTTAATATCTCTTTTGGACAGATCACCTGGATCGCGGAGATGAAACAAATGTACGGTACCGTGGCCTTCAACCCTGCTTTGGGAAAATACGGCGTCTTTGGTCTCAGTATGATGTCGATGGATTATGGTGATTTTAACGGAACCATTATCGCCGATAATGACCAGGGTTTTATCGAAACCGGCAATTTCAGCCCGGATGCCATGGTCCTGGGGATCGGTTATGCGATTGCCCTGACTGATAAATTCTCCGTCGGCGGAAATGTTAAATACGTCTCGCAATCTCTCGGCAGTGTTGTCGTCAGTTATGATCAGGATGGTGGATTTATAAAAGAAGATAACGAAACCAATGTCGCGGCTTTTGATTTTGGCGTTCTCTATCACACCGGTTTCAAGAGTTTGAACTTTGGTATGAATGTGAGAAACTTTTCCCGCGAGATCAAATTTCTGGAAGAGAGTTTTCAGCTGCCGCTGACATTCAAAGTCGGACTATCGATGAATCTCCTGGATCTATACAATATCGCCCCGGAAAAGCATACCTTGTTTCTGGCTACGGATGCCAGTCATCCTCGCGATTATTCGGAAAAAGTGAATGTGGGAATGGAGTATATTTTCAGCAATATGCTGGCTCTTCGGGCCGGCTATTCCACGCCGAATGATGAGTACGGTTTTAGCGCCGGCGTCGGTGTTAGTAAATCATTTAGCGGTTTTGATTTAACTTTTGATTATGCTTACACGCCCTATGATGCTTTTGAAGATGTACAGCGAATTTCAGTGCACTTTAGCTTTTAAATGTAATCCTCAAGTAAAAATTTGGTAGGATAATGAAACGAACAATTGTAATTTGTGCAGTGATCTGTTCCCTTGTGTGGAGCGTATCCGGGCAGGACAAGTGGGCACAAACCGGATTTCAGTTTCTCAGCGTTAACACCAATGCCCGCGCCACTGCGATGGGGAATGCGTTTACCACCGCTGAATATACCTCTGAGGCCCTTTTTTACAATCCTGCAGGACTGGCCAGCGTTGCGGGAATGGTCGACATCTCTCTGAGCCAAATGGCATGGATTGCAGACATCAATCATATGGCCGGAACCATAGCATACAAACCCTTCGCCGGGCGCTTTGGCGTTATCGGGCTTTCTTTTCAAAGTGTCGATTACGGCGAAATCTATTTTACCCAGGTCGCTGATAATGAGCAGGGTTTTGTTGATGTGGAGGGATGGAAAGAACCGAGCTCTCTTATGCTCGGCCTGGGCTATGGCCGGGAACTGTCGGATCGTTTTTCCATCGGGGGTCAGATAAAGTATGCTGCTCAAAATCTGGGAAAAAGCTATATTCCGGTTTACAGCACAGCCGATACGGTGATTGAAGAGAGGGAATATGACCTCGGCGTCGTTGCTTTTGATTTTGGAACCCTCTACCGCACCGGTTACAAGAGCCTGAAATTCGGAATGTCTGTGCGCAATTTTGCCGGAGAGATTAAATATGAAAAAGAGGGGTTTCAGTTGCCCCTTACCTTTAGAATCGGCGTCTCTATGGATGCGATAGACTTTATACCGAGCTTAGCCGACCATCATTCACTTTTGATATCGTTCGATGCGGTGCATCCCCGATCGCATCCGGAGTTTGTTGCTGTCGGAGGGGAATATGTTTTTATGGATATGTTGATCCTGCGCGCAGGTTATATCAGCAATCATGAAGAATACGATCTGACAGCCGGATTCGGTGTTAAGCGCTTTGGCGTGGAAATCGACTATTCCTATGTTCCGTTTAGTATTTTTGATAATATCAACCGTTTTACGGCAAAATTTAGTTTTTAACGTATGTTTTCTGGGAGATTGAACTCATGATGAGATGGTTAAAATCTCTTTTTATCGTCTTGATGACACCTCTGTTTTTGTATGCCGGTACCACCGGCAAGATCAGCGGCAGGGTCACCGATTCGGTTAGCGGTGAAGCCCTTCCCGGCGTTAATGTCGTCGTACAGGGTACATCGTGGGGTGCTGCCTCCAATCTGGATGGATACTATACCATTTTAAATATTCCCCCCGGCACCTATAGCATAAAGTTTTCCATGATCGGATATGCCGACTATGTTGTGCGCAATGTCCGCGTGGTAATTGATCTCACCACCACCACCAATGCCCTGCTTAAACCGGAAACCCTGACCGGGGAAGAAGTTGTGGTGGTGGCGCAGCGACCGGTCGTTACCAAAGATGTTTCCAACAGCCAGATGAACATCGAAGCGGCGACCATCGAGAGCATGCCGGTTCAGACTGTCGAGCAGGTTCTGACACTTCAGGCCGGAATCGAAAGCGGCAGTGAAGGCATAATTGTAAGAGGAGGTGGGGCTCACCAGACCGCTTTTATGCTGGATGGGCTTTCCATGAACGATGAGCGTTCAAACATTCCTTATGCCGCGGTGAGTCTGAGTTCCGTTAAAGAGATCCAGGTGCAAACCGGGGGGTTTAATGCAGAATATGGAAATTTACGCTCAGGCCTGGTTAATGTTGTGACCAAAGAAGGTGAAGGCGATCGATATACGCTCTCCGCGTCTCTGCGTTACAGTCCGGCGGCACAAAAGAATTTTGGGTCTTCGATTTATGATCGTTATTCCTATTTCAACCGGCCCTATATGGATCCCGATGTTTGCTATACGGGGACAAATAACGGCGTCTGGGATAATTATCTGCGAAATCAGTATCCAAATTTTGAGGGATGGAATTCGGTTGCCGACGCTCTCATGCGCGATAACGACCCGGGCAACGATCTGACGCCGGAGGGAGCAAAGCGGCTCTATGAATGGCAACATCGCCGCCAGGGAGACATTGACAAACCGGATTATTTTATCGATGCCGGATTTGGCGGTCCGGTTCCCTTTGTCAACAAGGCATTGGGCGATTTGAGATTTTACCTCACCCATTTTCGCGAGCAGGATATGTTTGTCTATCCGCTTTCCCGCGATCATTACGGCGAAAACCATACCCAACTCAAGTTAAATTCGAACATTACCTCTTCTCTAAAATTAACCTTAACCGGTCTTTACGGAGAAGTGCATTCGGTTTCACCCTATCAATGGACAACAACGCCGACCGGCCGTGTATTGCAGAGCCAGTCCGAAGTTGCGGATTTGCTCACCAGCACCGCCGGGGCCAGTATTCTTTACATGCCCGGTTATTTCAGCCCAAGTTCCATATACCGCACGATGTTCGGGTTAAAGCTGAGTCATGTGCTAACACCGTCCACCTATTACGAAATCAATTTGCAGCATAATGTCAATAATTACAACACTTTTAAAACCACGGACCGGGACACGTCCTCAAAATACGAGCCCATTCCGGGGTATTTTGTCGATGAGGCGCCTTATGGATATTTCGGTTATAGTGTTTCCGGCGTCGATGGTATGGGTATGGGCGGGTGGATGAACCTGGGGCGCGACAAGAGCGTCAACAGCACCACTACCTTTCGCTTTGATATTACCAGCCAGGTCAACACCCGCAATCAGGTTAAAGCGGGCGTTCATGTGGTGTACAACGATTTTGATATAAAGTCCTATACCGACAGTCCTTCAATGGGAACCTGGACGCGTGAAATGTTCTACAACGTTTTCCCCTATCGAATCGGTGCTTATATTCAGGACAAACTGGAGTATGAGGGATTTATCGCCAACCTCGGTGTACGTATGGACTATTCGGATCCGAATAGCGACTGGTTTGCCCTTTCGGATTATGACAAGAACTTATCCGCCGGTTACGGGAATTCCCTGGAAGCGGCTGTAGAGACCAAAGAAACGGAAGCGCGGCTCAATTTCAGTCCCCGCCTCGGTATCTCTCATCCGATTACGGAAAACAGCAAGCTTTATTTCAATTACGGCCATTTCCGCCAGGAACCTTTTTCTTCCTATAGATTCCGGATCCAGCGTGAATCCAATGGTTTGGTCACTTATTTGGGTGACCCCGGTATGGAACTGGAAAAAACCGTTGCTTATGAACTGGGTTTTGCGCAAAGCGTTTTCAATATGTTTTTAATCAACATTGCCGCTTATTACAAGGATATCACCAATCAACCCGGCTGGATCTATTACGAGAACATCAACGGTTCGGTACAGTATCGCAACGCCACCAACAATAATTATGCTGATATCCGCGGGTTTGAATTGACGTTGAACAAGCGAATGGGAAAATGGATCACCGGGTTCATCAATTATACTTATGATGTGCAAACATCGGGTTATTTTGGGTTGAGGTATTATTACCAGGATCCCAACAAACAGCGTGATTATTTGCGCCTCAATCCCTATCAATCAAAACCGCATCCGCAACCCTATGCCCGTGCCAATATTGACATCCATTCTCCGCGCGATTTTGGTCCGTACTGGCTTGGGATTTATCCATTGGGGTCGATAAATCTGAATATTCTGGCCAACTGGCGCGCCGGAAGTTATTCGACTTATAATCCCAATAGCATCCCCGGCGTTGTCGATAACGTACGGTGGAAGGATTATTATAACCTGGATCTCAGATTTGCAAAGAATTTTGAGGTGAAGGGATTAGATTTACAATTTTATGTTGATGTTCGCAATGCGCTCAACACAAAGCGCCTGAGCTATGCCGGCTTTTCTGATAATTATGATTATCTCGATTATCTCGAATCGTTGAATTTCTCCTGGGAAACGGATGAGGAAAAGGGCGACGATCGTATCGGCGATTATCGTCCTGATGATGTTGAATACGATCCTTTGGAGCCCAATCCAACCAACGATCCGGAAATCAAAGCGAGAAACGACAAGCGCAAGGAAGATAAATCCTATATCGATATGCCCAATATTAAGGCATTTACCTTTTTGTATCCGCGTGATATTATGTTTGGTCTGAAGATTAATTTCTAGAAATCATATCTTTGTGCAGGAGATAAAATGAAGCGTATAACCGGAAATGTACTGATTATTCTGCTTTTACTCGTTCATATGCCCGGCAAATTGAGGGCCCAGGTTGAAGGTTCGGATACGCGTTATGTCCGTATCGGTTATTTGCAAAGCCACTTTACCGCATATGGTTCGGAACGCGCCTGGAACAACAGCTACTACGAAGGCTTGCGCTGGCCGGCGGATTATCCCTATACCGACAATGCCGTGATCAAACGCGCCTGGGCCGCCTGCAAGAATTTTACCGATGCCAGCGGCAATCACTGGGATTATATGGGATTTCCCTTTACCGCCGGGCAGGTCGGCGAGGCGGTGTTTCCCATTGAGCTCAAACAAACGGCAAAGTTCGAGCCGCCGGTGGTGTTGGTGGATGGTGCCAACATTACCGCCCCCTATGCCGGTGACGTTGATGAAATCGATCCGGATCAGATCCCGGACCGCATTGTGACCAATATCGTCAACACGGCAATGGGATTGACCATTGATCGCACCGTTTATGCCTTTAGTCAGCAATATCACGACAGCTATTTTATCAAGATCTATACGTTGACCAACACCGGCAACATCGATTACGACGATGAAATCGAGCTCAACAACACCCTGGAGGGCGTGCGCATCGGCTGGGGTACGCGATACAGCGTCAGCCGCGAAGGGTCGTTTGCCATTGGGTCGCATCAGTCCTGGGGTAAATATTCCTGGGTGTCGATTCGGGGCGAGGATTATCCGCAACACGCCGGCGAGCGCATCACCGAAGACAACCCGATCGTAGAGTGGATCCGCTGTGGCTTTCAATGGGCCGGCCAGTCGGAATTCAATACATTTGACAACAACGGCGGACCGGATGTGTCCGGCACCGGGCGTCTGCGGGCACCGCAGCATGCCGGTACCGCTGTATTGCATGTGGACAAGAGCCCTTCCGATCAAAGCGACGATCCGCAACAGCCGGCCGTATTGGGTTGGCATGCCGGTGACACCTATCCTTCTATTGGCGTGGTTTCGCTTTCTTCCATGACTGCCATGACCCGTCTTTACGAAATGTTGAGCGGTATTCCCTATCAAGGCGCCGGCGGAACCGATGATTTTTGGGAAACCTATCACGAAAGCAATCCGGTTCCCTATACCGTGCACAACGACGGTGGTGGCACCAATGTCTGGATTTGTTATGGCCCCTGGGATCTTGCGCCGGGAGAAAGCATAGCCATCATCGAGGCCCAGGCGGTCAATGGCCTCAGCCGCGAGATGTGCGAAAAAATCGGGAGGCGCTGGAAAGCGGCGCATAACGATGCTGACGACAAGGGCCCATTTGAACTGCCGGACGGCGGCACCACCACGGATGAAGACGAATACAAGAACGCTTGGGTATATACCGGCAGGGATTCCATTCTCGAGGTTTTTGGCCGCGCCAGGCGCAATCTGGATGCAAATTATGAAATTCCGCAACCACCGCAGCCTCCGGAACTGTTTGCGGTCAATTCCGGTGGCGATCGCATCAGCCTCTCCTGGAGCCCCAGCCCCTCTGAAGATGAACCGGATTTTGCCGGTTATAAGGTCTTTCGCGCTATTGGCCGCAAGGATACCACCTATGACGAAATCTATACCTGCGGACCGGGTGTGACCTCTTATGATGACATGAGTGCGGTGCGAGGCTTTTCTTATTACTATTATCTGGTTGCTTTTAACGACGGCAGCAACAACAGCTCGGGCGATGCCAATCCCACTGGTCCTCTGCACAGCGGCCGCTTTTATACCCAGACCACGGAACCCGCGTTTTTGCGTCGCCGGGCCGGTACCAGTCTCGATGCCATCCGCGTTGTCCCCAATCCGTTTAATATTAAAGCCAAGGATTTGCAGTATACCGGCGAACCGGACAAGATCATGTTTCTCAACATACCGGCCTATTGCACCATTCGCATTTATACCGAACGCGGCGATTTGATCAAAAAAATAGAGCACACCGACGGCAGCGGCGATGAGGCATGGAATTCGGTGACCTCCTCACGGCAGGTTATTGTCAGCGGCGTGTATATCGCCCATTTTGAGGTGACCGAAGATTTTTACGATCCCGATAGCGGTGAACTGCTTTACAGCAAGGGCGAAACCGCGTTTAGGAAGTTTATTATTATTCGCTAAGTCAATTGAGATAGGAAACCTTGTTTACATGGAGTGTAAAATGAAGCGTACGATGATTTTAGGTTTATCAGCTTTGTTGTTTTTGCTTTTTTCAGCATGCGACAAGGATATCACACCGAGTTTGTATGATCCGGACGCGACTTCGGGGCCGCAGCCGGTTATTTCGTCTATCGATCCACCGGATTTTGCGCTGGCCGGCGTGACCATTGTTACCATTACCGGCCAAAACTTTTCACCCGATCCGGAAAAGAATTTTGTCTACTTTGATGATCAAAAGGGTGAAATCCAATCCGCCTCGGCAACCGAGCTTAAGGTAAAACCGCCCAACCTGGTCGGAGATTCGGTCAGCGTCAAGATCGCCGTGCACGGTGCCGAGTTGTTCAGCAACACCATCATCTATCAGCTGGAATACACCGAGTTTGAATACGGTGGTATCGACAAGTTTACCGATGCCTATAGCCTGGCCTGCGATCCGCAGAACAACATCTATGTCTCTTCTGGTT
>CAZMUU010000044.1:0-12343 GCA_964569215.1 uncultured Cytophagia bacterium
GTTTCTGCCCCTGCGGAGGCGTCATTTCCAGTGTCCAGACATTATGCGCCTGTTGCCGTACAGCCGAAATCGTGTAGGCGTTTTTTTTCAATCTGGCGGGAAGGACGACTTTATGGTGAATGTAAAAGAATAAACCTGTAACCGGTATGGCTGTAAAGAGAACCTGTACAGCTGTGATGTCCAGGTCTGAATGGCTGGTTACAATAGCGTGAATAAAGGCGCCGACCAGCAACAGACCACCGAAAAGATTATGGAAAAAACGCCATTTTTCAAATCCGAAATGCAGTTTGGTGCGAAAGGTGCTGACAATGACCTGGATCAGGATCAAGAACAATGCCGCCTTGCCGAGCCAGATATACCAGGGCAGGGAAAGCGATGTCAACAGGTAAAAATTACCCAGTCCGTATGATAATAGAATAGGGTGGCTGAGGATGAGAACGCCTGCAAGTATAGCCATGGCTTTGTGATAGCTGAAAATCATATCCAGTCCATAATGGCGTTCTATCCATTTTCGCCGTGAAGACAAAATGAACTGAAGGGCGATGATGATAAATCCCACAAGGGCCAACGCTTTTCCCAATTCATACGGCATACCATGGTCGGTATAGGGTCCTGTCAGCAGGAGAACCGCCAAAGGGCTAATTACGATGAGAAAATAGATAATCGGATACAATATTGCTGCCATTTTGCTCCTCCAGGGTCATCAATGGTTATGCATCTATATAATTACCTTTTGCAATAGATATGCCAGTCCCGGGCTTTATATTATAAATATATTATTAACAGTCATTTAAAAATTCTTAAAAAGAAAAATAAGCGATGTGAGAAAAGAGTTGAGTGGAAAACAGCTACGGTATGTGAAAAATCGGTGCAAAACCACTTGAACACGTAAACGAGGTGTGCAAAAATGACACATTGAATTCAGAAGGAGGGAAAATATTTAACCTTTAAAACCGCCAAGATCGCAGAGAATAACCTTTTTTTTCTTTTGAACCCTGGTAGCAAAATGGTGTCCCCGCACCTTGCTGCAAGATTTTGTAGATATTGGAACAGTTGTCAATTGTTTGTCATACAGGTGATGTGTCGCACCAAATGTTGTCAAAGATGCGTTGCACCAAATGGTCGTCACAGGTGCGTTTCATTAAACGGCGTGCGGTAATGGCTTAATGCATTATCGGGTTTTCAATCGCACACTATCCTCCCATGCAGCCCATTTTGGAACGCCGTGCAAGCGGTAAATGCCATTGTCCTGACCGAATTCCATACCGGGAGCTTTGAAAATCGTTTGACCTTTGAAGATAAGATTGGCAGCTTTGAAAAATGAATAATAGAGCTCGTTTCCTTCCTTTTTCAGATAACAATAGCGGGCATCGGTTATGAGGTCGCCATATTGCGCTTTACCGGATTCAAAATTGTATCGCGGCCGGATGTTTTTCTCCAGGTATTCTGCTTCCATATCAACCATAGCGTTTATTTGTATGAAACCATTATCTGTTGGCAGTTGCAAGCCATACCCATTGCCCTGGCAAAAAATATTTATTTTTTCAAGTTTTTTTACAATAGAGCCCGGATCGGTCGTTTTTGCGTGTGGAATAAGCAGGGTGGGAAAGATCAAAAGATCGCCCTGTTTGAAACTGTCCGATTTGGCTGTATAGATCGCCCATTCGGTTTGAACGTTATTGCGCAGCTGTTCGGCGCCGATTCTAAACTGCTCTCCCTGTGGAAAATAGAAAAGCAGGCGGGTGTCCGGATCGTTTTTTTCACCGGCATAATAGGGTGCCAGGTTGGGCATAGCGGCAATGGTGCTATAGTAGGTGTCGAACCAGACGGGATTGTCGATGTCGTGATCGCCGATATGCTGGGTGTAAAAGAGGTTGGCCAGGGTCAGTGGTCCGTCCTTCTGGATTTTGACGATATCAAAGATGACGAACCAGTCCGGTTCTTTCAGATAATTGACCAGACGATCCCATTGATAACCCATCTCATCGTAGACGAGCCGGGTTCGGCTGATATCGACATCCCGGAACGATCGGAAATGCATCAGTTTCGTGTTGACGAATTTATAGCGTCCGCCGTCCAGCAGAAACGGCATGAGGCGAAAATCGGCATCTGCCAGACCTTGACGCACCACCAGTTTGTTGTGAAAAACATCGGCACGAAACTGGCCGTCCGGCCCGGTGGAAGAGGTTTCGCGATAGTTGGTATCATAGAGGAGAATGGATTCGTCTTTCATCAGCAGGCAGATGGCGTTTTCATCGGCATGTCCGTGATGGTTTTTTTCCGCTTCAACATTGATGGTGTTGATGAGATACTCTTTGCCATCGATTCCAAAGGGGGCATCATCCATATAATTCAACAGCATAAAGGTGGCGTTGCGGTCCCAACCGTCGCGGAACACCACTTTTTTACCGACATAATCTTCCAGCACCAAACGACTCTTGTCAGTGGGAAGTTCTTCCTCGATCGAGTCATCCGCCCACAGCCAGGCTTCGCAGAGGTCGGCTCTGGGTTGATGTCCCAGTTCTCTGACATGTGCTTCGAATAGCCGGTGGGCCGCCCATTTCATTCTACCGTCGCGGTAAACCGATGCCCCTTTTTCGAGTATGGAAATCATCCAGGTCCATGTATAGCCGCGGCCATATCTGCCGTCACCGAATTCGGCGATTTGTCCGCCCGGCGTCATCAGCTGCACCAGATAATCGAAATAGTATTTTGTCATCGGCAGGGCGTAAAATTCCGCTTCCCGGCCCGCCATTTCAGCGTATTGCATCAGTGGTTTGTTCCAGGCCGGGATATAAATCTGGGCATCCTCAATCGACCATCTGCCCCAGTTGGCGGATATGTTGATGTCCAGTTTCTGTTGCCATTTGGGAACATCCGGATGATTGGGGAGATATCTGATTGCGGCGATAAGGTTATTGACCAGACTCTGGGTGGCATGGTTCATGGCTCCCCATTCGACCCAGTAGTTGAGAGCCTTGTCTGCGCTTTTTTCGATATCCTTTTCGATGGTTTTCAAATCTTCATCGGTCAGGATGTCGCTTTCCTTTATCTGTTTAACCGCCAGAACATTATACCAGGCATCCGGATTGGACATGTTGAGCAGAATTTCACGCGTTCGTTTTGCATATTTTTGTTCTTTGGTGACCTGGTAGAGCAATGCCGGCATGCGTACCAGGTGTCTGTTGGCTTTTGGCGGTTGCGGCTCTCTGTCTGTGAATTCTGCGTTTAGCCGGGCTTTAAGGCTGGATTGATACTCCTGCCACTGTTGTTCTTCAGCGATTTTAATCGCTTCGATATAGTCGGATTTGGAAATACCCGTCGTTGAAAATGCCCGGGGAATCCCCGGTAGTATCGTAAATAAGAAAAGAACGCAGATAAACCTTCTCATTTTTTCGTCCTCGGCTGTTTTGTTTCACTGATATTTATAATTACATGCCAACATGAACAGAAATACACTACAGGCGTAATTTAATAAAAGATGGTGCAAAGCAAAACAAAAAAAAATGGAATAATAATACAATTGAATTGTCTAATTATTTAGTTTTTATGGCTATATCTGTTGATGAAGACTAGAGATTTTTTGTAACGAAAAACAGGGAGATAAGGTGTGAAGTTTAAATTAATATCCATCTTGTTTCTATCGGGTTCGCTGATTGGCATGTCGTCTTGCAGAAAGACTGTTAAAAGCAATTATTGTCGGATACAGATTATTATTGATGGTAAAGATTCCGAGTGGGATGCATCAATTGATCAAAGTGAAAAAAGGCTTGAGGGCGTATATACCGTTTGTAATAATGACAGTTTCCTCTATATACTGGTTAAAGGAAACAATCGCCGATGGTTACGGCAAATAAACCGACGCGGATTTACACTCTGGCTTGACAATGAGGGGCAGAATGGGTGGTGCAGGCGGGAGGCGCATGCCGGAACAAAGATCAGCGATGGATTATGATCCGGTCAAGTATCCATTTACCATTAAACTCGCCGATCGCGAACAACTGAGGTCGGAATAGATGTCCTGAATTCTCTTTTTTTGTACAGTGAAATGGAGCACAACATGAAACGCAGCAAAAAAAATAGTTTCATTGCCCTTTTTGTTGTCATTATGGCCGTGGTTGTAATGTTTTTTCTGCGCCATAGACCGCCACAAACGCAGAAACACTATACCTTTGAAGAAATACATCGCGGCGACCTCGCCAATCTTGTTTCTTGTACGGGCACGATGGAGGCCGTTGGCACGGTAGAGGTCGGTACACAGATTTCCGGCGTCATCGACCGTCTTTATGTAGACTTTAACGACCGGGTCAGAAAGGGGCAGGTACTGGCCGTTCTCGATAGCGTATTGCTGCGCGCATCCGTCCTCGATGCACGCGCCAATTATGAAAAGGCGGTTGCGCAACTCGAAGAGGCTCAGAGTACCTATAATCGCAATCTAAAGCTATTTGAGAAAGCGTTGATCTCTGAAGCAGAATTTCTTCCCCATAAGGTCAGGGTAAAAACCCAGCAGGCGACATTAAAATCAGGCAGCGCCGCCCTGATTCGGGCTGAAAAAAACTTAAACTATGCAGTGATTCGCTCGCCGATAGACGGAACGGTGATTCAACGCAGCGTTGAAGCTGGGCAGACCGTTGCGGCCAGCTTGCAGGCGCCGACTCTGTTTATTATTGCCGAAGACTTGTCTGATATGGAGATACACGCTCAGGTCGATGAGAGCGATATCGGGCAGATCAAAGCCGGTCAGCGCGTTGTTTTCGAGGTGCAGGCATTTCCGGATCGTCGGTTCAGCGGTCTCGTTCGTCAGGTGCGCCTGCAACCGGAGGTGATACAAAACGTGGTCAATTACACCGTTGTCATTGATGCAGAGAATGAGGAGAGATTGCTGTTGCCGGGTATGACGGCGACGGTTGATTTCTACGTGGAGGAGAAAAAGGATGTTCTGCTGGTCCCCAATGCGGCGTTGAGCTTTCAACCGGATGCGGAAACGATACGGGAGATCGTGGAGAAACGGCGACGTCAGCGGGAAACAGATATGGATTCTCTGCGACAACAACGACTCGCCCGTTTACGATCCCGGTTTGCTGATCAGCAGACAACACCGGGGCGACAAAATGTTGCCAGAGTATGGATAATGGACGAGTCGGGTGAATTAGCAATGGTCGGATTACGACCGGGAACCACGGACGGCAAATATACAGAGATATCGGCATCACGTCGTTTGCAGGAAGGAGAGCGCGTCATTACCGGATGGCAGGAAGAACAGAGGGAGGGAGACAATACTACTCAACAAAGAGTCGGAGGCCGGCGCATACCACCGCCATTATTTTAGATGTGAAGGACAAACATATGAATAACCTGGTGACTCATCAGAACGGCTCTGCAGTTATTGAGACCACAGCCTTGTGTAAAATTTTTCATGTCGGTGATATCTCGATTCCGGCACTTCGGGGCATCGATCTGGTGGTAAAAGGGGGGGAAATGGTTGCGGTAATGGGATCATCCGGATCGGGTAAATCCACTTTGATGAATTTACTCGGATGCCTGGATCAAGCTACCAGCGGCAATTATCTGTTGGATGGTGTTGATGTTAACGCCCTCAGCAAGAATGAATATGCTGATATCCGCAATCATAAAATTGGTTTTGTCTTCAGGGATTTAATCTGTTGCCACGAACGACAGCACTGGAAAATGTTGAACTTCCCCTTATTTACGACCGCAATCGCCGCATTGCCGATCCGCGAACAGCGGCTCTGCAAGCGCTTGAGCGAGTCGGACTGGCAGACCGAATCTATCACGAACCCAATCAGCTGTCCGGTGGACAACAGCAAAGAGTGGCAATCGCTCGGGCTCTGGTCAATCAACCGGCGATCATACTCGCCGATGAACCCACCGGCAATCTCGATAGCAGAACCTCTGTCGAGGTCATGTCGGTGTTCCAGGAATTAAATCGTCAGAGGATTACCATTGTTCTCGTAACACATGAGCACGATTTGGCCGAATATGCCGGTCGTATCGTCGAGATCAGGGATGGACGCGTGGAAAAAGAATATCCATGCAGCAGTATTAGACGAGCTGAAGAGGATTTAGAAACTATTAAAAAATGATCATTTTTAACAGGATGATCAAATGTTACAATTGAGAAAATTGCTCAAGACAGCCCTAAAGAGCATTGCCAAAAACCGCATGCGTAGTTTGTTGACCTCATTGGGAATTATCATTGGCGTCAGTGCTGTAATCGTCATGGTTGCCATCGGCCAGGGAGCGTCCCATCGCATTGAGCAGAGTATTGCTTCGCTGGGTACGGATTTACTGATGATTCGTTCAGGTGCCAGCCGCAGGGGAGGTATCAGCCGGGGGGCGGGAAGTGCTGTCGGTTTTCGTTTTAAGGACATCGAAACACTTGAACAACAGGCGACGCTTGTTAAAGCAATATCCCCCCTGGTACGAAGCGGCGGACAGGTGATAGGAGGGGGAAACAACTGGAGTACGGGTATTGAAGGTG
The DNA here is from genome assembly GCA_964569215.1 of uncultured Cytophagia bacterium. GTDB lineage: Bacteria > Zhuqueibacterota > Zhuqueibacteria > Residuimicrobiales > Oceaniaggregativiventaceae > Oceaniaggregativivens_A. The sequence continues at coordinate 6,503 of CAZMUU010000044.1, forward strand.
TCTATCCCTCTTATCTTTACATAAGAGACTGGAGCCTCCGTACCGGATCTTTTTTTACAGAGCGGGATGTCAGGAGCAACCGTAAAGTCGCTGTTCTTGGGCAGACCGTTGCAGATGAACTTTTTCCCTACGGCAATCCGGTTGGTGAGAGGATCCGTATCCGCAATACGCCGTTTCAGGTTATCGGCGTTCTGCGGGCAAAGGGCGCTACAGCGATGGGAAATGATGCTGATGATGTTATATTGATTCCGGCAACAACCGCGCTCTATCGTCTTAAAGGAGGCGTTTATATCGATATGATCTATGTCAGCGCTATCTCCTCAGACAAGCTGGATGCGGCAGAAGACGAGCTCATCACCCTACTGCGACGCATGCGGGGAATCAAAGCGGGAGAAGACGATGACTTTTTTATCCGTAATCAGGCTGAAATTACGGAAATGGCTTCGTCTACTTCACGGGTTTTAACTTTGCTGCTGGGATCAATTGCCGCGGTATCGCTTTTGGTTGGTGGAATCGGAATTATGAACATCATGCTGGTGTCGGTGACAGAGAGAACGCGGGAAATCGGTATTCGCCTGTCGGTTGGGGCACGAGAGCGCGATATACTCGTGCAGTTTTTGATCGAATCGGTCTTATTGAGTTCGATCGGGGGTGGCTTTGGTGTGTTGTTGGCCATTATTGTGGCGCTAGGGCTGCAAAAATTAACCGATCTCACTACCATGATCGAGCCCGGTATTATTTTTCTCGCTTTTGGGTTTGCCTCTCTGGTGGGAATATTTTTTGGCTATTATCCGGCCCGCAAGGCGGCCAAACTCAATCCCATCGATGCGCTGCGCTATGAATGATTATATTATGATGCAAAGAAAGCGAGTTCTTCCTTAAAAGCTTCCTTGAGCTCCTGCCGCATAGGGAAGAGCAGGACATCCTGACTTTGCGTCGGCGTCAGGCGGTTTTCGAGCATGCTCTCGAGATATTGCGTGGTCGGACGAAAAACGCGACAGATAATAACACCCTCTTTAAGCACTTCCGGCCCGTTTAATTTAAGCGATATGGCCAGCTCAATATTGGCGAGGTCGTTATCGCGGCACACGAAGAGCAGTGTTTTTTTCTTGTCACCCCGGGATAGTTTATCCCATAATATTGGACTGTGCATGTCATGCTGATCGTAGCGCTTTATTTGGCAGGGATGTTTAAAGGACTTTCCCCAGCTATAGTCATAAGCGTCCAGATCATTGCTGGTTTTCAGAGTCACGATTGCAACTTCGTCGTTATCCCGGCGGCCGGGGTCGTTCATGATATGGGAAAGCAGCATGCGACCAAATTTTCCGTATCCCAGGATGATAAAACGCGTTCCTGCCGGGTCGATAAGTTTTTCTTTGAGGACATAGTTGTCATATAGCCGTCTGGTGACGCAATGGTAACCGTTAAAGATTTTGATATTGCTGAATTTTTCCTCTTTTAAAAAGGTCTGCCTCAGATTGTCGTGTAAATTCAAATCACCGAGATGGCAATAGATTTGTGGCGCTTTTTTGTTGTTTATCATCTCCGTAATGGTCACCATGCTGTTGAGGTTCTCTATATCCTGATTGGTGGAGAGGATAACCTGATGCGCTTTTTCTGTTCTGGCTTTACGCAGAACCAGTGGGTTGGTAAAATCGTTTTTGATCCACCAGACCGTCGGTGCTTTGGCCAGGTTTTCGCTTTGGGTATTGTGCTTGTCCTGCTCGATGACAATAATTTTGTGTTTTGATTTTTGTTCTTTTAAGAGTTCAAAGATCAATTGTCCGTTACGGCCGAGGCCGCACAAAACCGTGTGTTTTTTAACCCGGGGGGCATAGCGGCTGAACACTTTTTCCTGCACAAACTGGAAAACAAAACTGACGGTGAGCAGGGGCGCAAAGAAATAGCAGATCCACAACAGAATCACACCGGTTTGTGAATGACCATAGGGAAAGCCGATATCGAGGCCGCCCATAATAAACAGGCTAAAGGCATCATAAGCGGCGCGCAGTACCAGCTCGGGAATCTGGGACCCGGCCATGCCGGTGATGATAAAGGAGACAAAGCTTGTCAAAAAGACGATGGTACTGAGAATGGGTCTCCAGTTTTGAATGAGATATTTTATCACTGACCTCCCCGCTTTTGAAAGATTTATCTTTTATGAATAAATCAGAGCCATTATGTAAACATCTCTATAAAAGGTATTTAACACAATTTATAAATGCAAGGGAAAACGGATAGTTGTTTTTTCGGGGGATGATGTGAAAAAATGATTAGAATATGATTAACGGCTCTGCTTAATCCGCGATTTATCGCTCGCTCTGCGCTGAGATGTTTGAATGCCCTGCGCCCAACACGAGTGCTGTTCTGCGGGCAGCATCCGTGACAACAAATACAGTTTGTTTTTGCTTTCAGAGTTGCTTTTTCGCATCAGGGGCTGCTCCGGCTACCCCGCACCAATCTCGCCGGCAGGGGGCGGAAAATAAAATCGTTCAGGACGGCATCAATAATTTAAATGACAGGGCCAGTGACAGAGATTGGTGCGGGGTGATCCTCCGCGGGCTGCGCGAGCTCTTCCGCTTTTTGTTTTATCTTACCTGTTTGCTTGAGAGGTCAATGGGTTGAGCAAAAATCCGTGGTGATGGAAGGCGGAAGGATCTCGCTTTGCAGAATTTTGAAAAAACTTGTCCGATGAAACATCAAACATTAATTTTTAATGCTGGCATTATATGAAATTAATATATACATTTAATATTTAAATTTAATTTGACGATGGAGCGCGGGAATGAAGTTTGCGATTACAATAATTATTCTCATCTTTATACTGCAGCCGGCTGTTCAGGCACAGCCGCACGGCAGCATCAGCGGTTTTGTCTATGACGAGCAGAGCGGCGAGAGCCTGGTGGGGGCCAATGTCTTTCTGCAGGACACCTATATGGGATCGGCCAGCAACAGCAGTGGTTTTTATTCCATTCCCCGCATTCCGGTGGGAAGCTATACACTGATCTGTCAATTTATCGGTTATGAACCCTTTAGCAGAAAAGTTACGGTCAGGCCCGACAGACCCATAGAGCTCAATATCGATCTGGTCCCCAAAGCCATCGCTACCGAAGAGATTTCCGTCATTGCCGATTCGGTGCGCACCAGTCTGCGCTTGTACCGCAAACCGATTTCAAAAATAAAGCTGACGCCGCGCGATATCAAGCGTGCACCGCAATTTGTAGAGGCCGATCTTTTGCGCTCATTGCAAACCATGCCCGGTGTTGCGGCCATCTCCGATTTTTCATCCGAACTCTATGTGCGCGGCGGCACGCCGGATCAAAACCTCTATCTCATCGACGGCACCGATGTTTATAATCCGGAGCATTTTTTCGGTCTTTTTTCCACGTTTAACACCGATGCCATCAAAAATGTCGAATTTTCCAAAGGCGGATTCGGCGCCGAATACGGGGGTCGCCTCTCATCGGTTATGGATGTCACCAACCTCGACGGCAACCGCAACGAGTTCAGGTCCAAGACCTCGATCAGTTTGCTGTCCGCAAAAACGACGCTTCAGTTGCCACTGGGCAAGCTAGGGTCAATATCCGGTTCTATTCGCCGCACCTATTTCGATCAGACCATCGCCAAAATGGAGGCCTTTAAGGATGAAAACATACCGGATTATTATTTTTATGATGGACATTTAAAGGCGTTTTTCGATCTCAATCAGAACAACAAAGTCACCGTCAGCTTTTACAAAAGCCGGGATGATCTTGATTTCATTTTTAATCCGGATAATGAAAATTCCGAGAGTTTTCAGTACAAATGGGGCAACATGACCTCGAGTCTGCGCTGGACGCATATTTTTTCTTCTGTTCTTTTTGCCAACTTTTGGCTTACCTGCAGCAGTTATGATTCAAAGTTTGATTTTGGTGATGATTTCCAGGAAGTGAATACGATCGACGATTGGACGCTCAAGGCCAACCTGGAATATTACTATTCAAAATCGCTCAGCGCCAAAATGGGGTTTGAATACAAAGATTTGGCGGGAAAGTATACGGCCAAATTTCCCGGAGGGGAGGTTGATGTCGGCCAAACACCGCTTCACGCTGCCGCTTATATGACGCTTGAGTGGAAGCCATCGCCCTTGCTCGAGCTGCAAAGCGGATTTCGCTACAACACGAGCCGAAACCAGGCCGTACGCCATGATTTGGCCCCCCGTATTAGTTTGAAATACCGTCTCAGTGAGACCACCAACCTCAAAGCGGCTGCCGGTCGTTATCATCAGTATCTCTTCAAGATACCGCGGGCCTTTATCGCCGATATCTGGACCGCCTCCAATCAATACTATGACGATGCCAAAGCCAGCCACTATATCCTCGGATTCCAGAGGGAGATCGCCGATAATATCGAGCTGGAAATCGAGAGTTATTACAAGCACTATTCCAATATCTACTATTATGACGCTTTCTTTTGGGTCGACCTTGAACCCAATGCTTATAACGATGACAATGAACCGCTCTACACATCGACAAAAAATCTGTTCGATACCGGTAAAAGCCGTGCTTATGGTTTTGAAATTCTTTTACGCCGCGATATCGGCGCCCTGACCGGCTGGATATCCTATACCCTGGGTCATTCGGATTTCAAGATCTACGGTTTGAATCAGAACAACTGGTTTACCCCCAGACATGACAGAACCCATATGCTCAATCTCGTTGCCGATATGGATATTCGCAACATGGTTCGCGTTCTCCGGGGCAAACCGCAGCGCAACGACAGAACCCGGTGGCGTCTGGGTATGGGACTGAATTATGCATCGGGTCAGCCGATCACCATTCCCAGCTATGTCTATACGACACGACAGGTTATGGATCAGGACTATTACTATTGGTATAATCTCGGCCCCATTGAACGCAACAATTTTCGCTTACCGCCCTATATTCGCTTTGATCTCAATCTGACTCTGACGCGGAAATTCAAGCACTTTACCCTGGAGCCCTACATTCAGGTCTTCAACGCAACCAGCCGGGATAATGTCTGGTTTATACAATACGATGAGCGTTTTGAGGACAATCAGATCAAACAGGAAATCGATACCGTGCCCATGATTCCGATTCCCATTCCATCGATCGGTGTTAATATTATTTTTTAGGAGTCTAAGGTGAAGCACTTTGTATTTATTGCTTTTCTGAGTTTATTCGCCGGCATTCACTGCGGTGATGTTGAGGTGACGGTCGGACCAGAGACCTATAATGCAAAAATCGTTGTAGATGGATTTTTAATCCCGGGCCTCGCCCCGGCCGATATTCGTATTATGAGAAATTTCCCTCTCAACCAACCTCTGGATTACAATGAGCTCTTTATTGCGGATGCATGGGTAGCCATCACTGAACTGGCCACCGGGCGGGAATATCCGCTTGTCTTCAACCCTCTGCCGGCGCTGGAAGGGAAATTTCCGGGATATTACTATGCCGGAACTGATTTTATCATCGATTATGACAAGCGTTATCAACTGAGCGTGCAGGCCACTATCGATGGCAAGGCATTGGAAACGACATCCACCTGTACCATTCCGCCTGCAGGGTTTAAGGTGTTGAATACTAAATCAATTATTGATACGCTGAACTATAGCGAAAAAGATCGCAACGGGGCGTTGAAAAAATTTACCCTGCATTTTCTGCAATCGCCGGGTATCGGTTCTTACGTGAGCTCAGTTCATGCTCTTGACGCCGATCCGCAGGATGCGACCAGCTGTATTGAAAACAAGGTTCTCGGCGTGGACGGGGAGTACGGGAAATGGGATCGCGATGAGGGTGAGGAAATCGTCGAGATGCTCTTTTACTTTCGGGCTCACCGGGG
>CAZMUU010000044.1:12353-17048 GCA_964569215.1 uncultured Cytophagia bacterium
ATCCGGTGAGATTTGTACAGTTTCAGCACACCTGGCAATGGGATATCACGCCGACGGGGCAGGCCGGCGAGCGGTCGGAAATTGAACTGGAATGGTTCAATTTTTGGTTTTACGGCAATTACCGGGTTATTCTTTACGCTGCTGATGACCAGTTTACCGATTATTTACTGACCCATCGTCAGATTCAGGAGATCGACGGCAATTTGTTGGAGCCCCGTTTTTATTTTGAAGGTGATGGTGTCGGCGTTTTCGCCGCAGCGATACCCGATACGGTTCGTTTTTATGTTCAACGACATGTGGAATAGAGATTGAAATCTGATTAAAAACGATAAATGGCCGCAACCGGAGCATCCGGGATATTCTCTTTGTCCATAATCAAAACATCTCCGTTCTGCAGCAGGGTTTGCGCTACGAGCAGGTCGATAAGATCGACATCTTTGTATTCCTTGATCTTTGTTTTACTCACCTTGTCTTTGTCCAGGTCATATTGACCCCAAACCTGTTCCTCCGGTTGTATGAGAAGGGTTTTAATCCGGTTCATATGTGCTGCCGTGAGAAGTGATTCCAGATTTTTTCCTGTATTATTTTTATCCTCAAGCTGTTCATAGATTCCGAGGATGCGTTCTTTTCTTACCTTATAACGAGGTTCCATGATGTTCCAGCTTTTTTGGTGAAGTTCACCGAGGCTGAGTTCATCGATATCTGCATGAATACCCTTTTTCACAAAATGGGTATATGAACTGGCTTGTCGATAGATTGAATGCAGATAATCGACCCCGGCCAGAACTATGGGCAAATTATCCTGGCTGAATCGCGCATCCAGCTTGTCGCTGACCGCGAGGAAAAAACGTAAAATATTCTTTTTTTGACCGGCTTTATCACTTCCGGTTCCACGGCCATGAAACATGGCAGCCCGTCTACCGTCGCTGCTTTGGCCTGTGCCGGTGTGGAATTGCAATTGTTTTTCAGGATCGTCGTATTTTAATACTTCTTCGATGCTGACGGGAAGGTCCTGCAAAGGCCTTTCTTCGATATGATATCTGGATGCGCTATAGAGTTTGATTCCCTTTAAATCCAGCACCAGAATACCATATTGCTCATTCTCGTTTATCAGTGGAATCAGCGGTTTGATAAAAAACCGCGTTGCCACCACACTGATCTCCTGAAATTTTACCGGTGTTCGATAGGTCTGAAAATTTTCCGGGGTGCGAAATAACGCCAAACCATTTTCCTGATGACTCCAGAACGGCGCATCTTCGAGGAGTTCCCTTAACGGTGCCAAAAGCTCTTCTATTTGGGGTTTTCTAAAACCATAATCCCGCAATGTATCACTGGTTTCCCGTAAAAGGTTTTTAAAGCGGATTTGATTCTGTTCCACATCATTTCCTTTTACAAAAGTGGGCAGATATACGGAAATACATGGATCGTTATGCTCTTCGAGTAAATAGCTGAGCTCTTCAGTGCTGAAATATCTCATTTTTTTCCTTCCTCCTCTTGCAGACCCTGTTCATCTGCTTTAAATGATATATCTTTATTTAAGACTGTTGCGATTTTTGCATGTCCCGTGATGCTTTTTACATCTGAAACATGATTTATTTCCAGGAACTTTTATCCGGCCGCGGAAGAGATGATTTGACATCACGGCCGGATGTGATCATATTACAGGGATCATTTTTTCTGCGGCCAGAATGTAGCTGTGAATTTATAAAACCATAGTTCTGCACTGTTATGCCGTCATCAAGATAAACGGATATAACGCTTTATGATCTTCGTCGTTATACACAGATATATATGTATATCATACGTTTGTCATTGCAAATTCCCTAATGGGAATTAAAGTTATTTGCGATCGGGAAGACTCTGATGCGCTCTCAACCGCGAAATGCTTTTAATACGGATAAGGAGGTCGCATCTCATTCCAGGTTGTTTTAAACGTCACCAGCCTGGTTTTGACATCAGCGACCAGAGAATCAGAATTCGTTTTAAAGCTTTCCCACTGCTTCTTTTTTAGCTCTTGCACTGCTTCTGATCTTGTCCGCAGAGAATCTCTCAAAGCCATTAATTTTTCTTTCTGGTTTAAAAGATTCTCTTTTTTACCCTCTTCCGCTTTTTCCAAAATGTCTCTCTGAATGGATTGAATTTCTTCATCGATACTTACGATGGTTTCATCAATTTTTTCCCGCAGTTCCATTTTTTTGATAACAAAGGCTTCATCTTCCTGTTGCTCGCAGGCAAATAAGAGCAAAAGCAAACCAAGTGATACAAAAATGGCTGTTGTTTTCATGGGTAAACTCCTTTGATTCATACATTTAATGTTTATGGCCATTGATAATCATTATAATATGGAACAAGAATCATACCAATGTACGGAGTTTGCTTATAATTTATTGTTTTATTTTGACTTGTCGCAGCAGGATTTTGTGGTTTTTTTTTATCAGATAGAAAAATTATTTGATTTTTTGTAAATAATATTTACAGGGGCTATTTTAAGTGATGTAACATCCCTTTACAATAATGGTCGGGCGGGCGATTTATTTCCTTTCTTGTTATTTTGACGAGAAATTCCTATTTTCTAATCGCTTTTAAACAGATACCGGTTTACTTTTCTACACGAAAGGATTTTCAATGGGACATCAACACATATATTGTCGAGTCGTATTCCTGTTGCTGGCGACAGGAATATTCCTTACTCTCGCCTGCAAACGAAAAAGTGCGCTCGAAAATGCATCGGACATTCACGCCAATCTTTTTACGGTTGATTCTCACGTTGATACGCCATTGCGATTGTTGCGTTCGGATTATAACCTGGGGGAACGCCATGAGGCGAATCAGGGCAAGGTCGATTTTATCAGAATGCGGGAGGGAGGCCTGGATGCGATATTTTTCGCTGTCTTTGTCGGTCAGCGTGAGTTGACGGATAAGGGGTATGAGAAGGCCCGGAAACGCGCTATGGCGCTTTTTTCAGCCATTGATTCTTCCCTGAACCGGCACCCGAACCTGGCTTCTCCGGCGCTATCTCCTGAGGATGCATACCGACTCGAGAATGAGGATAAACGCGCAGTTTTTATCGGCATGGAAAACGGTTATCCTTTGGGAAAAGATCTTTCGCTGGTGCAATCCTTCCATGATCTTGGTAGTCGTTATATTACGCTCTGTCACACAAAGCACAATCAGATATGCGACTCTTCCACAGATGATAATGGTCCGCTTCACGGGGGACTGAGTGAGTTCGGCAAGCAGGTGGTTGCGGAAATGAACAAGCTGGGAGTGATGATCGATTTGTCTCATGCCTCGGATCAAAGTTTCTACGATGTCCTCAAAGTATCAAAGGCTCCGGTTATCGCTTCGCACTCTTGCGCACGGGCGGTGTGTGATCATCCGAGAAATTTAAGCGACGATATGTTGTTGGCACTGAAGAAAAACGGTGGTGTGATCCAAATGTGCATCCTTTCCGCCTATGTTAAAACACCACCGGTCGATGCGAAGCGCGACAGTGTTGTGGCGGCATTCTGGCAACGAAATGGAAACTATGATGAGATGACCGAAGAGGAGCAAAAACGGGTATGGCAGGAGTGGCGACAACTCAACCGCGATTATCCCGAGCCCCTTGCAACCGTCTCTGATATGGCGGATCATATCGATCATATCGTCAGCGTCACCGGTATAGATCATGTGGGAATCGGCACCGATTTTGACGGTGGTGGTGGTCTGGAGGATTGCCGCGATGTCAGCGAAATGCCGGTGATCACCCGTGAATTATTGCGAAGGGGATACTCTGTCAATGATCTTGAGAAGATCTGGGGGGCAAACCTCATGCGGGTAATGCGCGAGGTTCAGTCCCTTGGCGCTCAAAACAGTTAATCCAAATTGCACAGAGAAAAGGATAGAGAAATGATCCTGCAAAAAGAATTTGAAAAAACCGGAAACTGGCTGTTCAGGTGGCGGAGTTATTTGCCACTTGTCATGTTCGTCGTTTTGCTGATCGCGCTTTTCAACTATGATTATCTGTTCGGCAGTGAAATTCTCACGGCAATATGGAACGGCCTTTGTATAACGATCAGTTTTCTGGGTCTGGTCGTACGTATTATCACCATTGGTCACACGCCGAAAGGCACGTCGGGCCGTACAACGGGTGCCCCGGAGGCGGAAACGCTTAATACCAGTGGAATTTATTCCACATTACGTCATCCTTTATATCTCGGCAATTTTCTCAACGGACTCGGTATCGCCATGTTTCCACATAATGGCTGGCTTGTGCTTGTTTATATTCTGGTCTTTTGGATCTATTACGAACGCATCATGTTTGCCGAAGAGGCGTTTTTGGTGAGAAAATTCGGCGATGCTTATATCGCCTGGGCCGAGACAACACCTGCTATTATTCCGGCTGTTAAAAACTATAAAAAAAATGTATTACCCTTTTCCCTGAAAACGGTCTTAAAACGCGAATATAGCGGTTTTTTTGCTCTTGTGCTCACTTTTTTTGTATTAAAATTACTCTCCGAACTTTTTGCCGGTGGCGACTATGAAATTCATACTGCCTGGTGGATGTTTCTACTTTTCGGGTTTCTCGTCTGGTTCATACTGAGAACGCTGAAACGAAAGACCACCTGGCTCGATGTCGAGGGACGGTGAGGTAAAACTATATTGGATCGGATTTGAGAATTTTGTTGATTAACGATTATGGCAGTCCTGTGG
>CAZMUU010000045.1:0-2488 GCA_964569215.1 uncultured Cytophagia bacterium
ATTAGGGGGTTTGCAGACAAAAAATTAAACCATACCCGCCCTTTTACGGATAAACCATTCCAGGGCAAGCAGGAATATGATGAGGAAAAGGATGATGGGTTGATTCCAGAGACTTTGTTCTTTTTCGATAATTTCATTTTTGACGTTGCCCTGAATCCGTAAAGATAACTTGTTAAGGGAATCGGGTTCGATATATTGCCCTCCGCTGCTCAGGGCCAGACTCTTCAGGGTGGTACGCGACTGTCTGGTGACGGAGAGCTCTTTGCTGTATTCACCCACTGTAAATTTAAATTCCGTGTTCCCCAGTTCCCGGTTATGAAGAGATGCCCGGGCCCGGATCGTATAATCACCCGGGTATTGTGGAGAAATTTCAGCTCTGTAGATACCTGTTTCCACCGCGGCGGGGATATATTCTTTTTTATAAAGAGGGTGCTCCAAACGCAACAAAATGTCGGCGGAATCAACGGGCTCGTGTTTTTGATCGAAGGCCTGAACCTCGATAAAGGCTTTTTCGCCGAAACGGTAGCGGGTATTGGCTTTAATCTGTACAAGATTATCCGATTGTTTGGTTTCCAGCCATCTGATTGTATTGTTAATAAAGTGGTGATAGATTTGGTTCTGTGGATCCAGGCCTTTTACCATTAAATCCCATTGCCATATTCCATCCGCCAAAAACGCCGCGGATTTATTCGTCGTGCTTTTTCGGATCACAAATAAAGGATTTTGATCTGTGTTTTGTTTTTGTAAAATGTCCCGAACGCCATATAATAATACGGTGCTGTTCGGCCACAGGGTTATGTTTTTCAGGTTCATATATACCGGCGGAAGTTGATCCCACATTAAGGATCCGGGGCGTGTTTGTTCATCAAATGCGGTAACCGGGTGTTGTTTTCCCTGTGCAGAGAGCAGAGGATATACCTTTCCCGACCGGCCAGGTGTACTGTTTGCAAGCACCGGAATAAAAGGTTCCAGTTTCTCCAGTTTTCGCATGTCGACAGAGTGATCTGTGAAGAGCAGAATGGATTGCTGGTTTTGGTTTATGGATTTGAGTAATTTTTGTAAAAAGTCGTCAGATGTGTTTCGGCCGGGAAAATCGACCAGGATAAAAATATCCACTTCCTGCAGCCGGGAGAGTATGTCGCTTTTGGGGGCGATATTGAAGAAAGCGTTTCGGTTCTTCTGAACCTCGGCGAAAATTTGATATCGTTTGTTCTGACTCAGATGTCGCCTTAAAAACGAAATTTCCGGCGTCACTCTGCCGGCCAATATGAGAATGGTGAGCTTTGCTTTTAATACATCCAGGTAAGCGGTTTGACGGTTGTTTTCGAGCATTTTCTCATCGCTTTTACGTCCTATATCAACGATGAGTTTATGCTGTCCCGGCGTTTGCGGTCTATAATCAAGCGTGATCGTTTTCTCTGAAGGCGAAGGCGGTAGTTGTACGGTTTGCCGGGCATACACGGAATCATCTTTCATCAAACGGACGGTTGTCTGTGTTCGGGAAAAGCCATTATTCTGTATCTTGATCTTAACCGGTGTCGATTCTCCTGTATAGGCAAAGGCGCTGGTGGATAGATCATCTATTTTTAGGTCCGGTACTTCTTTATCAGAACCGATACCGACGCTGTAAATGGGCACAGTGCTTTTTTCAGCGCTGCGAACGGGATTCCCCCCTTTGTTATAATTTCCATCGCTGATAATCAGCATGGCGCTAAGGTTTTCGGATTGCAATTGTTCCTGCACATGTCTGAGGGCCAGTGAAATATCCGTAACATCGCCAATAAACAGCAGTGAATCTATTCCCGGGGCAGAAAAAGCTTTTGGGTGTGATGAGAATCGGTACCATTTAAAGCCATAGTCCGGAAACATGCCGGTGAGTTGGTGGAGAACGGATTTAACGATTTTCGGCCGGTTGCCGCGGGCGTCTTCCACATTCATACTTGCGGATACATCCGTCAGCACGGCAAGTTGAGGGGGGTGGGATTTTTTATAGCGATGGCCGAGTGTAGCCTGGAACAGAACCAGGAGACAGAAAGTCAGGGCGAGAGCACGAAGCGCAATGAGAAGAACTTTTTTTGATTTTGAAATGACCGGGTTGGTTTTTCTATAGATATAGATGGTAAAAAACACGGCCGACAGCAATGAGAGGATAACCCAGAGCGGATGTTGTGAAAAGAAGAGCCGGTATTGATTCAGGAACAGTGTCAAGATTTCCCGCCTATTCGTTTCGGTTTGGGGTCGAGGCTCAGGTTGGGAATAACATCCAGGTCAAAAGCGGATTTTTCGCCGTTTTGCAGGCGAATCGTTCCAGCCCGCGCGATCATTGCCGCATTATCGGTGCACAGTTTCGGTGACGGAATAAATAATTCCAGATTGTTTTTCTCGCAAGTATCCTGAAACCGGTTTCGCAGGGTCTGATTACGAACAACCCCTCCGGCGAGCACGATTTGCCGGCAGTTGTGTATTTCCAAAGCCATCAATGTTTTAT
>CAZMUU010000045.1:2498-16727 GCA_964569215.1 uncultured Cytophagia bacterium
TTATTGAGCAAAGCGTCGATAACAGCTCTTTGAAAACCGGCAGCAATGTCGGGCTTTTGCGCTTGCAACTCCCGGGGAGATAGCGATTGAACGTGATAGAGAACAGCTGTTTTTAAACCGCTGAAACTAAAATCAAGATTATTCTTTTTAGCCAGACCGATCGGAAAATGTATTGCCCCATCATCTCCGGAGATCGCCGCTTTTTCGATAGCCGGGCCGCCCGGATAGCCTAAATTTAAAATTTTAGAAACCTTGTCAAATGCCTCACCGGCAGCATCATCAATGGTCTGGCCGACAATTTTATAGCAGAGTGGTTTTTCCACAAGGACCAGCAGGGTATGGCCGCCCGAAACCACCAATGCCAAACAGGGATAATCGGGCCGGCGGCTTTCCGCGCTTGTCGCCAGAATATGTCCTTCCAGGTGGTTTATGCCGATAAAGGGCAGATGCAGAGAGAACGCCAATGCTTTGCACATGCTTAATCCTACGAGCAGAGAGCCTGCCAGGCCGGGGCCATACGTGACAGCAAGGCCCTGCAGATCGGAGAAATCGACATTCGCTTCAGACATGGCGCTCTGAATGATCACGGGCAGCTGGCGCAAATGGGCTCTGGAGGCGAATTCCGGCACCACGCCTCCGAAGCGTTGGTGGATTTCCTGAGTTGCCACCACGTTGGAAAGAATGTTGTCCTGCGCAACGATCGCAGCGCTGGTCTCGTCGCAAGATGTTTCAATTCCCAATACCATCATGTTCAGGCCGCTTTTAGGGATTCCGGATTTTAACAGACAATGATCCTATTTACAAATGATTTATGACTTGCACTTTGAGTTATATCTGAAAAGCGCATAGCCGATAGAGATATACAACGGTTGAATACGACATTCTAACGCGTTTCGGATTCATTTCGTTCCAGGATAATTTTAAATTGCCCGGGCTCTATATCGCGAAACCGCACTTTGGGGATCGGTTGGATCTCCGGGGTAAAACTTTTTGCATTTTGACGTTGTTGCCTGGCATAGTTTATTGTGGCCACAATGTCATCTTTGGTGATACCGGATACCACCTGAACCCCGCCCTCGATGACCAGGGAGAGGGTTGAGGGAAAAATAATGGCATTGCTGTGAGGCGGCAGGTTTATGGCTTTGACGGGAATACCTTGCAAATGTTTCTCCATCAATTTCTGTATATCTGCAGAGACCTCTACTCTGTTCACGAGCAATTGGCTTTTGGGAATATTGGGATCGATGAGATCGATGCGTTTTCGCAGGGGGAATTTTAAATTTTCCCAATTTGCTTTTTGCGTGCGGATAAAGGTACAACTGTCGAGAAAGGTTTCGGGGCCCCGGATGGTAACTTGTGCCGGCTGAATGGAGATATCTCCGACCAGCGTGTACCCGGCTTTTGGTTTGATGATGAATTCAGGTTTGACGGGTACGGTTTTTTCCACCACCTTTTTCATTTCCAGCTTGATCTGTTTGGGGCTGAGCAGATCGATGACGTTCAGGGATTTAGCTGTGCCGGTGAGGACGATGTCTTCCTGAGACAGATTTACCGTTGCGGTACCGTTTTTCCAGGTGATGTCATTGAGCCAGAGTTTTCCTTCTCGGAAAATGAGAAAGGCAAGCAGGTTAACGCCCTCTCCCCGTATTCTGACCTTGGCTTTTCGCGGAATTTTATTGGTAATGACAAAATTTTGTTCATTTTCAGGAATAGCGATGGGAATGGTGGTCACATGTTCGAAAATACCACCCGTTACGATCAGGAACCAAATGATGATGGCAAAGAGGGTGGAAGCAATTTTAGGTTTGTGACGGCTCCAAAAGTTTGATTCCTTGTTTTTATATAGAATTTTCAAATTTGCCATGAATAAGCTTATTTTTTGGTTTTGGAAATTTTCCGTCCCAAACTAATATCACCGTTATCGATGCGGATATGAAAGCCGCAGGCGGGATTTGTACAGACCCAGGCTTTATACAGAATTGAAGCGCCATCGCGACCATAATCGGACAAGGGAAGTAAGATACCCTGATTGCATTCCAGACAGGGGGGGAATTTTGGTTCCATGCTGATTCCTTTATTCGTTTACCCGCGGTTCAATTTTTCGTAATGTATTATGAAAAATCGTTGAAATCAACGCTTTTTTATCCCGGATACAACAAAACTCCGAATATGAAAAAAAGCCAAAATCGGTAGATTCAATTTTGGCTTTTTGATAGATAGCTTGATGGATTTGATTATTCTCTGACCACCCAGACTTTGACGGTCGCTTCAACGTCCGTATGTAATTTCACGGGAACATCATAAACGCCCAGGGCTTTAATCGGCTCTTCGATCAAGATTTTTCTTTTATCAATATCATATCCCTGATCGCGCAATTGGTTGGCTATCTCCTGGGAAGTCACGGATCCAAAAACTTTATCTTCTTCGCCAACCTGAACCGCTGTGGTGATAGAAACTTTGGAAAGCTTGTCAGCCAATACCTGTGCTTCTTTTTTGCCCTTTTCCTGACGAACTTTTTCGATTTTCTGCTCTTCCTCGAAAGATTTCAGGTTGGATTTTGTGGCCATGATCGCCTGTCCGGTTGGAACCAAATAATTTCGGGCAAAACCATCCTTTACCTCAACGATATCACCGGCACTGCCCAGTTTATCTACATCTTGTTTTAATATGATTTTCATGGTTTTATCCTGTAATTATTTTGTCATTTCCGATATATAGGGAATTAATGCCAGCTCCCGTGCAATTTTAATCGCTCGTGTCAATTGTCGTTGATGTTTGGCACAGCTTCCCGATGTACGCCGGGGAATGATTTTACCTTGTTCGGTGGTAAAGCGGTTTAACCGCTTTTCTGATTTGAAATCTATATATTCAATCCCCTCTTCGCAGAATCGGCAGATTCTTTTCTTCTTTAGCATGGTTGCTCCTTATATTTTAAAATTTTGATATCCAAAATCAAACGGAGTGGTGGGAACCTGAACCGTTTTTGTTTTTTCCTCAGTTGGTTGTGTTGCTGTTTCCACCTTTTTTGCCGGCGGGGCATCACCGCTTTGATCGGCCCTGACATCTAATGCCTGTATTCGCCGTGCCCGAATTTCAACAATACTGCGACCGGTCAAGCCGTCCTCGCCGCTTTGCGGTTGATTCTGCAGCTCTCCGTCGACGAGAACGGAGTGATCTTTTTGCAATTCTTGACAAAGGTCGGCCAGTTTGTGCCATGCCGAAACATTTACGTGACAAGCGTTTTCCCGTAAAATACCGGCATTATCGCGGTACTTGCGGTTGGCCTCCATTGTAAACGTCGCAACGCTGCTACCGTTCGGCGTTTGGCGAAAAACCGGATCGCTGGTTAAGGTGCCGGCGATTTGTATCGTGTTTATATCTGGAATTTTTAATTCAGCCATTGTACTTTTAATTGATTCGGTTTAACCGGATCAAGAGTCGGTTTCTTTATCGGTTTCAGTTTTTATCGTTTCTTTTTTTTCTTCTTTTGTTTCTTTTTCTGTTTCTTCTTTTGTTTCTTCTTTTGTTTCTATTTCTTTTTCTGTTTCTTCTTTCTTTACTTCTTCTTTTTCTTCTGTCTTTGTTTCTTCTTTTTTAGGGCTTTCTGATGCAGGGGGTTCCGCTTTTTCGTTTTCTCTGGCGGTTTTCTGCACTGATTTCTTTTCGAGTGTTTTTTGCCCCAGCTTGGTCATTTTGAGTGTCAAATGTCGCAAAATGGATTCGTTGAGGCGAAATTCACGGTCGAGTTGTTTGATCATCGTTGCCGGTCCGGTGAAACGGATCAAAACGTAATAACCGTATTGGCGCTTTTTAATTTCATAAGCCAATCTTTTTTTGCCCCACTCTTCAACTGTTTCGATCTGACCGCCATTGGCCGAAATAAATCGTTCGTATTTGCTGACAATGCTCTGTATCTCTTCGGTTTTTAACAGTGAATCGATGATGAAAATCGTTTCGTATTTGTCCAAGTTTAATCCTCCTTAAATGTATGGATTGTTAGAGTTCATTTGGCAAAGGCGGACGTTATTCATTTTTAGGTGTATTGAAAATATTCATTGATTTATTCAGACCATCGACGACAACCATATTAACAGCATTTATCGCTTCTGAGATGGTTTCTTCTATGTTTTTTCTTTCCTGTCTGGAAAATGGCGACAGGACAAATTGAACAACATCCTTCACAGGATGATCCGGTTTGATACCGATGCGAACTCGTGTGAATTCGTTACTGCCGAGATGATTGATTATCGATGAAACACCTTTATGACCTCCCGATCCTCCCTGACCGCGTATTCGCAAGCGGCCAAAGGGCAGATCAATATCATCATAAACAATCACCACGTTTTCGGGTACAATGTTATAATACTCCTTGATGGATCTGACTGCCAATCCGCTTTCATTCATATAGGTCATCGGTTTGACCAGGTAAGCGGTGTTGCCGTTTATCTGAATGCCGGCAATATCTGCCTGTTTTTGCGATTTAAATCCGGTATTATAGCTTTCGGCCATCTCATCGATGACCATAAATCCAATATTATGCCGGGTTTTTCTATATTTACGGCCGGGATTACCAAGGCCGGCTATGAGAAACGGCGACGGCACATCAGTCCCTTGTTATCAAATCCGATTATTCTTCGTCCTGCTCAGATCCCTGTTTGATCACTTCGGGTTCTTCCTGTCCTTCTTCCAACTCGCCTTCAAGGAGTTCTTCTTCTTCCTCCTCTTCCTCGAGTATCTTCGGCGGTGTTACTGTTGCAATGGTTTTATCAAGATCTCCGATGATCCTGACGTTTTCGAGTTCGAGATCGGTCAGGCCGATAGAATCGCCGATTTCCAGCTCGCTGACATCCACCTGGATAATGTCCGGTATATCGGTCGGTAAACACTCGATTTCGAGTTCACGGATAAAGTGATTGAGGATACCGCCTTCTTTAACACCGGCCGGTGTGCCGGTAACATGTACCGGAACCGTGATATGAATCTTTTCAGTGAGCTTGATTCCCATCAAATCCAGATGTATTGGTGCCAGGGTGACGGGATTCACCTGAAGCTCGCGCATGATACATTTTTTCTTGTCCTTGCCATCAATAGCGATATCAATCAGGGTAGATTCCTGTTGAAGAACTGCGGCGAGGTTTTTTCTGTCAACCGAAAACGGTATTGACTGTTGGCCGTGGTAATAATAGACGCCGGGAACTTTACCGTCGCGTCGTACCGCTTTGGCGGATTGTTTGCCGAGTTCTTTACGAGTTTGCAATAAAAGTTCTGCCATTCCTGTACTCCATGGATTAAAGAATTGGACCTTTTTCGGGAAAAAGGTCGGATATCGATCGTTCTTCATGTATACGAATAATTGCCTCAGCGAGTAGATTGGCAACGCTGAGAATATCAATTTTGTCGCACAATTTAGTTTCGTCTGTTTTGATTGAATCCGTAAGAAACATTTTTTTGATTTTAGAATTTTTTATGTTTTCAATTGCATTACCGGAAAGAATCGCATGCGTACAGGCGACATAAATATCTTTGGCTCCGTTTTTTTTCAGAACCTTTATGCCTCCCGCAAGCGTTCCTCCCGTATCAATGAGATCATCGACAACCAGAATGTTTTTGTCTTTGACGTCGCCGATCAACCTCGTCACTTCACATACATTGTGTTTCAATCTGCGTTTGTCCAGCATGACCAGATCGGTGTCCAGACGGCGAGCATAAGACCTGCACAGGTTCATTCCGCCGATATCGGGTGATGCGATAGAGAGATTGGGTATATTCAGCGAATTTATATGGTCAATAAAGACAGTGGCTGCATACAGGTGATCGAGCGGGATATCGAAAAATCCCTGAATTTGTGGTGCATGCAAATCCATAGTCAATACCCGATGTGCACCAGCGGTGACGATAAGATTCGCTGCCAGCTTTGATGTCACCGCAACGCGCGGCTGATCCTTACGGTCCTGCCTGGCATAGGAAAAATAGGGGATGACAGCAGTAATCCGATAAGCAGAAGCACGACGGGCTGCGTCTATCAAGATCAGCAGTTCCAGCAAGTTTTCTGCCGGTGCATTGGTAGACTGAATAATGAATACATCCTGGCCGCGGATATTTTCTTCATATTTCGCCCAAATTTCTCCGTCGGAAAAATTTTTAATACTGACATTGCCCAGATCTTTATCGAGTATCCGGGCTATCTTGGTGGCCAGTGGACGATTCGAACGTCCGGAAAAAATCTTCAAATCTCTGTTAACAGAAAGCGGCATATGCAAAATTTTCTAAGGTTGTCCCTTGGATGATTTGAATAAAAAATGACGAAAACCACAAGACTTTCGTCATCTTAATTTTTGCTGGGGCGGGAGGATTCGAACCTCCGTATGCGGGTACCAAAAACCCGTGTCTTACCACTTGACGACGCCCCAGTATAATCTCAACCGGCGTCAGCTTTATAAACAGGTCTAAATATATAGGTTGTAAAATCCTTTCGAAAATGCTCTCGGGCACTTTTTGCAACCATCGGATCAAAGAACAAACCAAAGATACTCGATCCGCTACCGGACATTCGCGAATAGAATGCCCCCTCTTTGAGCAGTGTCCCCTGAATCATTGACAGTACCGGAAAGCGTTCATACACTGCTGGTTCTAAATCGTTGCAAAATATTGTGGACCAGAGAGCAGGATCGTTGATATCTTTATAGTCAATAAATTTAGTATTTTTTGTTGACTTTGTCAAGTCAAAATTATTGTTTTCATATGCCCACGGTGTTGATACGCCGAAATTGGGATAGACCAGAATCCCCGTATAATCCAGACGACAAGAGACCCGGGAGAGCTCTTCACCGCGGCCATAGGCAAGAGCTGTACCTCCCCGGAGGAAGAAGGGGACATCCGAACCCAGTTGTAAAGCCATATGCGAGAGGTCTTCTTGGCTCAAATTCAGGTTCCAGAGGCTGTTGAGTTGCTTCAGGGTTGCGGCGGCGTTTGAGCTGCCGCCACCCAGGCCTGCTCCGATGGGGATTTTCTTGTCGAGATAAATACAGCAGCCCGGCGGTTTTCGCTTGTGACGGGCCAGCAACACTGCCGCTTTATATACAAGATTGTTTTCCTCTGAAGGGAGGGAGCGGGCATCACCTTTGACGGAAATCGATCCCGGGCTGATATCGAAATGCAGCTGATCGCAGAGATCAATTTCCTGAAAAATTGTTTCCAGATCGTGAAAGCCGTCCTTTCGTCTCCTCAGGACGCGCAGGTGTAAATTGATTTTTGCACAGGAAGGAACGGTAATCATTTCTTTTTGCTGCTGAGCAAATCGAGGTCTGCCTGGGGGCGAGGAATCACGTGAACGGAAATCACTTCCCCGACCTTTTCGGCGGCAGCGGCGCCGGCGTCGACGGCGGCCTTGACAGCGCCTACAGTACCCTCAATTTTTACGGAAACCAATCCACTACCGGGATATTCCGTGCCAAGCAATTTGACATCCGCAGCCTTTACCATGGCGTCTGCCGCTTCAATCGCCGCTACTAATCCTTTGGTCTCAATCAGTCCAAGAGCTTGCATGTTATTCTGCCTCCGGTAAAAATATTTCTATAAATCACCTCCATTTTATTGATTCTTTTCTCTAATGTCAATATTTTTTTCAATGCAGTGGTGCGATTTATCAAAAACGTTTTTACTTTAGGCTTGGTAACGATTCAGTGTTCGGCTTTTCTTGTAAAATTTGTCAGCGGATCTACAGAGATGATTATACCTTGATAAGAAAATAGAATTGCTTGCCTTTGAAAACTATTTTTGATAATTTTCAATTTAAAAGAAGGCTCTGTCATGTCTGTTCTCTATTTGGTTGGTGACGCCCATCTCGGTTGTGAAAGGGCGGAAAAAGAAAATAACAAGGATCGGTCACTGCTGAATTTTTTCAGCTATATACAACAGCCGGGAAATCGTCTGGTGATTATAGGGGACCTGTTTGACTTTTGGTTCGAGTACCGTTACGCGGTTCCCAAACAACATTTTGAGGTTCTGGCAGGATTAAGGGATCTGGTAAACAGCGGTGTGCAAATAGATTATTTGGCGGGGAATCATGACTTTTGGCTCGATTCGTTTATCGAGGATAACATCGGCGTCAAGGTACACGTTGACGATCTGCAACTCCATTGGGCGGATTATAATTTATATCTGAGACACGGAGATGGCTTGTTGCAGTCGGATTACTTTTATCGGATTCTGAAAAAAGTATTAAGGAACCGGTTTAATGTCTTTCTATACCGGCTCCTGCATCCCGATGCCGGTATTCCACTGGCGCATTTTTTTTCCAGGCTCAGCCGCAATTCTTCTTCACAAATGAGGGCGTATTCTGATGATGATTACCGCGCTTTCGCCCGGAACAAGCTAAAAGAGAATGTTGATATGGTCGTTCTTGGCCATACACACTGGGCGGCTTGTAAAGCGTATCAAGAGGGGTGGTATCTAAATCCGGGTGCATGGATGTTGACGCGAACATTTATTCAAGTCGATAAAAATGGTCCGCAGCTTTTTCAATGGAACCCGGATGGTGTTACGGGGTTTAAAACATCGATTCCTCCCGGCAATGAAGAGAAAGAATAAACGATCGCTTTATGCTTTTTAAACGGCAAAATTTAATAGATTATTCTGTTCTGTTTTTTCTCGTCCTCATTTCTTTGACGATAATATTCGGTCTGAACGACAGAACCAAAGTCTCCGGTTTATATGCCATCGCCCTGGATATTCGCGGTACACTCAACCGACCGCTGTGGTACGGTCGTCAGCTGATAAGAATGAACAAAGAGGTGCGTCAGTTACAACACGAGAATGCGCTTTTAAGGATTGAAAACAGCGAATATAAAGAAGCCTATTATGAAAACATCAGGCTTCGAAAGATTCTATCCTTTGATCTGCGAAAAAAATTCAAAGGTATTCCGGCAAAG
The DNA here is from genome assembly GCA_964569215.1 of uncultured Cytophagia bacterium. Taxonomy (GTDB): domain Bacteria; phylum Zhuqueibacterota; class Zhuqueibacteria; order Residuimicrobiales; family Oceaniaggregativiventaceae; genus Oceaniaggregativivens_A. The sequence continues at coordinate 11,429 of CAZMUU010000045.1, forward strand.
GTCCTCGGCAAGAACGATATTGCTATTCACACGCTCGTCATCGGTGTCGGTAAAGATCACGGCGTCAAAGTAAATATGCCGGTGGTTTCTGCCGACGGCCTTGTCGGCAAGATACTGCATTCGGGAAGGCATACGAGTTCAGTCCATCTGATCTCCGACCGTAATTTTCGGGTTGCTGTGCGCGACCAGCAGAGCAGGGTAGAGGGTGTGTTCGAGTGGACAGAGGGACGACAGGGAAAAATGAGTGCTGTTCATCACTCTGCAGATATACAAACCGGTCACAACCTTATTACATCGGGAATGAGCGCGCTTTTCCCGGCCGGCTTGAATGTCGGCAGAGTTAATAACGTCGATACAACCGCTTCGGCGCTGTTTCGCAAAGTAGAGGTCGAGCTTTATGTCGATTTTGATAGATTGGAAGAAGTGTTTGTGATTACAAGTCATACACCGGCTGAACAATGATTTATTTTATCTATTTACTTTTAATATTCGCCGCGCTTTTTTTTGAATTGACTCTGGCCGGATTGCTTGCTTTAAAAGGCATAAAGCCCGATGTCATGATCATTGTCATCGGCTTTATCGGTATTCGGGATGGCCGCCGCCTCGCAACCGCTTATGGATTTCTGGGGGGAATCGTATTCGACTTGTTCAGCGCCGGATTGCTGGGTGTTAATGCCCTGGCAAAAACCATTGCGGCCTTTACCAGCAGATGTATTCCTTTTTTTCAGAATCATCCCATGCTCTATGTCGTTGTCCAAATAGGATTTATTGATTTGATATATAATTTGGTTTTATTCCTGGTTTCCAAAGGGACTGTTTTAAGGGCTGAACCGTACCTTTTGGCCGGCTCTTTTATTTATACACTCTTTTTTACATTTGTTGTTTCATTGTTGCTGCCATCGCATTATTTGAAACAGCTTTCAACAGAAAAAAGTTATTACTGATTTGATCGATTATTCTTCGAAAAAAATTGCTTTTTATGCAGGGCTTTGTATCCTCTTTCTGCTTTTAACAGCCAGGCTTTTTTATCTGCAGGTTTATAAAAGCAAACGCTATTTGTCCTATTCTGAAAAGAACAGAGTGCGCCGGTATGTTCTGCAACCGCATCGCGGTCTGATTTTTGACAGACAGGGGGAAATGCTGGTTGATAATTATCCCGCCTATGCACTCTCCGCCATTCCCTTCGAGTGTACGCAAAGCGATTCCTGTTTGTCTGTTCTCGCCGGAATACTGCAAAGCAGCGAGGATTCGCTTAAAGCACGAATGCAAAGCGCAGAAAATCCATTTATACCCATTCGTTTGGACAGAGATCTCGATTATGACCGCTTGGTTCAAATTGAAGAACGCAGGCTGGAACTTCCGGGAGTGGTATATGATATTGAACCGCGCCGCGATTATCCCGGTATGATCCGGGCGCCTCACATTTTGGGTTACATCGGCGAAGCCACCCAAGCCGAACTGGTTGCCCGCAAGCAGGAAGGGTTGCGTCTGGGTGACCTGGTCGGTAAAACGGGTATTGAAAAGGTGTATGATGAATTGCTTCGCGGTAAGGTGGGGTATGATTTTGTTGAGGTCGATGCCTTTGGTCGTGAGGTAAAGGATATCAAAGTAGCCAGCGAAAAACCGGCCCAGCGGGGAGCGGATATTTACTTAAGCATCGACCACCGCTTGCAACAGCAAACGGAAGCGCTTTTTGCAAACTCGAGTGGTGGTGCGGCTCTTGTAGACGTAACAAATGGAGAGGTGCTGGTGTTGTGCAGCAAACCCGACTATGATCCCAATTTGTTTTCAAAAATTGTAACCCACGATGCCTGGCAAAGAATCATCAACAATGAAGAAAAGCCGCTGTATGACAGAATGATTAAAAGTATATATCCACCGGGTTCAACATTCAAACTCATCCTGGCTGCAGCCGCCCTCGAGACCAACGCCATCACCCTGTCGCATTCCGTATATTGTCCCGGTTTTTATCGGCTGGGGCGGCGGTTTTTCGATTGCTGGAAGCCGGAGGGCCACGGTACAATGGATCTTTCAAGTGCCATACAGCATTCGTGTAACACTTATTTTTACGATATCAGCTTAAAGGTGGATGTGGATGTATGGGCGGATATGGCAAAAAAATTTGGATTTGGCAAAAAAACCGGAATCGATTTGGTCGGTGAAAATAGCGGGCTTGTTCCTGATCGCAATTATATGAATAAAGTTTATGGCGAAAACAAGTGGACCAAGGGTATGATTTTAAATCTAGGCATTGGTCAGGGTGATATATTGACAACACCGATCCAGATGGCCCAGTTCGCCATGATCATCGCCAACAAAGGCACCTGGTATCAGTTACATCTGTTGCATAAAGTTTACGACCCGGGTAATGGCAGAACCATTCAGTCTCAACCTATCGTGAAAACACTTTCCGGAGTCTCGGAAAAAACATTTGATATTATCCGGCGCGGCATGTATAAAGTGGTAAACGAAGAGGGAGGAACGGGGCTGGCGAGCAATTGTGCGCCGGTTCATGTTGCCGGCAAGACCGGTACGGCACAGAATCCGCATGGCGATTCGCATGCATGGTTTATCGGTTTTGCACCTTTTGAGGCGCCGCAAATTGCAATTTGTGTTTTTGTTGAAAATGGAGGAAGTGGTGGTACCGTAGCTGCTCCTATCGCCCGCAGAATGATAAAGCGCTATTTTGAACTTTATTCGGACAAATGATGGCTAAAAAAAAGAAAAATAAAGGGCTGGACTGGGCAACGCTGGTGGCGGTCTTAATACTGGTCGTGAGTAGTTTGGTTGCGGTTTACAGCACGAGCTATAGCAGCGAGGTCACATATATTCAGGATAATTTCAGCAAGCAAATTTTATGGATCCTCTTTGGACTTGTGGTTCTTTTTGTCGTTGCTTATATACCCGGAGAATGGCTCTATTCCACAGCCTGGTTTTGGTACGTTTTTTTAATGATTTTATTGATTCTCTTGTTTGCCGGTTTTGGTTCCGGGTCGACAAACCGTTGGTTTCAACTTGGTTCAATACGCTTTCAGCCTTCTGAATTTGTAAAGCCCGTCCTGATACTGGCGTTGTCTCATTATCTTAGTGATGATCAAAGACAGTTGACAACGCGAACGCTGGCGGTTGTATTTGCCATTGTTTTTCTGCCCTTTGTGTTGGTTATACGGCAACCCGATCTCGGCACCTCTTTGACCTTTTTGGTCATTGTATTGCCCATGCTTTACTGGCGTGGCTTGAGCCCGTTTATTATCTTTGTCATCTGTGCGCCTTTTCTGACGTTTATTGCGTCATTTAATTACTGGACCTTCTTTTTCTCTGTTTTGGTTATCACAATTATTTTGTATATTTCACAACGCGGCTGGTTGATCTATTGGTCTGTCTTTCTCGTCAATATACTCGTTGGTATAGCAGCTCCCCAGATATGGAATCATCTGCACGAATATCAGAAGAAGCGGATTTTTACATTTTTGGGGCTGGTCTCTGATCCACGCGGAGCGGGATATCAGATTATTCAATCCAAAGTCGCGGTCGGTAGCGGCGGGTTTTTAGGCAAGGGGTTTACCCAGGGAAGTCAAACTCAGCTGCGGTTTCTACCGGCTCAACATACGGATTTTATCTTTTCGGTTATTGCTGAAGAATGGGGCTTTGTCGGTGCAATGGTCGTTTTACTGGCGTTTTTTGTGTTGCTGATGCGGGCTGTTTTTATTGCCTCGGTTTCCAGGAGCATGTTCAGCAGTCTGGCCGTTATTGGTGTGACCTCTGTTCTTGCGTTTCAGATCGTTGTAAATATTGGAATGGCCGTGGGAATCATGCCCGTGACAGGACTTCCCCTGCCTTTTGTGAGTTATGGCGGATCATCCATGATATCGAGTTTTATCATGTTGGGAATATTATTAAATTCATATCGAACACGATTTAATCAGTGGAGGTAAAATTGCATCCGGTATTATTCAAAATTGGTGCCTTTGAGCTCAGGGCGTATGGTTTTATGCTGGCGCTTTCCTTTCTGGCGGGAATCTGGCTGGCTACGAAGCGGGCCAAAAAGCGCGGTATTGATCCTAACCACATCATGGACGTATCAGTGGTCATTATCATTAGCTCTATCGTTGGTTCCCGGTTGTTATACGTTATTTTTCATCTGGATGAATTCCGGGGACGCTGGCTCGACACTATTAACCCGTTTCAAAGTGATGGCCAGATTGGCATTGCCGGTCTGACGTTATTGGGTGGAGTCGTGCTCTCCTTCATCAGCTGTATGCTCTATTTGTATATTAAAAAATTGTCTTTTTTGAAATTTGCTGATATCATTGTACCCAGTGTTGCCCTGGGCATCTTTTTAACTCGCATCGGGTGTTATTTGAATGGTTGTTGTTTTGGTCTTCCATGCGATGGGGCGGTTTGTGTCGAGTTTCCGCATCACAGCGCGGCCGGAAGTGTTTTTCCGAATCAAAGTTTAATACCGACTCAACTCTATTCTTCTCTTTATGGATTGTTCATGCTTGTGGCATTGTTGTACCTGGAAAGGCATCAGCGTTTTACGGGGTTTTTATTTTACTGGTTTCTTGTCCTTTACGGAATATCCCGGTTTACCATTGATTTTTTTCGATTCTATGAATCCAGCATGGTCGTATTCAAAATCGGGGAGGCGGCAATAAGTGTGAATCAAACGATCTCGCTTATTTTTGTTATTACCGGTGTGGTTGCTCTGGTTTACAATTACATCAAGCTAAACGGTTTCCAATCCGCGAAAGAGACATAAGTTATTAATCTTACAGGCCTTTAGAGCTGCAAGTTTTTAAAAATTTCTTGGCTTTTTGTAACAACATGGATATATTGGCACTATAAAACGCTGTCTCTGCACCTGTCGGGTCTGCAACCAGGAATCTATCGTCCCCAAATAAATTTTATCTTTCCAATAAATTGGAGTAAGAGATGAAAAATTTCAAATCTTTCAAGTTGTGGATTGTATTCGCTGTTGCGCTTCTGGTTGCCTGCGCGGGTTCTCAAAAAAGCGTTGATGATGATTTTACCGCAGAGTCTGTGGGAGACTATACATCGGAGAGTGCTGAGGATAGCGCTGTCACGGATGAAAATGAGGTGTTGCGACTTTTGGGTTTGGATGAAGAACCCACTTCCGGCGAGTCTGAACAACCGACTGCAGAGCCCACTAAAGAAGATTTGCAGAAACGAATTGTAGAACTTGAAGCGGATATAAATGAAAAGAATGTACAGGTGGCGAATTTAAAGGCGGAATTGGCTGAAAAGGAAAAAAAGATTCAACAGATCACCCCTGAAC
>CAZMUU010000046.1:0-16315 GCA_964569215.1 uncultured Cytophagia bacterium
GGATAAAGCGGTTCTGTTTTGAGGTATCGATAGGTTCTGCCTTGCATACTATAGTCTTTAAATGGAGGCAATTGACTCACAGACTTGTAAAAGGTTGCAGGCAGGCGTCCGGCCGGATTATAATCACCGAACAATACATCAGCAATAGCATCACCGCCACGTTGTCCCGGATACCACGCTTCTACCAAAGCGGGAATGTTCCGATCCGCCCAGGAAAGAGCCAGGGCACTACCATTGAGCAAAACAAGGATAATGGGTTTACCGGTATTGACCAGTGACTCTAATAATCCGGTTTGCGTTTTTGGCAGGTCAATGCTGACGCGATCGCCGCCCTGGAATCCTTCAACCGGTACGTTCATCTCTTCCCCTTCCAGCCGCGGGTCAAGTCCCATAAAACAAACAACAGCATCCGCATCCTGTGCGACTTTTAGCGCTTCTTTCTTCAAGTCTCTTTTCGGCATCGCCCAAAGCAAATGCGCTCTGGCTTCGTTGTGAGTATCCCAGACTTTTAGATCAATCTTTACACGCTGGTTTGCTGTTAACGCAATGGATCGATTCTGAATGGTATCGTGATGATGATGAAACCCCTCTATAAATATTTTATCATTAATCAACAGCTGAACACCATTAAACGCCCGCACCCCTATTTTGTAGCTACCGGTTTCCGGCGGGATAAGATAGCCCGACCAGTGCACTCCAAAATTGTCATCTTCGAGTCTATCATCCGGTGTCTCATTACCCCAATAAATATCTATTTTTTCTTCGATGCGGCTAAAAAGCGGTTTGCCGGTGAAATGAATATTATCAAAATAATTTGCCCTTATACCCGGCTTGTTGTCGGGGGTCTCGAACTGTCCTTCAGGAATAGGTATGAATCTCCTGACGTTATCAGCAATTTCACAGCCCTGGGCATAGTCAACAATCGTTTGATCTGAAACTTTTTTCCGAATCGCCTCTAAAGGCGTTACCGGACGACTGGGCGTTCCATTATAATTACCCAGCAAGACATCAACATCATCTGCATTGGGACCGATGACAGCCACCTTTTTGATATCCTTTCGCAACGGCAATATCTGATTTTCATTCTTCAACAGAACAATAGATTTTCTTGCCGCCTCATGTGAAAGCTGGTCATGTTTGGCGCAATTGTTTACCGAATACGGAATTTGAGCCCAGGGCACACTTTCAGGCGGATCGAACATGCCGAGTTTGAACCGGGCCTTGAACAGCCGTTTCACCGCTACATTGATCTCCGATTCTAAGACAAGCTCCATCTCAACAGCCTGTTTTAAAAACGGAAATGCATCGCCGCAATTCAAATCGGTACCCGCTTTGACCGCCAGTGCCACAGCAGCCTCGGGCGTATCCACTACCTTGTGATGCAGCCAAAAATCTTTAATTGCCCAGCAATCGGATACAACATAACCTTTAAACCCCCACTGTTTGCGCAGGATATCGGTTAAAAGTTTGTGGTTGCCACAACAAGGGGCTCCCATATAACGATTATAAGCACACATCACGGAATAGACATTTGCATTTACCACCAATTGATAAAATGCCGGCAAATAGGTCTGATACAGATCAGAGTCGGAAACCCTGGCATCAAAATGATGACGGTCGGGTTCCGGGCCGCTGTGGACAGCAAAATGCTTGGCCGTAGCCACAACTTTTAGATATTTGGAGTGATCTCCCTGTAACCCTTTAACAAAAGCCGTTCCCATCTTCCCCATTAAAAAGGGATCCTCACCATAGGTTTCCATACCACGGCCCCATCGAGGATCGCGAAAGATGTTGATGTTGGGAGACCAGAATGTCAGACCCTGATAAATTTTTCGGCTTCCGCGTCTGACAAATTCATGATGTTTCGCCCGGGCTTCATCAGAAATGGTCTCGGCGATTTTGAGCATAAAATCATCATCCCACATGGCTCCCAGACCAATTGCTTGCGGAAAAACAGTTGCAATGCCGGCACGCGCAACCCCGTGCAGACATTCGTTCCACCAGTTGTAGGCAGGAATGCCCAGACGCTCAATGGCTGGTGCATCATAAACCATTTGAGAGATTTTTTCATCAAGTGTCAAGCGCGCCACCAAATCATCAACGCGCTGGTCAAAGGAAAGAGCAGAATCCTGAAAAGGCATATCCGCCCCGTCGTCATTGTTTCCTTTCCATACCATCATCACGGTGATACCCACCGCTACCGCCAACAAAAAGAATATCATTGCCATACTCCTCATTTTCAAGCCTCCACCTGTTTGTGCAATCAAGCCGGTTTTTTATTTCAGAGGGAACAATGTATCAATTTTGTCATAACGATGTGGATTGGCTAGAAATACCATTACTTACCTCTTGGATTGGCTTTGAATTTTCAATTTTGAACAAGCACGATTCAAAATATATCGCCCTTGAAAAGATAACTGAAAAAAACAAAGAATCCAACCGTAAAATAAGCGATCTTTTATGCCGATCTCGCCCTTTTGAAGACGATATTATAAATCGCCTTGCAGAAATATATCACATCGGTTGTAAAGGGTTTCTTGAGTTTGCGTTCAAGATATATGCGTTCGGACTCTACAATCGCATCAAAATCCTCAGGCATATCGGCATAATAAGGCGGGATAAGACCCGGTTTGGTCTTAATTCGGAGATTTTGAACATCTTCAGGATAGAGGTTGAAATAGTGCTCACTCAAAGCACGCACTCCCACGAGGCTGAGGTCACCGCGCAGATAATTGATCAGCTGAGGTAATTCATCCAGCCACAGGCGACGAAAAATCTTTCCCCATTCCGTTACCCGAAAATCATCACGTATTTTCCCATTTCGGTTCAGTTTGTTCTGAGAAATGACGATGTCCTGAATGAATTCGGAATAGGGATACATGGTGCGCAATTTCTTGATGCGGATAACCTCTCCCTGGTAACCGATCCGTTTCAGCTCGATAAACAGCCCCTGGGAGGGATTCCGGTATAATAGAGGACTCTTGGCCTTTTGGACGATATAATAAATATGGCCGTTGATTTCGGTTACATTTACAAATCTAAAACCGCAGAAAGAGAGCCGTCCCAATAACTCTGCTTTGGAGATCACCGTACTACAACCATGCGGCATTGCCCGGCAAATACATTTGATTCCGGGTAAGGCGGGCAAAACCTGCCTGAAAAGTACATAAAATGAATAGAGTAGACGTGCCATCAGGGGGGGGTATTTTTGATAAATCTGTTCATGGTAATCATCGATACGGCTTTTACAACCGACGAAATATCCGCTGGCGGTCAGTTTGCGGTGAACGTTGAGAAAATAAGCATTCAAATGACGAAAATCATTGACCTGATGCAAATTGATGAAGAGCTGTAACGAAGCGTTTTCCAACGCTTGAATCTTGAAGGTTTTGCCGGTATTGAAAACGCGGCTGGCAGTCGATTCAATACGGCGGAGGTTGATGCTTTCGTCTAAAAATGAAAACAACTCGGGATGTTCGGTAAAATAGAGCAGTTCAAGTTTATCACGAACGGATTTCTGCAACTTGATAACCCCAACTTTTGCGGCTTTTATTTTTTCCTGCTGCAAAAGCTGCTGGACCTCATCGATATCCTCAATATCATTATCCCTGGGCACTGCCTGAAGTCGAGAATAAAAATGACAAAGGGGTAACTCCAACAACATAAGTACCGGAATCGGACCAAACAATAAATAGAGTCTATTTTGATAAAGACCGAATCCAAAAACAAGTATAGCAAAAATTGCCGCCGTCAGAATACCAGACTTGAAAAAAGGCGGATAAGCGAAATAAATATTTTGCGGCCGACATTTTCTGAATTTATGCGTCCAGGTAGATGTAACAAAAGCAACGCCGATATGGATGATAAGAATGTGAAAGGTAAAGTTATCCTTATAAAAGGCGTCGTAAAGTAAATAATGAACGCTGAAATAGGAAATGAGCAAAAAACTCATCTCTATCCAGACAAGCGGAATGTGCAAATCCCCGATAAAACCCTCTTTAAAGCTGCATTTTTTCCACTTGTAGCTGAATTTTAAATATGAAGAAGGTATAACCGCCAGTTCCAAAAGCAATAACAAAACAAAGGTACCGCATATATGGTGGCGAAAAACAATATTCATACCTGATATATGTACAGCCAGGATAGCAAACAGAATCATATATATAATGGTACGCAAATAGAACTGAAAAAATTCATTTAAAGAGCGATAACGCGCCATTCTCCACCGGCCACTGCACAAAGAAACCAAAAACCATACTCCGCCTGTCAATATGAATAGATCCCGAGGTAAGGAATCGAGAATGACAGCTATATCTCCGTGCGCAAGAACGTTGGTTACAAAAAACGAGAACAAAAAGAGCAAAAAGTCAACAATAAAAGGAAAAAATCTATTTACCTGCATCTCTCTTTCTTTCGCTATCACCTGCGAATCAAAAGACTTGTCCACTTTTTCCAAAATTGGTAATACACTCATTTTATATCTTTACCGTTTGTCAGCATCGAACATGTTATCGATAAATAGCACAACCGCACCGGTTTGTTATTATCACGGATTGTGACGAACTTTTGCCATGACCGCTGAATTTTTATTAAAATATAAAAATCCATCCGGATATATTCCCAATCGGCAATAATTATTCCAAAAGAAAATATTCCCTGATAAAAGTTTGAAACGAGACTGACGCAAGTCAACCGCGGAAACCGGCCGGCCGACTGGCGGGTTAAAGCACTAATAAATAGATATTTGCATAAAAAAGGCGGCTGACTGCAGGTAGAATATGCGGATTGCTAAAGTGGAGTAAATATCCCCCTATCGTCGATGACTAAAATTTGGGCAATAAAAAGAGATACAAATAACAGATCACGTCATATTTATATGACAGCAAATAATCACCCGGGGTTCAGAGGTTCCAGAACCATCACCAATCCGTGTGGTTCACAAACCGCCGCACAGCGTTTCAAATTATCGATAACAATGGATGTTCGATTCTGATTTTTTTGCCGCCCCTATCGACGGTGTTGTGGCCGAAGTGATACCTGCGGCAATGCCGGAAACCAGAAAATCTCTTCTTGTCATCATAACCTCCTGATTACTTGGTAAATACCATTTTTCGAGGATGTGCCAGGGGAGGGTCTACCTTAAGAAAGTATACTCCGCTTGATAAATCTTCCGCATTAAAAAAAAATTTATTTATGCCCCGATTCAGCATGCCGGAAAAGAGTGTTGCAACATTTCTGCCGAGAATATCATATACTTTTACATCGACGCTTTGGGAACACCTGACGTCGATTAAAATGGTTGTTTCTACATTAAAAGGGTTGGGAAAATTCTGATATAGATAAAGGGAGCGAGGAGCTGTTTCTTGCAAATCGGAAGAGGCGACAAAAGTTTTGCCGGGATAGATAGCGCGCAGATTATCCAGGTAAAGGGTGCCGGAGTAGATTTTGTCTTCGATCCTGTCGTTGTATAACCGTATGGCAACACGAGTTATGGTTACAGGAAAAATAAATGTATCCCGCTTTGAACCGGGTGGTGGCTTTAAAGGTATCGCTACCCGGTTAAAGGCATTTATGTTTTCGGGATGTGGGCGCGGAAAAAGACGAAATTCCTCTCGGGTTGCTGTCTCAACAAAAACATATATTTTATGCCTCAAGCTATCCAGCTTTATGTCCAGCAGCAAGGTGTCCGGTATACCGTAAAAGCTTTGCCGGGTATCCAGATATAGCCAATATTCATTACGGGGTTGATATTTATAGCTATAGTCGAGACGCAGAGCTGAGGTTCCCGCTGTTACCGCTTCAGCAGATAAGGAAATCTTTGTATTATTGCTGTCACAATTATCATGGGAAAAAGACCAGTTTTCCATATCCTCAATCGAATCAATCTCTAGAATATCGGTACCCAACTGTACCTTCACCCTGGCCGTATCACAATAGGACAAATAACGGCTAACAACCGCTGTTTCGCCTTCCCGAAATGGAATAAAGATGCCGTCCTTATCAACGGAACCGATATTGTTATCGAGAACAGAGTAATCCGCTGTTAAAAAATGAACTTCTCCATCGCTATCCACAACCCGGGTTTGAAAGGTAACCGTACTCATCGTATCGGTTACAACCAGAGAGGGAGAAATTTTATACGATTCAATGGATTTAACCACCACGAAAGCAGAATCCTTCAAGCCATCTTTCGCCAGTCGAATATAACCGCTATCACGCGATGCAGCGGCGGTAAAAATGCCCTGCGCGGAGAGCGTTCCGAGAGGATGGTCATGGCTGATATCCAGCTCTTCAATGTCAAGAGGAACGGGATTAAAAAAAGTATCTCTGGCTACAACTTGCAGAGATACCGACTGCCCGGCCAAAACACGAAAAGAATCCGGTGCCACTGAAATATCGACCAGAGGGCTGGGTGGGGTCTCCGCAATCACCAGCAGCGCATTACAAACCGCTCTTTCACCAGCAGCATCCGAAGGAGAATTTTTAATCTGATGCCGGACCACCATCGTCGTTGACCCTCCGCCATCGAGATTCAAGGCGTCGTAAGCGCCGAGCGTAATCATAAAGTCAGCCAATTCAGGAAGCGTCATACCGACGCTGTTGCGCTGGCGTCCATCGACAGTAACCAAAAAAAGTGTTTCCTTGTTCGAGGAATAACCAATAGCGCTTCGGGGATGGCGAACATAGGTAAAAGCCGGTTTGTTATGATTTAAATAACTCGTATCCACATAGTTTTTACCGTTTTTAACCAGTTGAACATATCCGCCCACCATCTCTTCCAACTGCGGCAGACCGGGACTCAATCCGAGCCAGATCTGTAGCGTATCTCCGACATCCACATGCGAGGATAAAAATTGACCGGCGCTACCATGTCCGGACAGCACAGCCTTACCCGGTGGTATTGACATATCTCCCGTTTGGATTTCCCTGGCTTTAGCCACGCACAAAAGTGTATCGTTGACAAGCCATCGTTGTAGAGGCTGAAGGAGGATCTCTGTTCCCCATTTATTGGTTCTTGTCGTCTTTCCCCTGTAGCTGTTATAAAGCACCATGTCGTCTGTTGTTCTTGTCATATTGACTGTGTGTATGCGCTGGCGGGAACCATTGATGATAATATCGCCTTGGAAAGAAACGCGGTGGATAGCGGCAAGATTGGCTATATCAAAAGCAATTGTAGGCGGCGGTATGGGGGGACGCAAAAGCTCTCCCCCGGATATTTGCGCATTGATCGGTGTCCCGGTATTGTCGAAAAAATCACCGTTAACAGCCCCCACCACATAATGGCCGATTGAATCGCTTCGCAATGCCATAGAGCTTGTTGTTTCCAATCCCTGAAGCTTGTCTCTCGCCTTTACTGTCTCAATATCAATATAGGGATTCCCCAAGTCTACAGACAATACCTGGATAGACCATGGCTGTGTGGATTCGGTAATGTGTTTATAATTCACCCCCGGCCCTACGGGCTCTTCAACCAGAGTTTGAAATTGATATTGAGCTGTAATGACAGTTGGAGTGAACAGACTTGCAAAGATGATAAGCAATAGGATTCTCAAACAGCACCTCATAATTAGTTACCCCAGAATTCCCGCATTATTTTTTTTCTCTTTATCAGTTCCCGACTGCGTTTGAGCGCTTCTTCGGCATACGGACCATCAGGATTGATCTCATAAGCTTTTTGAAATTCACTTATGGCATTATCGTATTCGTCCCGGTTCTTTTTATGATAGGCGAGGCCCATTCGGTAATGCGGTTCGCCGAGCCCGGGACGCAGAGTGGCAGCAAGTCCAAAATGCTCTATGGCGTCCCAAAGTTCACTTTTACCCCCTTGCTTGTAGAGTTGACGGCCCGTCGCCATATGGTGATAATATTTTATCGGTTTTGAATCGGGTTTTAGGTCCAGCGCCCTGGAGAGAAAGCGAACTGCATTGCCGATCTGGTTCGCTTCCAGAGCCATTTTCCCTTTTTCGAGATATGCCGTTGCTTCTATGATCCGCTCATTAATCTCAACAATCCTTTCCGCGATGATCAAAGAATCCCGTGTAACGGCCAAAGATTGCTGATATAAAGATAAAGCCTCCTCAATACTGCCGTTGCGGTAATAGAGATCAGCCAGCTTTTTTAATGCCTCGGGTTGATCGGACTTGATCGCAAGTACGCTTTTATATAGAGAAATCGCCTCATAAATCTGTTCATTCTCCGCTTTCGCTTGTGCCAGATTCAGTAAAATCCGAATATATAATTTTTGCGTTTCCTCATCATCCGGATCGAGATCACGCGCGAAAGCAGCGGCTATTTTTGCACTATCCGCCTTGTCTATGGCCATGTAAGATTTAGCCAGCAAAAGATAAGCATCAATTTGAGTGGAATCCTGCGCCAGCACCTCTTTGCATTCCTCGATGGTGAGTCGATAATTTCCCTGTTCATAGAATTGATCCGCTTTTTTTAATGCAGAGCATGCCAAAAACAAGCATAAAATCCAAATAAAAAAATATCGCATCTGTTGTCCTGTTGGTTGATGTACAATTTCCACTGCAGGCCGGTATGGAGAGAATATGGATTCAGGGGATATGAATATATATTACGATAATCTGAATTCATTCCTCAAACCGATCTCTAAAAAGCATTTCAAGACAACCGGATAACAGTGATTGGTTTATATAAAAATAATAATTTAAAGCGAAATGAGCAATTTTTTTCTCGTGAAGAGATGGTCTGCGCTATGGTCAAATCACCATTTCTCAAGTGGTGATATGACCACAGTACAGCCACTCCTTTGACCATAAACATTTTTGGCTATTGAAATTTATAGGTTTATAGCGAATCAATAAATGGCACGGAATTTGTATTTCATACGAAAGAAAAATAGACGACAGGTTTCTAAACCCACATCAATACGGCAACCGGGCATGGTAATCCTGTTCGCCATCAGAAATCTCAAGGAGGATTGTAAATGAAGCAAACCGGATTCATTTTCATCTTTTTACTCGTCACGAGTTGTCTTTCCTTCGGAAAAGCACCAACATTGGTGGATTTACGGGCAGGCTATTATACCGATGTGGAAGAGATTTTCATCGGTGGTGGGTTTCGAACCGGATTAAGTCGTTCTCTTAATTTGAATCCCAATCTCGAATATGTACTAATCGAGGGCGGGTCATACATGACAATTAATGTGGATTTGCTAATGACCATTATGGCGAACAGGCGAAACTTTGCCCTGCTCGGTGCAGGCCTGGCCATTTCACGCTTTGATCCTGAAGGAAAAGCCGAGGGCGATTCTGATACCGGCTTGAATATTCTCTTTCGATATGGTTTTGTTACCAAATCTGCTCTTCCCTATTTTCAAGCCAAAGTGATTCTGGGGGATTATGACGATGTTGTTTTAGGAGGTGGGTTGGAATTTAGATTATAACGAACTCTTAAAATTGAAAATGCCGCAAAGCACAGACATGCTCAATGTTTGGTTGCGCCGTTCATATAAATATATGAATACAAATATTAAAATGCCCTCTAATGGGTTGGTGGTCTGTTTGCTTTGCGGTATTATTTTTTTTGAATCTCATAATCGACAGTTATCGGTACGGACTTTTTCAGCATTGCAGATGCCGAACAATATTTATTCTCCGAGAGTTCAATCGCCCGTTCAACATCCTTCTCATCGATATTCCTGCCATAAAATATAAACTTTATTTTAACTTTGGTAAATACCTTCGGATGCTCTTCAGTTCTTTCCGCTTCCAAAATACACTCATAGTCATCGATTTCGATTCGTTTCTTTTGCAGAATTGAGATAACATCCATAGATGTGCATCCCCCCAGTCCCATTAAAAAAAGCTCCAGAGGTCTTGTTCCTGCACCTTGTCCTTCAAATGCCTCCGGACCATCCATTGGAACCCAATGGCCGGAATCGCCTTTTCCGACCAAAGTAATGCCCTTTACTTGTCTGATTTCAACTTTCATCCACGGTTTCTCCTTTGTTCGATATATTGATTCAGCTCTTTCATCAATGGGTCAATATCGTCTTTAGAATATCCCTTTTCCAACGCTGCACTCTCCAGAGTCCCCCAGAGCGGTTCGCCACAGGCGAGACAGCGAATGCCCTTTTCCATGAGAAATGTCACGGATTCGGGATATTGTTTTACAAGCTCTTCAATGAGAATATCGCTTTTTACCATTGTCCTTTACTATAAAAGAGGTTTTATTTCATCTATCAAAACCTGCTTAACCGCATTCGGATTTTGACCCGGCATTCCCACATATTTTTCCACGATTCTGCCCTTTTTATCGATTAGAAAAGAAGTGGGGATACCGGAAATAGGGCCATAGTTGTTAAACAATTCCTGACTGGCATAGGCAATGGGATAATTGATCTTGTGATCTTTAACAAATTTTTCAACCGCTTCTCTGCCGTCCCGACCCACCGCAACGCCGAGTATTTCAAATCCCTCTTTCTCGTATTCATCATAAACTTCGATAAAATGCGGAATTTCCATAATACACGGAGGACACCAGGTGTCCCAGATATTTAAAAGAAGAACCTTGCCTTTATAGTCTTCCAGCGTTAACGTCTTTCCTTCCAGGGTTTGCAGAGAAAAGGAAGGAGCAGATTGTGCATTATCATTGACGGATTCTTGCTCACCACTGCAAGCAACAATAACAAAAAAAGACAACAAAATAAAGGATAAAAAATTACGTGTTTTCATGATTTTCCTCCAAAAATAAATTTTTTCCCTGTGAATCAAAAGTATAGTCGATTATCCGACGACAATGGTGTTTAAGAAGATTCGTTATCATATGACTCCGGCAGTGATCATTGACCTCGATGCAAAGTTGCTCAACCAACGATTCTGCAATCGCCTTACTGCGGCAGACCTGTATCCGTTTTTCAATGTTACCGCAATATTTTTGGATTATTTCATACTCTTCTTTCATTGCCCTACCCTTTATTGCTTAGATGAACAGGATAAGGAAAAGATTCATTAAAAATTACAAATATTTTCTACTGTATAACAAGGCATAATCCCTGTATTTTTCAGCCTCTAGACGATTTTTGCGGCGCAATCCCTGTATAATTATATATTTTTGTACTTCATAAAGCATATAGAAAGCGTGCCGTTTTTCGGCTTTTTCAGACGCAGGACGTTCCTGTCCATAACCCTGCCAAAAGGAATCAGAAGAAATCCCGCAATAATCTAAAACAGCAAATTCGATTTCGGGATCACCCCATAAAGCGCGATCCCAATCCAGCAATCCGGTTACCTTGCCATCATCATCGACAAGAATATTCTGGGCCCATATATCCATATGCAACAACGACGCTTTGGATACATGGTTAAAGATCTCCTGATGCTCTTCGAAGCTGAATTCCAGACGTTCACCCTGTTCGCGGCTATAGGCTCCCATGGCCACAATCTGGTCGATCATTTTTTTCCACATTACCTTGAACGCTTTAGTCCAGGAAATCTGAGGTTGCATCGGTCTGTGTTCACCGCAATAGCCAAAACACGCTTCGGTAACAGAATGCAGTTCTCTGAGAAAATGACCGACCTGCAAGAGTACAGAGTCCCACAGCGTATCTGTAAGAAAGGTGGCTTCCGAAGCGGCAAGCCCCGGGAGCCGTTTCATTAGAAGGAGATCGCTTTCCATAATATCATGATCATCATCATAAAAAACAATCTCGGCAACCGGGATTTCTGTTTTCCTGCGAACCAATGCATGTATGCCGGGTTCCTGAGCCATCATTCGTTCTTCATAAAAAACCATCGGCGTTCCGGGTTTGGGGGCTATGCGAAGAACATATTCTCTTCCATTCACATATAAATAAAATGATGAATTGAATTTTCCCGTGCTTATACGTTCAACCCTAACAGGCTCATGTGACTCTACAGAATGTTTTTTCAATACTTTTTTTATCTTGTCTGTAATCTCATATCTCCTGGTGAGCGGTATGAATATGGGAACAGCCGCAAATGCAATAGCGCATCGTGCAGAGATCAGGTGTTGACCTTTTCGCTGGTGACATAATGTGCCAGTTGGTTCCGCAACGCCAGACGAGCCCGGTGCAAATTCGATTTCACGGCGGGCAAACTCATTTCAAGCATTTCGGAAATCTCTTTAAGAGAATAGCCATCAATATCCTTGAGAACAAAAACACTCTTAAATTTGGGCGACAACTGCTGAATGGCTCTCTCCATTGCCTGCTTGAGTTCATCGTTCACCACGGCGCGCAATGGATCGTTACCAACGGTCTGATTGAATGATGCCAACATATCCTGATTGATCTGATCATCGGTAATATCAGACGTTACCGATTCTTTTTTTCGGGCGCGCAAGCGCATCAGGGCAAAGTTTGTCGCAATCCGATATATCCAGGTGGAGAGGGAGGATTCGCCCTTGAATCCTGAAAGAGCTTTAAAAACTTTTAAAAAGGTCTCCTGCAGCACACATTCGGCATCTTGCTCATTTCCCAATAGCTTAAGAGCGGTATTATATACAAGACTCTCGTTATTCTTGACAATCACGGCCATGGCTTTCTTGTCGCCATTCTGCGCTCTGTGGATTAACTCTTTTTCTGATTCCCATCGACTGTTCATCGATCTCCTCGTTATGATATTCATACAATATATAAATCGATGCGATAAAATTCAAGAAATGAATATCTACTTGACAAAGTGTTTTAAATTGTTTAAAATCATTTTAAAATGACAACCTCCCTGCCGGAAAATAATGAAGAAAACTATTCTTGCGCTCACACTTTTATTATTTGTGTCAGATAGCTTGATTCCGACACAGAACGAAAACGACCTAATGATGTCGCCGGAAACCGAGCAAGAAATCCGCAGATTCCTCGAAAAAATTTGCGATTGGGCGATTGACCGCGGGGTTGGGAGCGGTGTGCTTCAGGTCGATGACGGAAGGAGTCGATCCATTTTTGTGAACAGTAACCTGGCTCGCATTTTAATCGCCGGATATGAGATAAGCGGGAATCAGCACTATCTGGATCAGGCATTAGACTGGTTCGATGTCTTGGTATCCAGACAAAAGTATACCACAGCTTCCAATGGAATGGAGACTGCTTTCTGGCTCGATGGGACAAAACATGAAAACATCTATCTCGGCGATGCCGGCACCGCTGCCACAGCTCTCGCCGGAGCAGTGCGCTATGCAGATGAAAAACGCCGGCAAAACTATATGCGGGCCCTTGAATTATATGCGGCATTTATGCAACACGGAACCCAAAAGGATCCACAGGATAAAAACAGAGGTGGCTCTGACGGATGGATCATTAAACAAGGCCCCGACAGAGGAGCATTGGGATGCGGATATTACAGGAATGAACTCTCAACCGCGCCCTATACCATAGCAACCAGCAACAGCGGGGCCGCTTTCTTTTCCGCGTTATATGCATTGACAGGAAATCCGGATTATAAAAATATCGCAGCCAACGCAGTGATGTGGCTGATGAAAAATCGTAAAATGACGGGAGAGTTTCCCTATATCCTGCATAACGCAGAAAAAGAGAACTGGCCTCTGGATACGATGAGTTATGTGACAGAAGGTCTTCTTTTCGCCTACTATCATATCGATGACCAGGAATTGCAAGATTATCTTGAATCCAACCTGAATAAAAGCGTTCAGTGGCTCATCATCCGGCAAAACAAAAACGGAACCTGGGGAAAATTGCGCAGCGAAGACCAGCAGAGAAGTCCGGCGGTCGTCAATCTTCTGAACTGGTATTATCAAAACGTATATGAAAACCCATACGTTCTAAAAAGCATTCAGCGCAATTACAGGTATTATCTCAGTTCTAAAAAGGCTGAACGCTTTGGCGTTTTCGAATTACCGGTCGCGACCGGATTTGTCGGGTTGGCCCAGGCTGAAATTTTAAAGATAGGTATTACCTATCGGATTGAGAACTAGGGGAAAACCGTCTGGTTAAACGGTGGAGTGGAATCCAATTAGATGGAATCACTTGATTAAATATTGTCTTTTTAATAAAATGAGGATGTTATAATGCAATTTATAATCAAAAATTGTTTCGTCTTGTTGATATTGTTCTGTTTTTGTCAACCCGATTCTACGAAAAAACCAAACCTGATCGCGGAAACGGATCTCAGACCCTCCGAATTGGAAAACTGGCGTGCGAATGTACCGCAAAACTGGGAGTCGATCGATATTGATGCACAGACGCTTTATCGTCTCACGCCCAATGTGGAACCAGACTATTCTATCCGGCGGCCTCAACATACATCCATCTGGACGCTATATTCTGTTGATAATTTTAAACTCGTGGTTAAAGCAAAAAGCAGGGCGGATTCTCTCAATCCAAAACGGGATATTTGCCTGTTTTTCGGTTATCAGGATTCGCTGCATTTTTATTATGCCCATTTTTCAGCGACCAGCGACAAGGTGCATAATATCATTGGTCTTGTCGATAACGCCGACCGTAAAAAAATCAACCTCGAGCCCGCAGGCGAGTCAGCTTACCGCCTAGATGTAACCAATTGGCATACGCTGAGTGTTGTACGAAATTCAGAAAACGGCTGGATAAAAGCCTACATCGACGACCTCGAAACGCCGGTAATGACAGCGAAAGATACAACCTTTAAGAAAGGGTTTATCGGCATCGGCAGTTTTGACGATCCAGTGGATTTTGATCAAGTAAAATTATATACATTTGAATAATACGGGAAAATATCATGTCAGAATATGTTGTCGGAATTGATTTGGGCGGTACCAAAATCTATGCCGCTGTCGTAGACCGTGAAGGTAAAATACTGGCCACAGCGAGAAAAAAAACCAAAGCGGAAAAGGGCTTCAGCAAGACGGTCAAACGCATTGCAAAATGCGCTGAAAAAGCGATTGAGAATGCCGGTCTGCAAGCAAATGATATTGCAGCCGTTGGTATGGGTTCTCCCGGACCGCTGGATCTGAAAAACGGAAAGATTATAGAGACTCCCAACCTTAAATGGGTGGATGCCCCGATCCAAAAGGAACTCGAAGGCCTTTTGGAAAAACCCGTCTATATCGAAAATGATGGTAATGCCGGACTGCTGGGCGAATATGCTTATGGTGCCGGAAAAGGCGCAAAAGACCTTGTTGGTCTGTTTATCGGAACCGGCATCGGTGGTGGTGTGATCATAGACGGCAAACTTGTGCACGGATATAATCAAAATGCCGGTGAGCTCGGCCATATGATCCTCAATCCTGACGGGCCAAAGTGCGGTTGTGGAAACAATGGATGTCTTGAAGCATTCGCCAGCCGGCTGGCGATCGAAAGAGAGATACGAATTGCAGAAATCAAGGGCGTCCAGACCTCTGTTTTTAAGGGCACGGATGATAACGCCTCGCGTTTGCGGAGCAAACGACTCGCCAAAGCCTTCAGGGACGAAGACCCGGCTGTAACGCTGGCAATAAGAAAATCAGCCATGTATATCGGTTATGGTGTTGCTTCGTTGCTAAATATTTTTAATCCCAAAATCGTTGTATTGGGAGGTGGCGTTATCGAAGCGATCGGAGAGCCCTACATCAAAATCGTCAGAAGCATCGCAGAAAAAAATGTTTTCCCTGTGGCCATTCGCAATGTCAAAATCGTTGCTGCGAAATTAAAAGACGATTCTGCAATACTCGGCGGAGCTAAACTCGCCTGGGACGCCGTTGCAGCAAAGGAAAACAAGAAATGAAAAAAAAAGATAAAAAGGCTGCCCAATATGCCGACAAACTAAAGAACCTTACCAATAATCTCGAAAATGTGATTTGGGACATTATCCGTGATTTACGCGAATCCGAACAGCGATATCGTTCCATCGTAGAATTTGCAGTTGACGGCATTATCACTATCGACCCGGATAATCATATCATGAGCTGGAACCAGGGGGCGGAAAATATTTTTCATTTTAAAGAAGAAGAGGTTCTGGGGGAAAAACTGGACAATCTCATCGTCAAGGATGACGTCGAATCAGAAGCCATGACCTTGTCCAAAAAAGTGATGCAGGGAGAGTCTATTCGCAATTTTGAAGCCATTCGTTATACCAAAAAGGGCAATCCCAAAAATGTGCTGGTCTCGGCGGCCCCCATTAAAAATGAAAACGACGAGGTCGAAGCTGCATCGATTATGTATAAAGATATCACGGAATTGAAAAACGCACATGAGCAGCTGGTCCAAACCGAAAAACAGGCTACTCTCGGCGTCATATCCGGCAGTATCGGACATGAACTTAACAATTTGGTTGGGGGATTGTTGCTGCATGCCAAATTATTGAAACAACATTATAACAATCCCGACAGGGTTCAAAATATCGCTGATCTGCTGCTGACC
>CAZMUU010000047.1:0-14604 GCA_964569215.1 uncultured Cytophagia bacterium
TGATAGGGGCTGACTTGCACCTGCCTGATTACATGATTTTATTGTCTGAATATAGAAAATCACTTTAAAGAAATAAAGTCTTTATTTGAACATTTCAGTTTTATTTGAGGATATGTGCTGTCATGAGTCAAGCCGGAAACGAGACCCAATTGACGACTCTTCATCCTTGATGATAAGCTGAGGCGTGGCTACGGTATACGTTGCCATCAATACAAGGATTGCCCAACCAAGTCTGTTCATGTTCAACCTCCGTTTGTCGGTACCTTCTCTTGCTAAAATAATAAGATAGTTGTGGTTTTTTTGTTACAAAACTCCAGTTGCAGCGATCGATTTTTGCATTGCTTTTTTGGGCTTGTATGGTTACAATTAATTATTCTACAGCTGTGAAAACTAAAGCAGAATGCTTTGAGGGTGAGGAAGGAGAATAAAATGAGACGAAAAGCGATATTATTGCAATGGTCATTGTTGTTATTGGCCGGAATTTCTATGATCCTGTGTGCACAGGATGACGAAGGAGCAAATCCCGAGGAGACCGAAGTGTGGCAGCCTGAACCGGCGGTGGTAATTGCGGGTGAACTCACTGCACCTCAATCTGATGCTGTTATTCTGTTCGATGGCACGGATTTTTCACATTGGCAGCATGAAAATGGTGAACCGGTCGAGTGGAAATTGCATGACGGGGCCATGACAGTTGTGGAAAAAACAGGCTCGATCTATACCAGACAGGGATTTGGGGATTGTCAGCTGCATGTGGAGTGGCGAACACCGGCAAAAGTTGACGGGAAGGGTCAGGGACGTGGCAACAGCGGCATCTTTTTGCAAAACCGTTATGAATTGCAGGTTCTGGACTCTTATGAAAACCGAACCTATTCCAATGGACAGGCCGGTAGCATTTACAAACAACATATTCCCCTGGTCAATGCATGCCGCGAACCCGGAGAATGGCAGACTTTTGATATTATCTATACGGCACCTCGGTTTGACGCTGATGGCAATGTTGTCTCGCCGGCGGTTATGACCGTGTTGCATAATGGCGTACTGATACAAAATCATTCCGAGCTTAAAGGGCCAACTGTTTATAAAGGTCAACCTGAATACGAGCCCCATAGCGATCGCGAACCCTTGATGCTGCAGGATCACAGCGATCCGGTGAGTTACCGCAATATCTGGATTCGGAATCTCTGAAACATCGGCAATCGAACCAAGTGGATGCACCCATAAATAATAAGTAAAGATTGTTTATATGCTGAAATCGTTCTGATGACCATTTTGAAAAAGAAAAAACCCCACTTTGATCTTACTCCCGAAATCCGCCTGCTGCTGGCGTCGGCACATAGTCGATTGAGCGAGAATCGACGTCAAAGTATATCGTCGCTTCTCAATGACCGGATTGATTGGAAGACTCTGGTTCAGCTGGCCCACCAGCAGGGCGTTTTTCCGCTTGTTTATAAAAACATCAATTCCATAGATTCTTCTATCTGGCCCCAGTCGGGTGTCAAGGATGTTAAATTACGATTCTATACCTATATCTATACCTCAACCATTTTGCTCAAAGAGCATTTGGAATTGATTCAGCTTTTACAGAACGAATCGATAAGAGCAATACCCTACAAAGGACCTGTTTTCACCCAACAGTTTTATGGTGATCCGGGTTGGCGGCAGTATTGCGACCTTGATATTCTGGTGTTAAAGGATGATTTTTTGCGGGCTCATCAAATATTGCTGGAACAGGGTTATGAGCTGATGAAGAAACCGGATGAGGAGCTGTCTCACAGTTTCAGGTATGATGTCCACTGGTCATATTATCACAGGGGTAAAAAATGCAGCGTTGAATTGCATTGGGATTTGGTCAAACAAAAACGCCTGAAACATGCCTTTCACCTTGAAGAACACTGGGATAATCTTCAGGAGGTTGAAATAAACGGGATCGGTTTTAAAAATTTTGATTCTTCCCATCTGCTACTGTTCAGTTGTATGCACAGCGCCAAGCATGCCTTTTCATCGCTAAAATGGATCTGCGATATCTCCGAGATAGTTAAGGATATCGAGCCACAGCAATGGTCGCATTTGATCGGCTTATCGAAGCGTTATCATATTAACCGAATTTTGCAAACCGGTCTGGCTCTCGCTTTTGATCTATTACAGGCAGAGGTGCCGCTTCAGGTGATGGAAAAATGCCGTACCCGACCGGTATATATACTCGAAAAGATGGCATTCTGCAATGTCTTCAGTCACTCTTCACAGAGATTGGTTCTGAGCGATAATCTGATGAATTATCTCTTTATCATTATCTCCCGGGAGCGCTTAAAGGACAAGCTTATTCCGGAATTCTTCTTGCCAAACGAACGCGACCGAAAACTTGTCCCATTGCCCAGAGCGTTGCATTTTCTTTATTTTTTCGTGCGAATATTCCGTCTTTCGCAGGTGTACCTGAAATATTTATTCTTGTTGCTCTATAAACGGTCAACGTCCGGAACTGCCGGTTCCGGACATTGACAAGGTTGGTCATGACGTTGTATTGAATCGGTACAGGAATCATGAAAGAATGCTTATGGAAAAATCAGCAACTCCGTTTGGAGTTGGGCCTGAATACGAGGTGAAAAGCCAAAGCGTTTTTATTGCTAAAATTCAACCTGTTCTATCTCGGCTTTTTCTTTGAGGCTGTCGATATAGTCCTGATAGACCTCTTTTTCCCTGGCTTGTTTGAGCTGGGCCTGCAGCTGGGTTCGAACCTCGTCAAGAGGACGTTCTTCTTTTTCGCGATCAATGACTTTGATGATATGATAGCCATATTGGGTTTCTACGAGGTCGCTGATCGATCCAATCGGAAGATTAAAGGCTGCTTCTTCGAAAGGTTTAACCATGCGCCCGCGACCAAAATTTTCATACAAGCCGCCCTTTTCTTTTGAGCCGGGATCATCTGAATATTTTTTGGCCAGTTCGGCAAAGTCAGCACCTTCCTGTGCTTTTTCGAGCACCTCTTGTGCCTGATCTTTGATCGCCTGCTGGGCGGAATCGCTTTTTCCCATGGTATTGAAAAGAATGTGGCGAACGGTAGCGGTTTTATCCGCCTGGTATGCTTTTTCTATATCCGCTTCTGTGATCTCTGTCTTTTCGTCCAGCTTTGACTCCAGAAATTGATTGATGATCAATCCCCTGCGGATATCGTTGCGGACAAAGTCCTTATCCAGTCCATTCTGATTCAACCATTGTTGAAAACCATTTTCCTCTCCGCCACGGTTGAACTGCATCTGAATGACGCTATCAACCTCTGCCGGAGTGACGGTCAAGCCTGATTTTTCGGCTTCAGTCATAATCAATTTTCGTTCCGCCAGCAAGGTTGCATTCTGACTGATGATCTGTTCCAGACGGCCGGCATCGAGATTTTGAAACTGATTAATGCGATTTCCCATGGATGAATAGATCGCCTGTATAACTTCACCCGTGGAAATGGTAAAATTATCTGCTTTGATGAGTGGATTGTTCTCGTCCGGATCCAGATAGGGTAGTTTTTCCGATAATTGTTGAGCAAAATCGTAAACCGGAGTATCCGGTGGTAATTTAACACCCGATTTATCCTGACCACCGCATGCGAATAAGAGTCCGATAATGACAATGACTAGTGATTTACGTAACATAAATATCCTCCTTAAATTTATGCAAGATAAAAAAAAATAAGTTAAGATGCCAGTAAGAAATGTTATTATTGCTAATCTGCGTGATTTTTTTACTTTGAGCTCATAACGTTATTCCCGTTGCCGGATAAATGAAGCGTCACCGAATGGTATCCACATTGTTCGGCAGCGATGCATTGGAAGGGCGGGAACGTAAATTTGCTTAGGCCTTATACCCTTGCAGCCTGAGTTCGATAAGTGAAAGTATTGAAATTTGTAACAAGGTCTATAAGACCGTAAAAGGTACATCATGCGGATTAAGTTGTGTATCAGCCCCATTTTCGATCCGCACGGTATCCCGATCGTACTTTTCGCATAACTCTTGCCGATAAAGTGTCCCGGGAGCAAGCCAAACAAAAATGCTCCAAATCAAACTTTAAAGAATGGTGCTGTATTCGGATATAGAGTCTTTAGGCTTTTTGATAAAGCCTTGTCTGTCGAATCTCGTTTGAAATTTTCACTCAAAAAAGTTGGATCGACTCGTCAAGTCAGGCTGAGCATGCTGGGGAAAAAATAGTTTTATTCTTGGTGATATTTTTTCTCTATCAATCGTATCGCCTGTCGAGCATAAAAGCGTACATCCCAATTGTCATCGTTGGTAACTGTTTGCAGATAGGGTATTGCATCCCCGGGAAGAGTTTCAAGCAGCATGGTGACCGCCTCTCGTCTGACCAGGTCTCTTTCGTCCTGCAACGATTTGTAGATGTGGGGTTTGGCTGCCTCAAAATCGAGTTGCATCATCGAGCGTAGTGCCCTGCTGTGTTGATACCATTTGCTGTTCTCCAGTCTTTTTTCAAGCCAGGGAGTGATGCGATGATCCCCTATGTTGCCCAGTGCGCTTAATATGACATCCTCATGAACGCCATTTTGTGGGTGTTTGAGAAAATAAAACAACGTATCTGCAGCTTTTGTTGCATTTAGCTCTCCCAATGCGCGGATCGCGGATTGGGCAACTCTAAATTCAGGGTCATGTATAGCTTTGATCAAAGAGGGTATAGCTTGTCTGATATTATATGTGTAAACAGCCTGCACCGCCATATCTCTGACATCACTATCGGGGTCTTTAATTAATTTAATCAGAACGGGTGTCGCTTTTTTTCCCATCGCCACCAAATGGCCAAAGGGTTCGAGGGTCCGGTTGCGTCGCGGTTGCGATTTGCGGATCTCCGAAACCAAAGAGTCTGCTTTTTGCTGTGAATAGGGCTTGATAATAAGCATGGCCTCCTCATCGCCAGGCTTTAGGTCGACCCAGAATAACGATAATCCCATAAAAATAACGGCATAAAGCGCGACCACCACTCCGGCCTGTTTTTTCGTTTCAGGATACGGTTTTCGAATAACCATCCTCATGGGAGCGCTAATGATTTTTTTAAAAAGATCAGGAAGAGGAAAAAGAAATGGTGTACTGTCTCTGTATTTTTTATACGTTTTGCCGGATTTTTCCTGCATTTTTATCTCTTCGAGCAGGCAGATTCCGATAATCACCAGGGTGGATAACAGCCAGGGCAAGGTACTGTTCCATCCCCAGCTTTTTTTCATTTGATTCAGTGACGGTCCGTATAGCATTAATCCGTAACTCCAGATAATCCAGCCCAAATACTGAGGATGCCTGGAGTACCTGTAGATCCAGTTGCTGGCGACGTTTGTTTTACTGTAGCGTGTCTGGAACCAGGTGAATACTCCCAGAATAAATATAAAGGCTCCAATCAACATGAATGCATGGACGATAAAATCATGAGCATACCAGTTGAAGAGCCCGGAGAGCCATATCAAAATCCAGTAGGGAATCAGCACCACCTTGCCGAGGTCCACCAGCGCCATTGAGATATCGAGAAAGGGAAAGAGGATGACATTAAAGAGTCCCAGTCCGGCCAGATAAAACATGCTGTGTGCAAAAGTGGCAAAGACGGGAAGAAAAAGGCCTACGCTGCCCGCCAGTGCCCAGCCGGTTTTACGCGTAGCGAATCCAAGAATAATAAAAAAAAGGATGACGCCGAGACAGATAAAACCGATCAGGCGGATCGCATAAGCGTCAAAGAACAGCTCGTGACGCATGGCGTCATAGGCGGGATCCGAGTGCGGTGTTTCTATATTTGTCTGCAACCATTGGTCGGCCAACCTGGGTAGTTCGGTAAAGGCAAACATAAGCCCGGTCGAAAAGATAACCGCGAGTAGAAAGAGACCCGTGTTTCGAAAGATTTTGCGTTGCATGATCCTATTCCTATGTTTGGTTAAATTACGATGATTGTAATCGAGTTCAGTGCTCAACAGACTTTGACCTTGCGGTGCGCAGCAATGCAGTCACGAATGATTTGTGCTGCTTTTTCCAAGCGAAACAGATTGTTTTTCTCCTTCCTATATGTTACATCTCATAAAAAGCGATGGTCATAGCAGGGAGCATTTGTTATATCAGATTTTATATACGTTACGAATAACAGATATGTTTAACTTTACCTGTTTATTTTTTCATTTTGTTTGACATAGATGATCATATTATGCAGGTCAGGGTAGATGTTATTATTTGGATTGGTGATGATCAGTTTCAGGGTGTGTTTACCTGGTGCGGTTCGATTTTGGATCGGGGATATTGATGGATTTTTTTGCGTGGCACAACTCTGTGCCATGCGATATCTTAGCCTGCAGTGGTATTGACCGGTGAGATTTCTGGCTGGCTGATCTATAGCTCATGAACCGTAAGTGTGGTTATGGATTTATAAGCGCCCGGAACTGATGCAGGGTTTCTGACGATCACACCACAATCCATTACGATGGATATAATACTCGATATTTTTAGGAGCTAATATGATACCGGATGATCGCCGTGATACACGCCGGATCATCAGGGTATAGCCATTTTCTTTTGCACAAAAAAAATTATTTTGTTATTTTATTTAAAATCTGAGATGAAACAGAACAGCTTTAAATATGACGATCATTGGTCAGGGAGGAAAACATGTCTTTTCGTAAAATTTCAATAAACGACTGGACGATACAGCCGCATGATTTGTGGAATAATCAATGGTTATTGCTGACATCAGGGGATTATGCCGGGCGGCACTTCAACACCATGACCGTTGCCTGGGGCAGTTTTGGGACCATGTGGAAAAAACCATTTGCACAGATCGTGGTAAGGCCGAGTCGTTATACCTGGGAATTTACCGAGAAATATGACACCTTTACCCTTTGTGCTTTTCCTGAACGATACCGGTCTGCATTGCAACTTTTGGGCAGCAAGTCCGGTCGTGACAGTGACAAAATCGCAGAATCCGGCCTGACGCCCATCGCGTCCGACAAGGTGGCCGCACCGGGTTTTGACGAGGCGGAGCTGATCGTCGAGTGCCGAAAAATATATTACGACGATTTTAAACCGCAGAATTTCATCAGCGATGATATCGATAAACAATACCCGCTGAAGGATTATCACCGTCTCTATTTTGGTGAAATCGAGACGATCAGAAAAGTTGTCTGTGGAAAATGATACCCGATCTGGCACCGCACATTCAATCCAAAATCACCAAAGCGCCGGGGGTGGATGTAGAGGTGCTTGGGACATGTAACGGTTGCGGCCGCTGTTTGCAGCAGATTTGTTTTGTCAATGCCATCAAAATCGAAAACGGCAAAGCCGTCATCAGCGACCGGTGCCGCGGCTGTGGGCGTTGTGTCGAGGTTTGTCCGCAACAAGCCATCATCCTGAAGATGGACAATACTTTAGGATTTAGTCAAGTTGAAACAGAAATTAAAAGGGTGATAGAATTGTAGCTGGGGGTAAACCTTTACAAGTTGTCACTGCAATTTAAATAAAGGTTTTTACAATTTCGTCCTGAATATTCTTGAGCTCAGAGTAGGCGGAATTGATTTCGCTGATTTTTTCCTGCAGCTTTTTCATCAATTTATGTTTCTCAAGACCGTTTCTGAGGATGATGAGCAGGTCATCATTATCCCAGGGTTTTTCTATATACTGAAACAGTCCCACTTCGTTGATGGCTTTGATAGCATTCTCTTTATCCGCATACCCTGTTAGAATGATGCGGGGAATTTCCGGCTTGTCGTCCCGCACTTGCGCCAGGAAGGTAATGCCGTCCATTTCCGGCATTAAATAGTCGGAGATCACCAAATCGACATTGTTTTTTTTGATATAGTCAAGCGCTTTTTTGGCGGATAAAAAGGTATGAACGTTATAATCGGTCTCCAGATTCAGAAAAGAACTGAGGCTGGTTAATACCATTTCTTCGTCATCAACGATAACAATATCCGGAGGTGATTGTTCACCTGACATAAAGCACTCCCGAATTAAGCTCAACAGGACATTATTTTGTAAAGATAATAAACTTTTTTATCAAGCTCAAGAGAGAAATTTTCCAGGCTTGCAGATGTGAGGAATGATACGGATCACGATGGTTCAACATCAACTCTGACTTTGTTCAGCAGGCTGCGAAGGCGTTTGGAAAGGGTTTTTAAAACACCCTGGGTGATTTTGGTATGATCTGCCAGCAGATCATAGAATTCTTCACGGTCGATTTTTAACAGACGGCATTCTTCCAGTGTTGTCGCACCCACCACGCGAGGTTCATCATCAAACAATGCCCAGGTACCGAAAAAGTCTTTTGGTTTGGCAAGCATGACCTCTCTATTTTTTTGATGCAGTTTTACTGATCCTTCGATGACCAGATACATGGAATCGGCTTTTTCTCCTTCTTTATAGAGCACTGTATTCGCTTTAGCTTCAATCTCTTCTGTTATCGCAGCGATAAAGGCGAGGTCTTCGGTTGAGGTGTTTTCAAAAATATCAATATCCTGTAAAAAAAGTACTTTTTCGATGGATGTTAGCATGATTTCTTTCCTCTTGGAACAATCCGGCTGTTCATTTTTTTATTTTATTCACAGCAAACCGTGCGGTTTCCTGAACGATTGGATCCGGGTCGGATGTCAACTCCTTGATAATCCATTCCGGCTCACTGGTCAGCGATTCCGCCATGAGATAGAGTACGCAGGCTTTGAGCCAGTTGTCATCAGACTGTAGGATTCGTTTAAAGGCTTCAAGTTCAAAGGACTGGTGGAGATTCCGGTTAATTTTTTCATCAATTTTTTCCAAGGTCGGTGATCTGTCGACGATAGGTATAATATGTTTTTTGAGATCCGGATCGAGAATATTATCCAAAAATTCAATAGCATTGGCTCCGACGTGGCTCTGGCTGCTGATGATGGCTTGATAAGCAATATGTATATCTTTCGCCGGATAGACCAGAGCCAAAAGGCGAAAGATTCGCTCCAAATTATCTTCCAGGCGTTCTTCGAGGGCACGGTTGAGCAGATATCTGGCCTGTTTGACGTTCTTATCGCCCATATCGCGGTTCTCGTATGTACCGATAATGCGGTCCTGAAGTCTCAGCAGGGTGAGCGTATTCAGGTAGCGGTCTGTTTCCAGGAGAATTCTCTTTTTTACCCGTGAAGCATCGAAGCGCAGGATGGGAAAATTGATGCGCAGTCGGTTGAGCGCCCGGATGATTTCATAGCGTATTCTCAGGTCATTCAAATCGAGGTATTTAAATAACGTGTTGACAGAAGTCTGGGTACCGATAAGGGCCAAAACTTTTGGAACCTCCTGCCGAATGCGGGGATCTTTATCGCTCTCTTTTAAACAGTTTTCGAGTTGGTCGATGATGGTTTCACCATATGCTGCCAATGCGCGTCGGGCATAACGCCTTACTCTTTTCGTATTGAGATGATTGATCAATAGTGTGATAAAAACAGGGTTCCGGGTTTGGCCGGCGGCAATGATGGCTCCCCGTAGTACCATGGTGTTTTGATCTCTGAGCAGATTTCTCAAAAATGGGTACAACTCTTCATCCCGGGCAATACCGATGACCTGAGCAATGCGGGCGCGAAATCTTGGTTCGGTGATGCTGTTGCTGTCGGTCTCTATATAGGCATCGAAAATTTCCTTGAATTTCCCTGTTTTTCTGAATTCTTTGTCATCCCGGTTTTCCATCGCCGCACACATGAGAGCGGCAGTGCGGATGGAGATTTCTTTATATTCAAAGTAGGCTTTAAGAGATTCCGAATCGGGTTGTTGATGATAAAGGTAACGCATCGCTGCGACTTGAATGTCAAAATTATCATGAAACAATAATTCTTTAACAGATGGTGAAAAATCCTTCGAACTATAGGTTTTAATCAGATGTAACACCTGTAATTTGATTTCGTCAGACGGATGCGAGAGCAATTTTCGCAAATAGGGAATAAATCGATCATATTGGATATTCTCTATCAATTGCAATACATAGAGTATTTTGCGTTCATTGCCCGATTCCAGCAATTTAACCAGGCTGTTATAGACGGATGCATCTTCAATATTTATCGTCTGTTCATCGAGGTTGATCGAGCGTTTTTCAAGAGCCAGCCGGAACGAGTTGATGTACTCTTTTTTTACCCGCACGATGAGATAAAACCAGAGCATGATCATGACGATAACAAAAAGACTGATTTGCTGCACACTCAATCCCAATGTGATGGTAAAAATCAGCAAAAGAACACCGCCCAGTCCGGTTGCAAGGCTGTCCACGAATACATCTATAAAGGCTTTTCCCTGGTTTTTTATGTCCGACGGAAGAGGGACAACCAGGAGTTCGAGTGCGGCTTTATTGATTGACTGCTTGAAACTGCCATCGCTGACTTTGACCAGGATGGCGGACCACAATGCCGGTTGAAATAAAATCGAAATCGCTCCTGCAAAAATACCTACCGGCAGGAAGAAGAGAGACGGGGTGATACCGAAACGGCTCAAAATGCGGGCGGTTAGAAGGAGTTGGATAAAAAGGGAGAGAATACTGAGGTTGGAGAGCCAGAATCCAAAAAAAGCGGTTAGTTTGTCCTCGTCTTTGATGATATTGCCGGCAATGGCACTGAACTGGAAATCAACAATATTGGCGACCAATACACCTGTTCCCACCAGAGCAGCGAGAAAGAGAAAGTGTTTGGATTGAAACAGGCGTTTATAAGGATTATCTTCTCTGACCTTGCGGGATAACCGTTGTTGTTGTCTGAAGCGTTCGGAATAATTTTGCTTACCGCAGAGTTGCCAGATATGTGCCGCAATCAGAGAGCAGAGGCTTAGAGACAGGATGCAAAATAATAATAAATTATGTGTACCCACGACCGGGGCGAGAAATTTGGTCAGGTAACCGCCAAAAATACCACCGGAAATTCCTCCGGCCCCAATAAGGCCAAAAAGGCGTTTGGCTTCACGGGCGTTGAACACATAATTGGCCAGCAACCAGAATTGTGACGTGGTAATGACCCCGAAAATCGCTACCCATATATAAAGCGCATAATAAAACCAGTCCTGTTGATATTTCAGATACAAAAAATAACGAAAAAAGAAAAGCAATGCGATTGAGACGAAAAAGGTGCTGATGATAAGCTGATCGAGCCGAATCGATTTTGATAGACTGGAATAGATATTGGAAACCAGGGCCGCTACGATGGCAACGAGAATAAAAGCCACCGGCAATTGCTCTATGCCGATATGTGTGAGGAACAGAGAATTCCGTACCGGTTTGACGATAAGCAGCGAGCAAATCACCAAAAAAATATAACTGAACATTAGTGCAGCACGATGGTCTTCACCTTCTCTGATATCAAAAAGTTCTCTGAACAGGTTTTTCATATCTTTTTATCAGCCTTGACCAGGTTTTTGTTCATTTTCCCAATTATGAAGGAAATGACCAGTAATACGAATACCAATATCGTATTCACCAGGGCGAATTCTTTTATACCAAAGGTCAGTATGGCAGTACCGACGTATACCAACACGGCCGAAAGCACGTCACCTGCCCTGACAAAGAAGGTATCGATTGCCTGTTTGGCTTTGTATTTTTCTTCTCGTGTGGTCGGCAGAAACAGAATATTTCGCACGGTGTTTTGAAGCGAATAGTCTGTTGCATTTTCTGCTGTTTTGATCCAACGAATGATCGCCAAAACGGGAACGATTGCGATAAAGATATAGCCACCCAGAGCAATCATGGGTAAAATAAGAATTGCAATGCGAATTCCCAAATATTTTATGATGCGGGAAACCAGAAACAATTGCATTAGAATTGCAGTCCAGTTGACAATATTAAAAAAGACCGCATAAAAACGACCGATATATTCACTCACTGTTAATCCCCCGGCTGTACCCATCAAGACCGCCTCTTTTGCGGTTTCGGTTACGATACGGCCGAGAATATATTCCCCTGTGGTGTTTACCCAGTTGATAAATAGCATAAGCAAGGCGATCAGCAGAAGATATTTGTGCTTAAGGACGAGACGGAAGGCTCCGCTTTTATCCAGTGGTTT
Source organism: uncultured Cytophagia bacterium (assembly GCA_964569215.1). Classification (GTDB taxonomy): domain Bacteria; phylum Zhuqueibacterota; class Zhuqueibacteria; order Residuimicrobiales; family Oceaniaggregativiventaceae; genus Oceaniaggregativivens_A. The sequence continues at coordinate 12,012 of CAZMUU010000047.1, forward strand.
TGAGAATTTTTCGACTTGCTTGAGATTTGTCACCATCAACTGCTGTTTTTGTCGCGCATCGACAATATTGGTAATAATCAAACTGACTATTAACAGCGCTCCGGCCAGGAGCAACAGTTGATATACACCCAGAGGTTCTATGAGAAATGTTGTAATTCCGCTACCCATAGCGGCACCCAGCGAAGCTCCAAAGGCAACGATGACAAAGAGGCGTTTTCCCGCTTCCGGAGTGTATAGATCATTGGCGAATGACCAGAATTGTGCAATAACGGATATATTGAAGATACCAACCCAGAGGTAAAAAATAATATCCAGAGGGATATTCAGCTTTAGACCTGGTGAATTGTTAAGCAATGCGAGTAAATAAAAACCGGCCAGACAGAGGGCAAAGAAGGTGGTGACCAAATTAATAAGCCGCTTTCTGGGAAATTTGCTTGCCAACAAGGCATAGAGGGGAACATATCCCAACAATAAAATCGCCTGGCCGGCGGCGGCATAGCTCTTCACTTCGGCTCCGCTTCCCGACAGAATCAAAGCTTCCCGGACCGGTTTGATAATATAGTATGCGGTCAGGATGATAAAGAGATTAAAGAAAAGCAGCAATGCGTTTATGCCCTCCCCGGCATGCACGTCAGTGAAAATATTTAAAAATTTATCGAGAACACTCTTGTCCTTTTTCATTCTTACTCCGATATAGGTGAATGAAAAAATTATTCATTTTTCAGAACAATTTCATCAACAGGATACACTGATAAATCGTCATCAATTCCGTAAATGTTGACAGTCAGACTGGTACCTTCGACCTTAACGACACAGTAATGATATTTTTTTTCCTGTTTCATAACACGTACATGAATATTATCGGCTTTGTATCTTTTACATGCCGATGCTACTTTTTGCTTGCCTGGTAAATCTCGCAGTGGTACTCCCCCTGCCGATGCAATGATCTGGTGCAGAAAGTCTTTACTGTTGCCGGTACGAATCAGATTATGGGCGTAGTAATGTTCGTGACCGCTGAAAACGATATCGACATCCCGGTCGTCGAATAATCTGAGCAGAGACAGGCGTTTTTGTCGCAGTGATTGTCCATAGGCCTTGTTGTACCAGTTTGAATGATGCTTGCCGAAAGAGACAAGGGGGTGATGCATAAAAACAATCTTGAAGGCATGGTGGCTTGAGAGCTGCTTTTGCAGCCAGGCCGGTGTATCGGGATTATTGCTGATAAACCATTGCTTGAGAAGTGCATTTTGTTTTTCCATATCGAACAAGCCGTCCTGGTCCAGAATAAAGTTGGAATTGACCACGATCAAGCGCAGGTCGGGAAAATCAAGAGTGTAAAATCCTGGTTGATCGAACAGTGTACGATGATTCGGTTTCCCGTAAACCGTATCGTTTGTAACTTCATGATTTCCCAGAACCGTAAAATAGGGGAGCGTGGAAAGCAGAGGGGTTTCGAGGTTATTAAGCGTTAAAAATTGTCGCCAGTGAGATGGATAACGACCGTCGGCAACTTTATCTCCCAGATGCACGATAAAATCCAGATCATTATTCCGATGATATTGCAGGATGGCATCGCGTACCCGGCGTTGCTGTTCAATGCCATAATCGGGTTGATAGCGGAGAAAATTAATGGTTCCGATAAAGCCGCTGGATAACCAGTACAGCTGATAAAATGGGAAACAGAGCATTTTCCAGGTTAGCCAATTTTTGCGCCAGATAAACTTTTCCGCCAGTCGCCAGCCGGTTTGGGTGTCGCCGTACACGAGAAAAACCGGATTGTGGCTATGGTCCATGGTGGCTGAGAGATCGGGTATGTCGTAGATTGTATCGGGTTTTTCGCTGATCAGACCGCGCTGGGCGCAACCGGAGAAATAAAGCAACAGAATAAAGGTCAGAAGAATTTTTATATGTTTTCCTCTTTTTATGATAATCCTCTCGCTCTCCAAGATTTACTTGTATTGTCTCAGTGTTAACTTTTATCATTTCGGTTTTATATGTTTTAAAACAATTCTTTTTAATAAAAAATTCAGGATTTTTCAACCGAGCCGTTTAATCATGAATTTAAAAAACAATTTCAGAAATCAAATTTCCGGTCATTGATTTACCCGTTCCGAACCACTTTTTGTTCGCCGGGAAGGTAATGCAGATCTGTATTGTCCGGCTTCAATCCGGCACTGAGCGGTTGAGCAATTCGCCATAAAGAGCGATTGGCTTAATTTATTTTATTCCTTACCGCCATGCAAGTGAAATTTTATCCGTGATTTTCACATATCATTACCATGAACCACGCCGACAAGCTTAACGGTACCCTTGTTTTGTTGCGAAAAATGAAAACGAGTCGATGGTGGCCGGGTTTTGGTCAGTTTATTGATTTCCAATCTGAGATACCCTTTTGCTTTATCGACAAGGGTGCAGAACGCCGGAATCTTTACCACCGAGTCGTCACAAGCCAGCGTTGTTGCCGGATGAACCTGTCGTTTTCTCTGATCATAAAATTTTATTCTGTAATACGCTGCTTTTTTTTCTGCAAAAAGAGCTCGGTGGATATCTTTTAAATAGAGGGTATCCTCTTTTATATAGAAAAATTCGAGTG
>CAZMUU010000047.1:14614-16230 GCA_964569215.1 uncultured Cytophagia bacterium
ACGCAGAGATGTGGGTATCCGTCAATCCGGCCAGAATTTTGGCAGCCCAATAATTGTCTGCAGGTTGACTTTTGCGGATCGGCGCATATGGATAGATTTCTTTCCATTTTTCCGGTTTGAAAAGTGTCGATTCAAAGAGACCCACGGATTTCCACGGTGTGTTTTTCACCTTTTGCCAATCCGGTTTATAAAAACCCAGAGTTACCAGATCTGTAAAGATATCTGCAAAACTAAAGATGTGATGAAAACCAGCCCAGATACGGTTTTTTCTGGATGTGATGACTCCGAATGCATCACCAAAATCAATGAGATAATGTCTGATGTACCCTTTGCCCGGTTTCCCCATATAGACATCCAGTGTATGATGGGGACCCATATCAGCCATATTGGTAAACGCAGCGAATACGCGCAACGCCCTCAACACCCGGCGGTCCTGATGCGGGAACCAGTCATTTGGATCCTCTTTACGCACCCCCTGTTGAGCGGCCGGGCCCAGGGAATAACCGGGCACAAAACGGCCGGCAATGCATCGGTATTGTTTTTGGGTTGACGTTGTATGCTTATCGAGCAAATGCCGAATATTTTCAAGGTCACCTTTGTTTTTGATATCAATGATACAATCCCTGCGGCTGAATTGAAATATATGCTCTTCCGGCACAAAATAACCAAAGCCCCAAAAGAGGCGATTTACGATAAATGAGGTGGTAGTGAACATGGCACTTGAATCATCAGGAGCGAATTTAAGCAAGTACTGAATTCCGCGGCTATCGCGGACAACCAGGGATGGGTGATGCCGGTGGTGTTTGATCGCGATCAGGGTTATTGGTACCTCCGGCAAACCGATCTCAGCAGGGCCGTTTACCAGCTCTGCAGGGGATATATTTTGATACCCCAATCTGGGAATATACCAGCTCGATGCCGGTACATCGTCCAGGCGATTGACGTCTCTGGCGTTCTTGTCTGCCGGCAGCGAACGGACGGTGCGAGGGTTTTCCGGTATTGGAATCGGTATGTTGTCGTTCAGATGGTAAATGGGGTCATCATCTGTGAAGGTCGCCGGCGTCGGAGCGCAGTTCCAAAACAGTATCATTGCCGCCGGCAATAGAGACAGAGTTGTCATTGCACTTTTCATCATTGTTATTCCCAGGCCGACCGGTTATTGACAACAGAATCGAGTCCGATTGTAAAGGTCAGGTGGATGCCTTCCGAGCCGGCAGCAATATACCCCCTTGCCAGCTCTTTGTTTTTTGTGTGAACATCAGCGCCGAGCCCGATAGCCCAGGGAACCCGTGTCCAGGATAAATGCGACAGCCGATCGCTGACCAGGAGATAATCGATAAACAAATGGGCACCGAGATAATAGGTTAGCGGCCAATGATATTCCAGTGAAGGGACAAAAGAATGATTGTCTGTACGCAACATATAAAGGCCGGAGATACCGCGAAAAGCAGGTTGTTGCGGATACTCTGTAAAAGGCATGGCGGTTTGAGGAGAATTATTTTTTATCCGGTCATATACCAACCGGGGGGTCAGCAATCGATCCGGATCAAGAATTGGAATATTCATCATTACATCAAAACCGCAGCGGCTGAATTTGCTCGAATCCTGTCCGATGC
>CAZMUU010000048.1:0-1379 GCA_964569215.1 uncultured Cytophagia bacterium
ATCTTAACAAGGTTCATATCGAACAACGCCAAAACCGCCGGCAAATCGCTGATCTTATAGCCGGCGCGACCCGGCACGAGGAGAACAACAGGATTCGGCAGGCACTTGGGGAATATAAGCAGATATTGGAGATCGATCCCGGCCATCGAACGGCCTTGGAGCGAAAGCGCAGCCTGGAACAGGCGATAGAGAACGGTATCAGAGAGCAAATACAAATCGCAAAGCAGGCCTATAAAAACGGAGAATTCAAGCGGGCAGAGAAAGCTTTCCGTAATGTTCTGTTAATAGATCCGCAACGAAAAGAGGCACAGGAGTATCTCGACGAGATCAGCAGAAATGCACGGGGCAAGTCCATTTACTATCTGCAAAGAGCAGAGGCCTTTTATAAGCGTAACGATTACAGTCAGGCGCTTGCCGCTCTGGATAGTCTGAATGTTATGCAGCCGGGGGTGGAGGAAGCGTCTCTAATGCGGGATGAAATCATGTCTGCGATGAGTGTTGAATCTCTGTTTGAAAAAGGGGAACAGGAGTATAATCAGGGCCACTTTGTAGAGGCAATGGAACTGTTCAATCAGGTACTTGAGAAAGATGACGATCATGGCAGTGCGCTGGAGATGCGTGAGCGGTGTCATGTGCGCTTGAATGAGCTGGTCGAAGAATATTATAATTTGGGAATTCAGCTTTATTCCACGGAAAGATACCAGTCTGCAATCGAGCAGTGGGAAAAATCGCTTGCTATCAATCCGTATCACAAGGGTTCACTTGAGTATATAAGAAAAGCCCGTGAACGGTTGAAAGCGTTGAACGAATTACCATAAATTTCGTTTGCGAAAAAGCGATTTAATTTTTAGCTTATTCCGGAACTTGTTATCGGTATCATCGTGTAAAAAACGTGATCATTTGAGAGAAATGGATGTGCAATTTTCAAAAGAGGTTATAGAGCGATTGGCGGGGGCGCAAAGCGTAGCGGTCTTAACCGGCGCCGGCATTTCGGCTGAGAGCGGTGTTCCCACTTTTCGCGGTGAGGAAGGTATTTGGAACAAACTCAAGCCTGAAGAGCTGGCGAGTATGGATGCTTTTCTGAAAAATCCCGATCTGGTGTGGCAGTGGTATCAGTACAGACGGGAACTCATGAACGACATTGAGCCGAACCCCGGTCACTGTGTTTTGGCAGAAATGGAATCCGATTATGACGATTTTACCCTCTCCACTCAGAATATAGACGGTTTGCATATTCGGGCCGGAAGTCAACGGGTTTTGGAATTGCACGGCAATATATCGCGTAATCGCTGCAATACCTGTGGCAAGTTGACAGATGAAAATTTCCCCGGTGACAACGTCGCCCGCTGCCAATGCGGCGGACTGATGCGGCCGGATGT
>CAZMUU010000048.1:1389-9660 GCA_964569215.1 uncultured Cytophagia bacterium
GTTGTCTGGTTTGGTGAAATGCTACCGCAAGAGCCGCTTTATGATTCTTTTGCTGCGGCTGAACGGGCTGACGTCTATTTGTCCATCGGAACATCAGCGGTTGTTCAACCGGCGGCTTCGCTTCCCCTCGAGGCGAAACATCAGGGTGCATTTGTGGTTGAGATCAATCTTGAGCGAACGGAGATCTCCGCCATGGTTGATGAAAGTTATTTGGGAACCGCTGGAACGCTTTTACCGGAATTGTATAGATTGGTAAAAGAAGAAAGGGCTCGTGAGAACAAAGATTAAAATATTTTCTCCATATATCCTGGTTCCATTGATTCTGGTCGTTTTATTCAGCGGCTGTGCATACTATAATACCTTTTACAATGCTAAAAAATTCTATGGTATTGCAGAAAAGGAGCGGACTAAACGTATGCGCAGCCAGATCGTTGAACTGTCTGCCGAAGAGAAGGAACAGCTCAAGCGAAGAGGTCAATACAACGCCCTGGATAACACCAGGCCTACGGGTACAGAGATGCAAAATTATCAAAAGGCGATCGAAAAAGCCTCCAAAGTACTCGAATTTTACCCCGAAAGTCGCTGGGTGGATAACGCCCTGATGTTGTTGGGTGAATGTTTTTATTACCGTCGAGAATATGCAAAAGCGAAACGAAAGTTTGAGGAATTGATCCAACTCTATCCGCAGAGTGATTTTATTCCTGAGGCCAGGCTTTTGCTGGCTAAAACGTTTATAGGTTTACAGAGCTTTGATGAAGCTGAACGCCGGTTCCGGGAACTCTCCATTGATAACCGCCTCAATAACCGGGTGCAGGAAGAAGCGGCTTATGAATTGGGCGGGCTTTATTATGAAAAAGAGAATTATGAGATGGCTGTTGACGAATACAAGAAAACGGCCAAGGAATCAGATGACAAGCTTATTCGCGCGATGTCCTATTACAGATTGGGACAATGTTTGATTCAGCTGGAAGAGTATCGTCAGGCTCCCGACATTTTTGAAAAAGCTCTCGATTCGAGCCCGAATGAGGATTTTGCTTCTCAGACCAAGTATAAACTCGGTGAAGCCTATAGTTTAATCAGTGATTACCGGCGAGCCATTAAAACATTTTCAGATCTGTTGTCAAAGGAAATGGATGAAAAACGCATTCCAATGATCAAATTTCAACTGGCAGAGAATTTAAAGTTAAATGGTGAATTGGAAAAAGCGGTTGAATGGTATAATGAGATTATCGACGAACATAAACGAACCGACGCTTCTGCACGCAGCTATTTTGCTCTGGCGGAGCTGGAGCAATATATAAACCGCGATTATAAAAAAGCCAAAGAATATTATGACATGGTACGGGGAGAGTTTCAAAATTCGATTGTTACGCCCCGTTCCAAAGAGCGAGCAGCCGATATTGAATTGTTGCTTGAATTGACCAACGAAATTGCCAGGCTGGAAGGCCGCGACGTGGCGGCGGATTCCAGTGATGAAAGCAATGAAGAGGAAGAAGTCAAGGCGGATGATGGCCCGATCAATCTGAGTCCGGATGGTATGTGGGTCAATTATAGCGGTCGGGATCGCCCCCCGCCCGTTTCGCTTCGCGAGTTAACCCAAATCGATATACAGCGAGCTGCGCTGGCACAAACCCAGACAGTCAATGCAGGCGTCACTGCTGATTCGCTTACAGCGCAGGAAGATATGCAGGCTGTTGCAGTGGATACGCTATCGGAGAAGGAGAAAGAACGAAAAAAGCGGGTAGATTTGGCTGAAAAGCAGCTCGCGTTGGCGGAGTTGCTTCTGATTAAATTTAATAAACCCGATTCTGCAGTTAATCTCTATCTGAATGTCTTGGATGCTGCGGCTGATACGGTTTCCTCTGCGAGAGCGCTCTATTCCCTGGCCTATACGTTTGAGGATTATCTGGATGACAAACAGGTCGCTGATTCACTATATCATAAATTGGTTGAATTGTATCCGCATGCTCCTCAGGCTGAGGGAGCCCGCAAGACGTTGGGGTTGCCACTTTTAACAAACCGGGTCGATTCGGCAGAGGTCTTGTTTAAACGGGCTGAAACGCTGTATATGGATGATTACAATCTGGATAAAAGCCTGGATCTTTATGCCACGGTCATTGAGAAATATCCCGATTCTCCGTGGGCGGAAAAAGCAACGTATGGGATCGGCTGGATATATGAGCATGAACTCTACAGATATGATCAGGCAATATCCTATTACGAACAGTTGCTACAGGAAAATCCACAGTCTCGCTATGCAAAGATATTAAAACCAAAGATCGATGCTGTTGAAAAATCCAAAGCGGATTCTGTAAAAGCGGCAGCGGATTCAACTCACCTGACTGACTCGCAGGCGGATGTGGACTCTGCGGCTACAGATTCGTCTGCGATTACCATGACGTCTGTGGTACCGGCAGACAGCCTTTCCGAGCAACAGCAAGCACTCGCGGCTGAACCGCCTTCCGATAGCCTGAGGGAGGCCAATCGGCAGCGAATGATCGATGAGCCCAAAGTACAGGATAATATGCGAAATATTGAGGAATTCACACCTGGGCAAACACTTTCGATTGAACCACCTTCCGATAGCCTGAGGGAGGCCAATCGGCAGCGAATGATCAATGAACCCAAAGTACAGGATGATAGTACGCGTCATGTAACCGAGCCTGTACCGCAAAAGAGTGCTGTTGAGCCTGAATTGCCGCCGGCCGGTAAAGAAAGCAATTCTGAACCGGATAGCTCTGCAAAGAGAAATGCAGAGCGGGAACATCCGGATGAAAAAGTGCCTTCCAGGGAGCCGAATTAGAGCGGGATTTCAGCCAATCCGTCATGCTCAATATGAAATCGTTCGAAAGTGTGGATATATATTACAACAACATATAGCATATTTTTCCGGAAAAATATCGTTTTCCGCCTGGAAACGAGCGCGTTGCTTTTGCCGGACCGGCCGGGGTAATAATATTGTTTACTGACGGGACAATCCATGAATCAAAATTCAAAAAAAATGTTTATGGCACCGCTCTATTCAAAGGAAAAGGTGACAAAATCTGTTTACCGGCTCGATTTCCACGAGCCGGACCTGACTCCTCTTTTTCGTGCCGGCCAGTTTGTCAATATATCCGTACCGCGTTGTAAGGAGATTTTATGGCGCCGTCCTTTCAGCGTTCATCGGGTGGATTTGGACAAAGGATATTTTTCCGTCTTATTCGATGTTGTAGGAAGAGGTACATTGGCGCTGAAAAACATACAAAAAGGCGACAAAGTCAATATGCTCGGCCCGCTTGGGAATTCCTTCGAGTGTCCCGATGATACCGAACAAGTTATTTTAATAGCCGGCGGGTTGGGAATAGCACCCTTTTATCTCTTTTTACAGCAGCTTGAGCACAGAGATATAAAGAAAACGATTTTTTACGGCGCTGCTTCGGCGGAGCGTTTTTGCTGTCTGAAAGCCTTTGAACAGCTGGAGGCCACTTTATATCTGACCACGGATGATGGGTCGGAAGGCGAGACTGGTTTGATTACCGAACCGTTATGGCGGTACCTGGAAACAGCCGATCTGAAACGCAAAACCGTTTTATACACCTGTGGTCCGACGTTGATGTTAAAAGAAGTGCAAAAGATATCAAAACAGTTTAACCTTCCGGCATTTGTATCGGTAGAAAATGTTATGGCATGCGGGTTTGGGGCCTGTATGGGTTGTGCGGTACCTCTCGATCAACCCGGTGAAAAGCGGTATCTGCTCGCCTGCACCGATGGGCCGGTTTTCCCTATCAATGAGATTGTTATCGATGGTTGATCTAAGCATCAAAATTGGAACGGTTGAGTTTAAAAATCCGGTAATGGTTGCAAGCGGTACGTTTGGCTATGCCGGTGAATTTTGTGATTTTTTTGATCCCTCTGTTCTGGGGGCCGTCGTCACCAAAACAATTACTGAAGATTTTCGTCCTGGTAATCCGCCGTCACGGATTGTTGAAACCACCGGAGGAATGCTCAATTCAATCGGTTTACCGAACAGCGGCGTAGAGTCGTTTATTCGGGAAAAGATGCCTTTCCTGCGTAAAATAAAGACGCGACTGATCGTCAATATCGCCGGAAAAACGGGAGATGAATTCGCACGGGTTGTCGAAAAGCTGGAGCCGGTGGACGGTATTGACGGATATGAGCTCAATTATTCCTGTCCCAATGTTAAGGAAGGGGGGCTCTCTTTCAGCGCCGATGCAGCTGTCGCGGAAAAGGTCACAGCAAATGCGCGAAAAAAAACCAGGCGTTTGCTCATTACCAAGTTAACGCCCAATGTTACCTCTATCGGCGATGTGGGAAAAGCGGTTGAAAATGGCGGTGCTGATGCTATTTCGGCGATTAACACGGTGGTGGGTATGGCTATCGACCTGCGTAAGAAAAAGCCCAGGCTTTCGACCATTACCGGGGGGCTCTCCGGAGCCGCGATAAAACCCATCGCCATGGCCAAAGTGTATGAGCTTTTAACGCGGACGACGCTGCCTTTAATCGCTATTGGCGGGATCACGGATACAACGGATGCGCTCGAATTTTTGTTGCTGGGGGCCTGTGCCGTCCAGATCGGTACGCAAAATTTTGTCAATCCTGCAATCGGCCGGGAGGTGGTTGAAGGCATTGGCGATTATTGTCTTGAAAATCACATTCATCACATTTCGGATTTTACGGGATCACTTGTAATATGATGAAAATCTCGATACTGGTTTTTATATTTCTGGGGCTTTCCTGCTCCTGGTATTCCAAAAATAAAACAACCGACGGGAATGTCGAAATCCAATCCCGGTCTGCAGCCCGTCATCTGCCGGTGACGGCTTTTGTCTTCAAGCAAATAGGGTTGGCCTCTTTTTCAGCCGATGATCAGCACGGCAAGCCCACAGCCGGCGGTGTGATTTATGATATGCGCGACCTGGTCGCTGCTCACCCGGAATTGCCATTCGGGACTCTTGTTAAGGTCACCAATCAGGTCAATAATCGCTCTGTACGGGTGGAGATTGTCGACAGAGGACCCTTTGTTAAAGATCGCATCATTGATCTTTCCTTTGAAGCTGCCAAGCGTCTGGGATTTGTCGAAAAGGGTATCACGCCGGTGGAAATTTCAATCGTTAAGCTGCCCTATTGAACCGAATAATCGAACTGCTTTGCTCAGGGAGGTAACTTGAACTATAAATCATTCGCTATCCGTGCCCTTATCGCCTTTGTTTTCGGACCTCTCATTGTTTTGGCAGCACTGGAAGGTGGCCTGGTATGGCTGGGATTCGTTTTGCTCGTTGTTTTATTGTCAGTGAAAGAATTTTATGATTTGGCAGAGAAAAAATCCTCTCCTCACTACCCGTTCAGTCTGATGATATCGTTTTTCGTCGTTGTCTCCTTTTATTTTTATGGCGAACATGCGCTTTTGCCTTTTTTGATGTTGTTTCTCATTGGACTTTTATTTATCGAAATCTACCGTAAAAAAGAGTCTCCTATATTAAACGTCTCCATCACGGTATATGGCTCACTTTTATACAGCATTCTGTTCGGAAGTTTTGTGTTGCTGCGGGAAATGCCGCGGGCATATGGCCTGGACCCGACTCCGGCAGGAAAATGGATCGCCATGATCATTTTGGCCACCTGGATTTGTGATACCGCTGCATATTTAATCGGTTCCTATTTCGGCAAGCACAAGCTCATTGAACGTATCAGTCCCAATAAAACCATCGAAGGCACCATCGGCGGATTTGTTTTTTCGATTTTGACCGCGTATGGTTTTCATTTGCTTTTCATTAATGAATTAAGAGTTTCAGACTCGCTCATTGTCGGGGCAATTGTAGGAAGTGTTGGTCAGTATGGAGATTTGTTTGAATCCATGTTCAAGCGAGATGTCGGTGTGAAGGATTCTTCCTCGATTATTCCGGAACACGGTGGAATTATGGATCGTTTTGACAGTCTGACGTTTTCTGCTCCGGTTGTGTATCTATACCTTCGCTTTTTCTATTTTTAACCGAGAACCCATTTTCCGTTTTTCAGAATATTCTTGCCATCGATCATTACAGTTGCTTTATAGATAACACCGTCAAGGTGAATGGGTACATCGTTGCTACCTCCAAAGGAAATATTGTTGCCGAGGGCGACATGAGCGGTTCCGAGTACTTTTTCATCTTCCAGGCTGTAGCCGCATAGCTTTGCCGAGCTGTTGGTGCCGATACCGAACTCGGCAACCAGACGGCTGTTTTTGCCAAAGCGGCTCAAATGCCGGCTTAGACGCCTGGCGGAATTCCCTCCGGTGATTCTGATAGCTCTGCCGTTTTTGATCGAAATGTACAAGGGCTCGCGATCCTGCGGCAGAATTCCCATGCCGCTATCGACAACCAATGTGCCCTCGCACCCAAGTTCTTCAGGAGCGATCGACGCCTCACCCGCCGGCAGATTGGAAAATTTTCCGGCCTCATGAACCAAACCAATATCAGCGTATCCCTGTCGGTTTTTAATGGAAATGTAAAGATCGGTACCGTTGGGCGCACTGAGCCGGGCTTCTTTTCCGATGGTGAGGATGTCTTTTATTTTTAAGGATAAGCGGGACATTTTTTGATAATCAGCGCGGGACAATCTGCTGAACGTCTGGTCGGTAATATCCGGCATGCTGATACAGCGGGCTCCTCTTTTGCATGCAGCTCTGCGTCCAGCTGTATGGGAAATAGACAAAGAGGTGATTGCAATAATGACGTCCATATTCTGCATGTATTCTTGCACAACACCGGGCAGATTGCCCTTTTCGAGTTGTGAACGGGGTATCTGTAACAGCTGGACATTTTTTGAGCGCATATAGGCGGCTTTATACAAGAGCCCGGCTTTTTCCAGTTGTGGTTCATCACATATAACCAGAACCACTTCGTCGCTTTTAATCTGCAGGCATTCTTTGACCACCGTATGCGCAGATTTTTCCATATTGGTCATAGTGATCCTTTGATTGATAATTGGTCTTCGGAGAAGCCCCCTGGCGGAATCGGATGATTTCGTTATTTGTTTTTTTTGAATAGAACCAGACAGTGCATGCTGACGAGTTGCCTTATAAACATTCCCAATCGTTCGAAAACGGGTTCAACATTTTCTCCGAAATGATCATGTAATGCCGCGCCGATTTGATGTACACTTTTTTCGCCGTCGATGTTTTTCCACACGAACGTACCGAAATCATCGAGGGTAACCCGCATGTTTGGATTTTTCAGGCGCGGCAATACTTGTTTAACAAGAATAGGCTTTTGAAATTTTGGTACCTGCAAAATAATACGGTTATCGTCATTTTTTTCCCAATCAACGCTGTGTCTGGGAATAAACTCCAAAAGATTTTCCTGTTGTTTGCTTTTAGACTCTTTATTTCTTTTCATTCAGCATTCTTTGGATCGGATATTTGATGAGCACATAGCCGAGAATGAGGAATGTGACGATACCCAGCCACCAGAATCCGCCAAATCCTTCGGGCAAACCAAATATATTGCGTAGATTTACATTACCTACAACCAGAGCTGCCAGTAAAATACCGGTTAGTGCTTCTCCGGCAACGAGCCCGGATGCCAATAACAGGCCGGTATTTTCGACAACGTCTTTATCAGAGGGTTGTTTTGATTTTTTTTCTGCTTGTCTTTCAACGATGTGTTTGATCAGGCCGCCGACAAAAATGGCAAAAGTGGTTTGAAAGGGCAAATACATACCGACGGAAATCAGCATCGGTGATGGTGAACCGATCAGAATAAGTGCAATTGCGAAGAACATTCCGGCTATCACCAGGGGCCAGGCCATTTCACCGCCGACGATACCTTTGCTCATCATCGCCATCAAGCCTGCCTGGGGTGCAGGCAGTGCCTCGCTACCGATTCCATTTGCCTGATGCAGTAACATGATGGGGATAACCAAAACGAGGGATGCCGCCACAACGCCGATCATACCTCCGATCTGCATTTTCCAGGGCGTACCGCCAAGGATATATCCCACTTTCCAGTCCTGCATCATGTCTCCCGCAACTCCAGCCACACAGCATACTACTGATGCAACAGCCAGAACTGCAGCAACCCCCGGGTCGCCTTTCATGCCGACGACGACCATGAGAAGAGCTGCGATCAATAGCGTCGATAGCGTCAAACCGGAAATAGGATTGGAAGAACTGCCGATAATACCGACAAGATAACCGGCTACCGCGGCAAAGATGAATCCTGCAATGGCCATCACCACAGCCGCGAGAACCGCGGATCCCCAGTTATGACTGAAAGTCTGATAGAGAATAAC
>CAZMUU010000048.1:9670-16064 GCA_964569215.1 uncultured Cytophagia bacterium
GAGAATAACCATACAAACAATTAAAATGCCGATGGAGAGGAGAACCATTCCGAAAGGTGCGTCTTTATCGATTCGGCTTACTTTATTCTGGTCTGTACTGCCGGCGGCCTTGATATCGGAAATGCCTTTTGATATTCCGCCGATGAGGTTATTGCGCATTTTGAACAATGTATAAAAAGCACCGACGAGCATACCGCCTACGGCGATGGGTTTTACGGTGGCGCTATAGGCAGCCTTGGAGACCATCACCCACGATTGGGTTTCGGCAAAGGGTTCCAGTTGTCCAGTCATTAGAAAGAGAACAATGGGCATCAAAAAGATCCAGCCGAAAACCCCGCCGGAAAAGGTAATTGCAGCGAGTTTAAATCCGATAATATAGCCCACTCCCACAAAAGCAGGGGAGGAAGCCGGACTCTGCAGCAAAAAGCCCCCTTTAAAGCTAAAGGTGGCTTTGATTTGTTCGCCGGTATCTCTTATTGTCTGGATAATTTTGCTTTCACTATTCAAAAGCATGACCTTGGAGGTTTGCAGTTGGAAAAATCCGGTTACAGAATCTTTAATGACCCGGATACCGTTATCGTTTTTAAAGAGCTCCAGAAAGGCGGCCAGCCCCATGGAACCAAAGACATACTTGGCACCGGATTGCCCGCCTTGCCCGGCTTTGACAATTTCCGCACAGGCCTTGCTTTCGGGGTAGGGAAGGGTCTGATCTTCGATGAGGGTTCGCCGCAGAATGATTACAAAGAGAACGCCTAACACACCGCCGACCAGCATCAGGAGGGTACTGCGCATATAGTCGAAATTTTCCCATACGCCTGCCAGGACAAAAGCGGGAATGGTAAAAATCGCGCCTGCTGCCAGCGCTTCACCTACCGCACCGGTTGTACGGGCCAGGTTTTCTTCCAGAATCGTACCCTTGAATGGTCTCAAAACCGCCATGGCGATTACCGCCGCAGGAAAGGTGGCTGCAACCGTCATACCTGCTTTTAAGCCCAGGTAAGCATTTGCCGCTCCCAGCACCACAGCCAGTATGATACCGAGAAACAGCGCCTTGAATGATATTTCCCGCATGGATGTTGTGACCGGTACAAAGGGAACAAACTTTTTCAGGTCATCAGAGTTCATTGCAAATTCCTCCTCTTTGGGGACTGTTGAGTTGCGAAGTGCTGAACACAAGTTTTCTACCAGTGTATATAGAGGGGAAAGTAAAGAAAAGGATTCAAAAGTTCAAGAAAAAAGACAAAACAACTCTTGTGTTTTTGTTTGATTTTATTTTTACAATTAATTATATTAAAAAGTTTAAATTGGGACATTTTATTTTGTTTAGCGATATCACGATTGGACAATATTTTCCGGGAGAGTCTTTTATTCACCGGCTTGATCCCCGCACTAAACTTATCTCTCTCATGCTCTTCATGACCGGGTTGCTTTTTGCTTATCATTTTCTTTCACTGGCCATATATTTTTTGTTGACAATCGTGATGCTGGTTGGATCGCAATTGCCACCAAGGCTGGTTTTGGGCAATTTAAAACCCTTTTTTTGGTTGTTTATACTGACGTTGTTGATTCATATTTGGAATACACCGGGAACCGTGGTGTTTTCTTGCTCCGCGTTGCACCTAACCGTTAGCATAGAAGGTATTCGTCTGGGGTTGATTTTCGGTATTCGTCTTGCGTTGCTGGTTCTTTTTGCTGCTTTTTTGACACTTGTCGCTTCTCCCATAGAGATAACCGATGCCCTGGAAAAAATGTTATCACCGCTAAAACGGCTGGGTGTTCCTGTTCATGAGTTGGTTATGATGCTGACCCTCTCTTTGCGCTTTATTCCAACCCTGTTGGAAGAAGCGGAGCAGCTTAAAAATGCTCAGGTGTCGCGGGGTGCTCGTTTTGGCGGTAATTTACTTCAGCGGCTCAAAAGTACGATCCCGCTGGTGCTGCCCCTGTTCATCTCCGCTTTTCGTCGTGCCGATGATCTGGCTCTGGCGATGGACTCCAGATGTTACGGTAGCGGCGCCCGGCGCAGCAGTTATAAAATGTTGCGCTATGCAAAAACAGATTATATGGTTTTATCCGCTTCTTTGATAACCGTTATTTTATTATTTTTCCTGGAAAGGAGTCTTTAACAGACCGGTACATATTTACACCTATGCGCAATATATTATTGACATTGGAATATGACGGAACCCATTTTTCCGGCTGGCAACGCCAACCGAAGGCGAGAACCGTACAGCAGGTTGTTGAGGAGGCCCTTGCCCGGCTTTTACAGGAATCGGTTACGCTCTTTACGGCAGGTCGAACGGACGCGGGCGTGCATGCGCTTGCCCAAAATGCGAATTTCAAAACAAAGAGCAAATTGGGCTTGAAAACACTACACCGTGGAGCCAACGCGCTTTTATCCGATGATGTCAGAATAATTACCGTCGAGCGGGTAGATGAAGATTTTCATGCCCGTTTCAGTGCTTTACAGCGTCATTATCGTTATATCATCAGCAAACGGCAGCTGGCGATCGGCAGACAGTATGCCTGGTATTGTCCCTATGCTCTTGAAATCGAATACATGCGAAAGGCGTGTCAGTATGTGCTGGGTGAACAGGATTTTAGATCGTTTTGCAAGGCCAATTCGGATGTTGATCATCATAGGTGCCGGGTTTTTAGTGCAGAGTGGCAAGAATCCGGAGAGGAGCTGATCTTTTTTATTGCTGCCAACCGGTTTCTTCACAACATGGTGCGGACACTGGTGGGCACCTTTGTAAATATCGGCAGGCGAAAAAATTCCCCTCCCTATATGCTCAACGTGTTAAATGCCAGAGATCGTCGCTGCGCCGGTCCGACTGTGCCGCCTTATGGTCTTTATTTGGAAAAAATAATTTATCGGTCGTGAACAATCAAACCAATGGAGAGAATATGAAATTTTTTATCGACACCGCAAACGTTGAAGAGGTCAGGCGAGCTGCTGCGCTGGGGGTGGCGGATGGCGTCACAACGAATCCGACGCTCTTGGCAAAAGAATCCGGAAAGCCCCAAGAGATCTACAAAGAAATTTGTAATGTCGTTGATGGTCCGGTCTGTGCGGAAGCGGTAAGTCTGGAATCCGGGGATATCGTTAAAGAAGGCCGCGAATTGGCTGCTATTGATAAAAAGATCGTTATTAAAATACCGGCAACCCGGGAGGGAATTGTTGCGGTGAAAATTCTGGAAGCGGAAAGCATTCGAACCAATGTGACGCTGATTTTCAGTCCGATGCAGGCATTGTTGGCCGCCAGGGCCGGCGCCAGTTTTGTCTGCCCTTTTGTAGGCCGCCTGGATGATGCCGGCCACGAAGGTATGCAACTGATAGCCGAGATTTTACAGATATATCAAAATTATGACTTGAAAACCGAGATTATTGTGGCCAGCATTCGAAGCGTGTTACACGTCAAGGAATGTGCCATGCTGGGTGCACATATTGCAACCATACCGCTCGGTGTTATTGAAAAACTTGTAAAACACCCGCTTACAGATCGGGGTGTTGAGTCTTTTCTGAAGGATTGGCAAAAGATCGGGTAAATGATAAAATGAAAATTGTGTTTAAACATTCGTTTGTGTTTTTGACGGGATTCGTCGCTGCTCTTCTCCTGGTGAGCGTATGTGGTGAAAACCGGCATATCGAGGTTCCGGAAGCAGATGCTCAGATAAAGGAGAGTGTGGATCAGTCCCGTCATACCGCCATTACCAGGGCTGTTGAGATGGTAAGTCCGGCGGTGGTGGGAATCAATGTGACGCAGGTCAAGCGTTATGTCAGAAAGAGTCCGTTCGCCGATGATCCCTTTTTTCGCAATTTTTTCCCCGATATTCCCTTTGAAAAACAGGTAAAAAGTCTGGGTTCCGGTGTTCTTATTTCCAAGAAGGGATACATCCTTACCAACCAGCATGTTGTTGCCGATGCGGCGGAAATCATCGTTACCCTGGCCGGTGGTACTCAATACAAAGGTCAGAAAATTGGTGAGGATTTTACCACAGATCTGGCTGTTCTAAAGATAGACGGCGATGATTTTGCCTACGTCAAATTGGGTGATTCCGATGACGTCATCATCGGCGAGTGGGTCATCGCCCTGGGGAACCCTTTTGGTCTCTTTGATATCAGTTCGCGCCCGACGGTGACCGTCGGAGTGGTCAGCGCTATAGACCAGGATTTTGGCCGGCTAAATGACAGGGTTTTTGAAGACATGATTCAGACCGACTGTGCCATTAATGGCGGGAATAGCGGTGGCCCGCTGGTAAACTGCAACGGCGAGGTTATCGGGATCAATACCTGGATTATATCCGGAAGCGATTATATGAGCGCCAGTATCGGCTTGGGATTTGCCATTTCCGTTAATCGCATCAAGCGGATTCTCAATGATTTAATCAATTATGGCCGGGTCGATCGAAATTTTTGGACAGGCATTACCTGTAGTGAATTGACGCCGCTGGTGGCGAGATATTTGGGGTTGCGATCCACACGGGGGGCAATCATTTCGGAATTGGCAAAAAACAGCCCCGCGGTCAAAGCCGGACTTGAAATCGGAGATGTTATCCTGGCGATCAATGGTAAAACCGTCACAGAGTTGGCTGATATCGACAGAATCATCGATGAACTGGATTTTAAAAAAGGCGATGTGGTCACTTTTAGGATTTATCGAAACAGGCGTTATCTTGATGTTAACGTAAAATTGGAAACAAATCCGAACGTATACAGAGGAAGATAACAATGATACCCCGATACACAAGAGCTCGAATGGGCGAGATTTGGAACGAAGAGAACAAGTACCGAACCTGGCTTGCGGTGGAAATTGCAGTTTGTGAAGCACAGGCTGAACTCGGTTTTATTCCACATGACGCTGTCAACCGGATCAAAGACAAGGCCGATTTTAATCTTCAACGAATCGAGGAGATTGAAAGGGAGGTCAAGCACGATGTTATTGCTTTTCTGACCAGTGTTGCCGAATATGTAGGCCCGGAATCCCGTTATATTCATTACGGTATGACTTCATCCGATCTGCTCGATACCGCTCTGGCATTGGTCATTCAGCAAGCCACACAAATACTTTTAGATGATGTGAAAAAATTACTCACCGTGCTCAAGGAAAAAGCGATCCTCTATAAACATACTGTTTGTATCGGCCGCAGCCACGGTATTCATGCTGAACCGACCAGCTTTGGACTCAAATTTGCCTTATGGTATGATGAAATGAGACGCAATCATAAGCGGCTAGAGCAAGCCGGAAATGCAATTGCTGTAGGTATGATTTCCGGTGCAGTGGGTAACTATGGCCAAATCGATCCCGGGGTTGAAAAAATTGTGTGCGAAAAACTCAAGCTGACCCCCGCTCCGGTCTCAACACAGGTCATTCAGCGCGACCTGCATGCACAGTATATTCAGACCCTGGCGTTGGTTGGGGCGACGATTGAAAAAATTGCGGTTGAAATTCGTCATCTCCAGCGCACCGAGGTCCTGGAGGCTGAAGAACCGTTCAGCAAAGGCCAAAAAGGCTCTTCCGCCATGCCACACAAGCGCAACCCGATAGGGTCTGAAAACATTTCAGGCCTGGTCAGGCTGTTGCGAAGCAACTCTCTGGCTGCTTTGGAAAATGTTGCTCTCTGGCATGAGCGCGATATCAGCCATTCTTCAGTTGAGCGGGTCATTTTTCCGGATTCTTGTATTTTACTCGATTTCATAATGGCCAGAATATTGCGTATATTGGATGGCTTGATCGTATACAAGGATAAAATGATAGAAAATTTAAACCTGACGCATGGTCTCGTTTTTTCCCAGGGCGTGCTGCTGGCCTTGATCCAAAAAGGCATGAGCCGCGAGGATGCCTATGCACTGGTACAGAAAAATGCCATGCAATGCCGGCAGTCAAAAACCGATTTAAAAACAGCTCTGCAACAAGATGAAAAGGTAAGCGGTACTCTGAATGAAGAAGAACTCAAATCCTGTTTTGATCCCGATATCGCCCTGAAGCATATAAATCATATTTATGAGAATATAGGAATAGGGAGTTAACCATTGAAAGAGAAAAAAATTTCTGAAGGCAAGACCAAGAAAATTTTCAACACGACCAAAGAAGACCAGTTGATCCTCTATTTCAAAGACGATTATGTATTAAAAAGCGGCAAAAAACTTGCGATTAAAAACAAGGGCAAAAATAATGCACAGGTAAGTGGATATCTGTTGAATTACTTGAAGAGTTACAACGTCGCCACTCATTTTATTGATCAGGCTTCAGAACGTGAAATCCTGGTAGCCAAACTGGACATGTTGCCGCTTGAAGTACTGGTTAGAAATTTTGCAGCCGGAACCCTTGCGGAGAGATATAAGGTTTATGATGGGAGCGAACTTGGTTGTGCGATTATGGAGTACTATCTAAAG
>CAZMUU010000049.1:0-4602 GCA_964569215.1 uncultured Cytophagia bacterium
GTTCATGTTCTGACCAAAAAAGGAAAAGGATTCAAACCCGCAGAAGATAACGCCTCCATTTTTCATGGTCTCGGTAAATTCAATCCCAAAACCGGCAAGGTGATCAAATCCAATTCTGTCCCGACTTATACGCAAGTTTTCGGTACCACCTTGACACAGCTGGCGGGAAAAAATGAAAAACTGGTGGCTATCACCGCTGCTATGCAGCTGGGTACGGGATTGAATGAATTTGCACAAAAATATCCGCAACGCTTTTTCGATGTCGGTATTGCAGAAGGGCATGCAACGACATTTGCTGCCGGTTTGGCTGTGCGTGGATTCCGGCCGGTTGTCGCCCTCTATTCCAGTTTTTTACAGCGATCGTATGATCAGATCGTACATGATGTCGCTTTACAAAATTTGCCCGTTATTTTTGCCATCGACCGGGCCGGGCTGGTGGGAGACGATGGTCCAACCCATCACGGTGTTTTTGATATTTCTTTTCTGACCGCTATTCCCAATATGGTACTCATGGTGCCAAAGGACGAGGAAGAGTTGCGGCATATGCTCTATACTGCGATCAATTATACAAAAGGCCCGATAGCCGTGAGATATCCGCGGGGCATCGGCGAAGGGGTAACGCTGAAAGATGACTTTGTTGCTCTGGAGATCGGCAAAAGCGAAACCCTTCTCGATGGGCAGGATGTCGCCATTCTGGCGCTGGGGCCGATGAATCAACACGCCATCAAGGTTGCCCACCAGCTTCAGGAGGAGGACCATATCACCGCCAAGGTGGTTAATGCAAGATTCGCCAAACCCCTTGATCATGAGATGCTTTCAGATATATTTTCCCGTTTCAAGCTGGTCGTGACCCTTGAAGAGGGTGTGCTTTCCGGCGGTTTTGGCAGCCAGGTAGCACTTGCCCTTACCGAAGATCATCAATCGGGCGTTGAATTGATCCGGTGCGGTATCCCGGACAAGTTTATCGACCAGGGAAACAAGGAATTGTTGCTGGATGATGTGGGTCTTAGCGTTCCCAGAATTACCGATACGATTCGAAATTCCAAAGTTTATCAATCCATTCATCGCAAAGTCAAGATTACCCATTTTCTGCGATCCAAAAAAGAAGCTAAAGCCTTATGAATTTTGGGATAACCGGAAATGTAGTAAAATCCAAAGCGATGGAGATCATTCCCCGCTTTATCTCACTTTTGCAAAAGCGCAATATCGACTATACGGTCGATCAGGCGCTCAAACCGGTTTGTCCCGATCTCGATGACTCTTATTTTTATACCATCACCCATATCGGTAAAACCTGTGATTTGCTTATTTCCTTTGGCGGCGATGGCACCATGCTTTCAACGGTGAAAAGAATCGGTATGGCTGAGCCGCCGATTCTCGGTATCAATGTGGGCAGCCTTGGTTTTTTGGCGGAAATCCCTGTAGAAGAAATTGAAGAGATGGTGGATGATCTCATCCAGGGGCATTATACCATTGTTAAACGCATGCTTTTAAAAATCCAGCTACAGAACCGGGATGGTGTGAGAACATTGTATGCCCTGAATGATGTGGTCATTGAGCGAAATACCCCCACCACACTGGTGACCATTCGTGTCGATCTCCAGGATACCCTGCTCAATATCTACCGCTGTGATGGTGTGATCATCGCCACGCCGACCGGATCAACTGCCTATTCACTTTCCGCAAACGGGCCCCTGATGGTACCGACTCTGAACGCCATCATTGTAACCCCTATCTGTCCGCACGCACTTACCGTGCGTCCGGTTATTCTGTCCGAAAACAGCAAACTCAAAATAAGCATCCCCCAATCTGAAGATAATGTCCATGTCAGCGTCGATGGTGCTGATTATGGAAAATTCGGCAGCAGCGATTGTTTAACGATCGAGAAAGCAAATCATTCGGTAAACTGGATTGCCACACCCAAAAGAGATTTTTTCAAGATTCTGCGGACCAAATTGAACTGGGGAGCCGACCATCTGATTCAGAAAATTATGCAAGACGCCAATATCGATGATTCTTTATCCTGCGAAAGAAAAAATGAACGCGGGGAGGAATCATGAGCGAACAAATGGCCAAGACCCCGCTGATGGAACAGTATATTGCGATTAAAAAACGCCATAAAAACGCCATTCTTTTTTTTCGTATGGGTGATTTTTATGAAATGTTTTATAAAGATGCCAAGATCGCGTCCGGAATACTGGGCATTACCCTGACCTCGCGTGCTCATGGCAAAAGCGCTGATGTCCCCCTGGCGGGATTCCCACACCATGCTCTCGATTCCTATTTGGCCAAGTTTATAAAAGCGGGCTATCGCGTGGCCATCTGCGAACAGCTCGAAGACCCCCGGCAGGCCAAGACAGTGGTTAAACGCGATGTTGTTGAAATCGTAACACCGGGGACGGCTGTCTCTGATGATTTGCTCGATACCAAACGCAACAATTATCTCATGGCTGTTTACAAGCAAAACGATGAATGCGGAGTTGCTCATATCGATGTTTCCACCGGGTCTTTTCAGATTATTCAGATCCCTGTGCTCAAGCTAACAGATATGGTAGAATCTATCAACCCTGCCGAACTGTTGTTGAGCGAAAATCAATTTGATGACTTTAGCGGTCAACTGCGTTTTTTACGCCAGACAACCCTGACCAAGCGGGATGACTGGACCTTTCATCATGATTACGCTTATGAACAACTTGTCGATCATTTCGGTACCCTTTCTCTGAAAGGCTTTGGCATCGATGATTGTCATCTGGGAATTGCCGCAGCCGGTACGATTTTAGCCTATCTTAAAGAAAACCAAAAACAAAAGTTGATTCATATCAACAAAATATCCCGCTTTCAGCAAAATGACTATATGATCATCGATAGCACCACGCGGCGTAATCTGGAACTTTTTTACCCCCTTAACCGCGACGAAAAGACCGGCACTCTTGTTTCCATCCTGGATCAAACAAAAACCCCAATGGGGGCAAGGCTGCTGGTTAACTGGATTTCTTTTCCCCTGATGGATACTCAAAAAATCAGCCAAAGACTGACTGCTGTTGAAACGCTTTATAGTGATATGGAACTCAACGACCGTATTCGTGACACGCTCAAAGGCGTGGGGGATCTCGAACGATTGTTGGCAAAGTTTGCTACCGGAAGAGCGAACGGCCGTGATGCCAAAGCGGTTTCGAAAACGCTATCACTCGTTCACAAAGTCAAAAATTTGATCGCAAAATGCAACGCCGACCTTTTAAAGAAATTACACAACGGACTGGATCCCCTCGCTGAACTGGTTCAGCTCCTCGACAGCGCGCTTGTCGATCAACCTCCCCTGACCATCCACGACGGTGGTATGATACGCAACGGATATAATGAAAAACTGGACGAGCTTTGCGATATCTCTCACTCGGGTAAAGACTGGATCGCCCGCTTGCAGATACAGGAACGGGAAAGAACGGGCATTTCTTCGTTAAAAGTGAATTATAATAAGGTATTCGGATACTATATCGATGTAACCAAACCCCACCTTTCCAAGGTACCAAAACACTATATTCGAAAGCAGACATTGGTCAACTCTGAACGCTATATTACTCAGGAGCTAAAAGAGTACGAGGAAAAAATACTCGGTGCTGAAGAAAAAATCGCTGCTCTTGAATATGAACTCTTTGATGAATTACGTCAGATAATTCTAAAACACACACGCGTTTTACAGCATAATGCTCATTCTCTGGCTGTAATCGATTGTGCGAGTAATCTGGCGTTTACAGCCAGAGAGAATCATTACGTAAAACCCGGTGTCAACAATAGCGATGTCATCGACATTAAACAGAGCCGGCATCCCGTTGTGGAAAAATTATTGCCTCCGGGAGAACAATTTGTCGCCAACGACGTTAAAATAGACAATACGGATGAGCAGTTGCTGGTTATCACGGGTCCGAATATGGCGGGTAAATCAACCTACATTCGCCAGATCGGCCTGATCGTTCTCATGGCTCAAATGGGAAGTTTTGTGCCGGCTATGAGCGCGCAAATCGGTGTTGTCGACCGTTTGTTTACCCGGGTTGGCGCTTCCGATAATCTTGCTGCCGGAGAGAGTACGTTTTTACGCGAGATGAATGAGACCGCAAACATACTCAACAATGCGACGGCTAATAGTTTGATCCTGCTCGATGAAATCGGACGCGGCACCAGCACTTTTGATGGGTTGTCGATTGCCTGGGCGGTTACAGAGTATATTCACAATACAACCGATTTGGCCGCTAAAACCGTCTTTGCCACCCATTACCACGAGCTTACCGAGCTGGAGTTGATTTTGCCGCGGGTAAAAAATTATAATGTTGCGGTTAAAGAATGGGGCGATCACATTGTTTTTTTGCGCAAAATTGTTCCCGGTGGCTGTGATCACAGTTACGGTATTCAAGTGGCACAGCTGGCGGGATTGCCAAAATCGGTAATCCGGCGGGCAAAGGAAATTCTGCATAATCTGGAAAAAGAGTCCCTCAATTCCGAACAGATGCCCAAACTGGCTGAACATCATCCGGAGGCTGCACTACATATCGAACAGATGAATCTGTTCGAAGAACTCGAGAAAAAATTACAAGAGGAATTGAAAAAAAT
>CAZMUU010000049.1:4612-16026 GCA_964569215.1 uncultured Cytophagia bacterium
GATCCAAACACGCTTACGCCGATTCAGGCTCTTAATAAGCTTGAGGAATTAAAGCATATGATCGGCAAATCGTAATCAGAGGAAGGGATGAGGTGTGAAAAAAGCTCCAGTGTTTTTTATTGGTCTGTTATTGCTTTCAAAGGTATACAGCTTTGAAGTTGCTAAATACGCCGGTGAGTTTCTCAGCACCGGCGCCGGGTCGCGGGCTTTGGCCATGGGGGGGACCTATGTAGCCATGTCTGGTGACGTCACCTCGGGCTATTGGAACCCATCGGCCCTTGTCGATCTGCAATATCCCGAGATCGCCTTTATGCATTCACGCCGTTTTGGTGGTGTTGTCAATTACGATTATCTCGGTCTGGCAACGCCGTTTCGTTCAGGGTCTTCGGTGGGAATCGGTGTCATTCGGCTTGCTGTGGATGACATACCCATTACCGCCATACCCCGACCCGATCTGCCGATAGATGCGCTTTATACCGATGAATCGGGTACAATCATTGCGAACCGGCCATATATAGAAAAATCCGTTAATGATGCCGAATATGCGTTGTATCTGAGTTATGGGCAAAAGCATTCGGAATCGTTTTATTATGGTTTGAATGCCAAATTTGTCAACAAGAGCGTCGGTGACTATTCAGCCTGGGGTATCGGGTTTGATCTCGCCGCCTGGTTTCAACCATTGTATGATCTTCAGCTGGGTATTAATGTTCAGGATATTACCACCACATTGCTGGCCTGGAATACCGGCAAGCGGGAACTGATTTCTCCTACCGTTAAAACCGGTTTGGGATATCCTGTCCCCATTAAACGATTATCGAGTACGTTGTATATGGCCGCAGATACCGATATTCGTTTTGAAGGACGAGATAGTGCCGCGCAAGCGGCATACGGTCCGGTCAGCCTGGACTTCCATCTGGGTGCCGAATGGTTTTATAAACGACTCTTCGCCGTTCGCCTCGGAACGGATAGCGGCCATTTTACAGCTGGTGCCGGTATCTGTTTGCCCAGACTCGATATAGATTATGCCTTTCTCAGTCATGACGAGCTGGAAACCACACACCGGGTCTCTGTTCGCGTTCGTCTTGAAGAGTCAAAATTTGCACGAAAATAAGGTATTATAAAAATAAACGGTTGACTGGTAAAAAATAAATTGCTAAATTCATTGATGTTTTACCGAACCATTTTTTTCTCTATTTTTCTCAAACCGTTATACAACTGTTGTTATCCATCTGATTCCCGTTTGTAAAAAGAATAGTTCGGACAGAACGATCTGTCAAAGAGAATGGAGTGTGTATTTATCCGGTGCGTTATCAAAGACGGCCGGTTTTAGACCTGGTGAATCATGATTACAAGTATGACCGGATATGGTCAGGGCGTTGCCCGCAATGACCTGGTCGAAGTTACGGCCGAAATAAAATCAGTTAATAATCGCTTTCTGGAAACGGTTATCAAATTGCCCCGTATATTGTCCAGCTATGAGAATGATGCCAGGGAACTCGTCAACAAAAGGATACACCGCGGGCGGATTATGGTATGGCTAAATATCTCTGAAGGCGCGGAACAACTGGGGCAACCGGTTTTGAATAAGGATTTGGTCAAAAAATATCTGCAAATGGCGGCTGAACTGGAAAGCGAGTTCTCGCTTTCCAGTGATTTAACCTTGTCTCAGCTGATGACCTTTCCGGATGTGGTTGCGTTTCACCAAAGCGGGGAAGATCTCGAACCCCTCTGGCAATGCGCCAAAGATGCCTTGCAGCAGGGACTGGATCAGCTCGTGATGATGCGGAAAAATGAGGGCGCAGAGCTTGAGAAGGATTTAAAACAGCGCATCAGGAATATCATGCAGCGCATCGAAAAGATCGAATCGCTGGCGCACAATGCTCCCCGTGACGAGTTGATGAAACTACAGCAACGCCTGCAGACTCTGCTCAACGGTAAGGAGCTCGACCCGGAACGACTTGAGATGGAAGTCGCCATGATTGCCGATAAACTCGATATCACCGAAGAGTGCGTTCGTTTCGGCAGTCACAACCGGCTCTTTCTCGACGCCATCGATGCGGAGCAACCGGAAGGGCGAAAACTCAATTTTCTCCTGCAGGAGATGCACCGTGAAGCAAATACAGTTGCAGCCAAGGTCAATTCTGCAGAAATCGCCCATTTGGTCATCGAAATCAAAGAAAATATTGAGCAATTGAGAGAACAAGTACAGAATATAGAATAATTGAATTCATCACGATTATATAACGGCTTGCTCGTTGCTGTTTCATCGCCTTCGGGTGGCGGAAAAACCAGTTTGATCCAGGATGTATTAAAGGACAAGGCGTTTCCATTTTCATATTCCGTTTCCATGACAACCCGGCCCCGGCGAGCAGGAGAGATCGATGGTCAGGATTACCTGTTTGTCGATACGGCGACCTTTCGCGACAAACTCGAAAAAAACGAATTCATTGAATATGAACAGGTGCACGGCTATTATTATGGTACGCCACGACAGCCGTTGATGCGATGGTTGACTGAGGGTAGAATTGTTCTTTTTGATATCGATGTAAAAGGTGCTTTGCAGATTCGAAACTATTTCAAGCACAATACGCTGTTGATTTTCCTTGCTCCCCCGGACATTGAAACTCTCAAAAAGCGGTTGCAGAGTCGCGATACGGAAACGCTAGAGCAAATTCAGAAGCGCCTGCACAGAGTGGATTTGGAAATGGAAAAATCAAAATTGTTTGATCAGGTGGTTGTCAACCAAAATTTCGACGACACCGTCAGGCAAGTTAAAGGGATCATAAAAAAACGTTTTTATATGATGAGGGAGGTTAAAAATGGGTTCAACAATTCCTCTGGATGAACTTGAAAAATATGCTGATAATGTTTATGAAGCGATCATTATGATCGCCAAACGGGCAGATGAAATTAATAAAGTGCAAAAAAAGATGCTCGAAGCAGAAGTTGAGAACAATATGCCCTTTTCCGAAGAGGAAGATGAGGACGAGGCCTTTGTAACAGATTTGGTCGATCGCCAATATCTTAAACTGCCAAAGCCGACCACCATTGCACTGCAAGAGATGCTGGAAGGAAAACTCAAGAAAGAACAACCGGAAGAATAAAGATGATCATACCGGTTCAGGAGTCTATATGCTATCGGATAAAAACATTCTCATCGGAATTTGCGGAGGGATTGCTGCATATAAAACTGCTGAGCTGGTTCGTGCTTTAAAAAAAGAATCATCTGCCGTGCGGGTGATGATGACAGCCGCCGCCCGGCAGTTTATCCATCCCCTGACGTTTGAAACCCTCTCCGAAGAGCCGGTCCTTACCGATCTCTTTGGTTCCGAGCTTAAACCGGCAACTGTACATATAGATTGGGCCCGCTGGGCCGATTTAATTTTAATATGTCCGGCGACGCTGAATACCATCGGCAAAATTGCCAATGGTATCGCCGATAACGCGTTAACGACTACCCTTCTTGCAAGCCAAAGTCCTGTACTGTTTTGTCCCGCCATGAACAAAGCCATGGTCGAGCATCCGGCCTATGTGAAAAATGAAAAACGGTTAATCGATATGGGGTATGAAATTGTTACCCCTGCTGCAGGCTATCTGGCCTGTGGCGAATATGGTCCCGGCCGGTTGGCGACTAAAGAGGAAATTGTCGACAGCATCAGGATTTCACTATGTCTGACCCGGGATTTGGCGGGCAAACGCCTGCTCATTACAGCGGGGCCGACGCGCGAATCCATTGACCCGGTAAGATATCTCAGCAACCATTCATCCGGCAAAATGGGATATGCACTGGCCGAACGCGCGCGCTGTCGTGGTGCTCAGGTTCACCTGATTAGCGGGCCGGTGAATCTCAGGCCTTTTCGTGGTGTGGAAACAACGCGCGTAAATTCGGCTGAAGAAATGTACAACGCCGTTCACGATCGCTTTTCCTCCTGTGATATTTTCATCTCTGCCGCAGCTGTGAGTGATTATCGTGCAAAAGAAATATCCGTACAAAAAATCAAAAAAGAAAAAGGCTTGCCGGTAATCGAACTGACAGAGAACCCGGATATTCTGGCAAGTCTCCCCAAAAACAGGTCTCAAATCGTTGTCGGGTTTTCAGTGGAAACAGATGATCTTGTTGATCATTCTATAGCAAAAATAAAAAACAAGAATCTGGATTTTATCGTGGCAAATAATCCTTCAGAGGAAGGAGCTGGGTTTGATGTGGATACCAATAAAGTTACCATCATCGATAAAACGGGCCGCATTGATTCTCTGCCGCTGATGTCCAAACTCGAGGTTGCAGATCGTATACTGGACCGTTCAATGGGGAAGTAGAGTATGAACAGCATTGAATTTATCGAGAAATTTATTCATCAGGAAATCGAATTATATGGAGATGAATTGGCCATCACCTTTTCGGAAACAGAGCGGAAGAGCGATACAGACCAGCCTGCCTGGCAGGAAACCGATAATTTGAACGCATTTTCGGATATCATCAATACCTGTACGCTTTGTCCCCTGGCTAAACAACGAAATCATTTTGTTTTTGGAAATGGGAATCCGGATGCCGATATTATGATTATCGGAGATAAACCGGGTCCGGAAGATGATAAAAGCGGGTTAATCTTCGTTGGACCTGACGGCAAGTTACTCGACAAGATATTGGACGCTATCGGCTTAAAACGATGGGATGTATACCTCTGTAATCTGGTTAAATGTCAACCCGAGGAGAACAGATCGCCACAGCCCTTTGAAATTGACCGCTGCAGGCCTTATCTCCTCAAGCAAATTGAGCTGATTGATCCCTCATTTATTCTTTGTCTCGGACATCTCGCTGCCACATCCATACTGGAGAAAAATCGTCCGATGGAACAATTGCGGGGAGAGGTCATTAAACTGGGAGAACGCCGGGTTATCGTCACTCATCATCCCGGGACGTTGCTAAAAAACAGAGATCTTAAGCGAGAAACCTGGCACGATGTACAATTGTTACAAAAGCTCTATAATCAAAAAACCGGGTAAATCTGATGAATAAAGAGAAAAACCAGACTGTACATATGCCGCCGCAGGCGGTGGAAGCCGAGATGGCTGTTTTGGGAGCCATAATGCTCGATTCGCAGGCGGCCAGCACTGCGTTTGAAATACTGGATGAGACTGCATTTTATCGGGATATACACAGAAAAATTTTTTTGGCCTCACTATCGCTGTATGAAAGAAATGAACCGATCGATGTGCTGATGGTGGCGACTGAACTGAAAAAGAAAAATGATCTGGAAGCCATTGGTGGTGATTATTATCTTACCGAGCTTGTGGACAGACTGCCTTCCGCAGCCAATGCCGAGTACTATTGCCGTATTGTACATGGAAAATCGCTTTTACGCAAACTGATTACGATTTCAAATGAAATTCAGGAAGAGAGTTACCGCAGCAGTCAGGAACCGCATGAAATCATCGACGGGGCTGAAAAGAAAATCTTTGAGCTTTCGGAAACCCGTCATCGCCGGGATTTTTCTCATATCAAGCCTATCCTGCACAAAACCATGGATGCTTATGAAGCTTATCATGGCCTCATGGATGGAATTACCGGCGTACCCACCGGTTTCAAATTGCTCGATAATCAATTGAGCGGTATGCAAAAATCCGAATTGCTGATTTTGGCAGCCCGTCCGTCCATGGGAAAAACCGCTCTGGCTCTGAATATTGCCACCAATGCAGCCAAGAAGGGTCACAAGGTCGCCATATTTAGTCTGGAGATGGCTTCCGTCCAGTTGACCATGCGGTTATTGTGTTCGGAAACGCATGTCGATGCACACGCTGCAAGAACCGGCCGTATGAAAGAGGGAGACTGGATGCGGCTCTCCACAATGGCGGGTGAAATTGCCAAGCTGGACATTTTTATCGATGATTCTCCGGGGATGAACATACTGGAGATACGGTCCAAGGCGCGCCGGCTCAAGATCGAGCATAAAATTGATTTACTGATCATTGATTACCTGCAGTTGATTCGCGGGGTCGGTCGCATTGAATCTCGACAGATTGAAATTGCCATGATTTCCCAGTCGCTGAAAGGGTTGGCCAAAGAATTGGAAATACCGGTTCTTTCCCTGTCACAGTTATCCCGTGCAGTGGAATCGCGCAGCGGAGATCGCCGTCCGATGTTGTCTGACTTGCGCGAGTCCGGCGCTATCGAGCAGGATGCTGATGTTGTGATGTTTATATATCGCCCGGCGGCATATGGACCGGTAGAACCCGAACAGGAAAATCTTGCTGAAGTGATTGTTGCCAAACAGCGAAACGGCCCGGTGGGAACGGTACAATTGGCTTTTGTTCGTGAGTTTGTTTTATTTACAGATATGGAAAAATACGCTAAAGAAGTAGAAATGGTTTCACCTGACCCCTTCTAAATTCGATTTCTGAGCTGCCGAATAATTTTTCCAAAAAGTGCATAAATTTTATTTTTTTGTTGATTTTTACTTTGTAAGGAATTAATTTACAAATGGTTAGTATGGTATGAGGGTAAATTCTCCTTGCAATTTGTATCAGGAACTATAATGGACGAACATTATGAAAAAGTATTCCAGGGACTCGTCCGTCGAATCAAACGCTATAATCCCAGCGTTGATGTAGACTTGCTTAACCGGGCGTTTGATCTCGCCTATCATGCACATGCATCGCAACTGCGCAAATCGGGAGAACCCTATTTCGAACATCCTCTCGAGGTCGCAAAGATTTTGACCAATTTGAAGATGGATTATGAAACCATTGCCGGCGGTGTTTTGCACGATGTTGCCGAAGATACGGAGGTGAGTGTTGAGCAGGTTAGTGAGGAATTTGGTAAAAATATTGCACTACTGGTGGACGGCGTTACCAAGATTTCCGAACTCAAATTGCTGGGGTTTGAAGCACAGCAGGCTGAGAATTTCAGAAAAATGCTGCTCTCCATGGTGCGTGATATTCGCGTGATCCTGATAAAGTTTGCTGACCGTTTGCACAATATGCGTACGCTGGAACACTTGCCGGAAAAGAAGCGGGCGCGCATCGCTCTGGAGACCAGGGAGGTGTATGCTCCCCTGGCACATCGCCTGGGGCTGGCAAAAATTAAATGGGAACTCGAAGATCTTTCATTCAAGCATCTGGAACCGGATGCTTACTTTAATATATATGAAAAAATAAATACAAGTCTTCGCGAACGCGAGAACACAATCCTCAAAGTAACCAAGCCGATCCGCAAGGCATTGGTCGAAGCCAATATTAACGCCATATTTGAGGGACGGCCGAAGCATTTTTTTAGTATTTACAACAAAATGACCAGACGTGGCGTGCCGTTTGAAGAGATCTATGATTTGTTGGCGATAAGGATCATTGTTGAAAAGCTCGAAGATTGTTATCACGCTCTCGGCATCGTTCATTCTTTGTTTACGCCGTTGCATGAACGCTTTAAGGATTATGTGGCGATGCCAAAATTCAACGGTTATCAATCCCTGCACACGACCATTATCGGCCCTGCCGGAAAGCGCATTGAAATTCAAATTCGCACTGAACAGATGCACCGAACAGCCGAAGATGGTATCGCCGCACACTGGCGCTATAAAGAAGGGCGGCTTCGTGAGGATGACCTTGACCAGCACTTGATTTGGTTGCGACAAGTTCTCGAAGGAGAAGACAGAGAGCCGGGTTCTTCATTTCTGGATCACTTGAAAGTGAATCTTTTTCAGGATGAAGTATTCGTTTTTACACCCAAAGGAGATCTGCATCGTCTGGCTTCAAAATCCACCCCTGTTGATTTTGCCTTTTCCGTTCATACCGATGTCGGTTTGCATTGTCTTGCCGCCAAAGTCAACGGGAAAATTGTACCGCTCAGTCATGAACTCAAAAGCGGCGATACTGTAGAAATCATTACTTCTTCGAATCAACGGCCGAATGAAGACTGGCTGCAATTCGTTGTTACCAGCAAAGCCCGCAGCCGGATTAAAAAATACATTCGCGACGCTCAACAGGAAAACAGTATCCAGCTGGGAGAGGAAATTCTTTCCAAAGCCCTTGCTAGATATGGCAAAAAGCTCAAGGAAACAGACCTGAAAGGTATGTTTGAGCAGTTTAATGTCAAAGATGAAACCCAGCTTTTTGCCGCCATTGGAAGAGGGGATATTAAACTCGAGACGATCCTGAAGAAATTGATACCGGAAGAAAAGGAGAGCACCGAGGACAAATCCTTTCTTAAAAAGTTTATCGAACGGGCGCGTAAATCAAGCAGGGGTATTCGGGTAGCCGGTATGGACAACATTATGATTACCTTCGGCAAGTGTTGTAATCCTGTTCCGGGTGAACCCATTACCGGTATTGTTACTAAAGGCAGGGGTATTGTCGTACACACCAATCGCTGTAAGAATTTAATGCGATTGATGCAGGATCCGGATCGAATCGTTGATGTCTCATGGGACGTTGAAAAGGGCAGCCGATTCCTCTCCGGAATTTATTTTCTCGGTGAAAGACGGAACAAATTGCTATCTGAAGTATCAGAAGCCGTCTCGTTGCTGGATGGCCATATCGATAATGTGAACATGAAATCTGATAATTCGCTGGTGAATTGTAGTATGGGCATCGAAGTTTACGGGTTGGCTCACCTAAATCGTATTATCACTAAAGTCAAAAAAATACCCGGTATCATTTCCGTCGCGAGATTAAACGAATAACAAAGTAAGGAGTGTACCATGGAGGCCAAAACCACGATCACCAAAAAAGATGTTGCAAAACGTACCGCAAAGATCGTTGGAGAAAAGATTTATCTTACCGAAAAAGTTGTTGATGGGGTTTTTCAGGCTTTGCGTGAATTTATGTCTGATGCCGACCCTGAAATCCGTATCGAAATACGGGATTTTGGCGTTTTTGAGGTCAAGAAGACAAAGCCCAAACCCAAAGCCAGAAATCCCAAAACGGGTGAAATTATTTATGTGCCGGCACGGCGAAAGACCCACTTTAAGGCCGGCAAACTGTTAAAGGAAAAATTAAAACAACCGCTTGAAGAGTAGTCGTTACATGATTATTGTTCCCGGCTGTAAAGAACATGTTGACACGGATTGACGAAAACACGATTGAGGCTGTGCCCCTCGGTAGAATTCTGGGAATTGACTACGGAGCCAAGCGTATCGGCGTTGCCAAGAGCGATCCATCACAAATACTCGCATCTTCACTTGTGACGATAAAAAACAGTACTCGTCACGATATTCTATCGGAGATCAGGGCAATTGTCGAACGCGACAATATTAAAGCGATTGTGGTGGGGATGCCGGTTAATATGAATGGCACCCAGGGACCTAAAGCAAAAGAGACAATGGCCTTTGCCCGATTCCTGGCCAATAGTGAACTCCCTCTTGTCATACTGTGGGATGAGCGCTGGACCACCCGGCTGGCTCAGCAATCGCTTCATTCCCAGGGCAAATCTTCATCTAAAAGTCGTGATTATATCGATCAAATTGCAGCCGGATTTCTGCTGCAAAATTTTCTCGACCGGCTCGGGTTTCTGAGAAAAAATCGAAACGAATAATACCAACACCTGGAAAGATTTTTTTTGCATGAAAAAGGATTTGATCCTGTCCGTTATTACAGGGATCAGCTTTGCTCTGGCCATGCCACCTTTTAAGACAGGTTTTCTGGCCTATGGCACTTTGATCCCTTTCTTTATATTGTTGAGAAACAAGAGTATTTTTAACGCTATACTTTGGGGTTATGTAACCGGCTTTTTTATCTATCTTTTTTGTCTGTTCTGGATCGGTTTTGTAACCGTTCCCGGCGTTATCGGCGCTTTGATCGTTTTGCCGCTTTTTAGCGCCGCCTTTGCTCTTCTACAGTCGCTTTTGCTGAAAGCATGGGGGGAGCTGGCTATCTTTTTTACCCCCTTTCTCTGGACCGGCGTTGAATATTTGCAATCTCTGGGCGATACCGCTTTCCCGTGGGTCTATTTGGGCTATACGCAAACCTATTATCTTCCCGTTATTCAGATGGCTGAATTAACATCCGTGTATGGCATCACCTTCTGGATTGTGACCCTGAATGCGTTGATCTATTATTGTTTTTTCCGCGAAAAATCAAACACCCCCGCTCTTGTTTTACTTTTTGCCCTTTTTCTTTTACCCTTTATATACGGGTTTTTTGTCCTGCAGGAAGCGGAATCCAAAAGAGCAATACGCATCGGAATGGTACAGGGGAACATCGATCCGTTTGAAAAGTGGAGTTCCGAAAATGATGAAAGATTTTTTGCAAAATATGACAGTCTGAGCCGGCTTGCACTGGACTCAGAACCGGATCTGATGATATGGCCCGAGACTGCTACGCCCTTTTACCTGCGCTATGAAGTTCAGTATCTGGAAAGAATCCATTCCTGGGTGGACTCCAGCTCGGTACCGTTATTGACGGGTTCAATCGATTATGAGTATACGGAAAAAGGGTATCAGTACTACAATTCAGCCCTTCTCATAAATCCCGGTGAGGTGGATATTTCACATTATGCCAAACAGAAACTGGTTCCTTTTTCAGAAAAAGTACCCTACCACAGATATTTTCCCTTTCGCTATCTCAAAGATTTCCTCTATGATATGCAATTGGGAATAGGTGATTACGCCCGCGGTGAGGAGCATGCCATTTTTTCCGTTTTCCCAGCGTCTCGGCGGCAAAAAAAGGGGGCGACTCCTGTAGAATTTGCCTGTGCCATTTGTTATGAATCTGTTTTTCCCGACTATATACGCCGGTTCGTCGAACGTGGCATTGATTTTTTGGTTGTTATTACCAATGATGCCTGGTTTGGAAAGACGACAGCACCCTATCAACATGCCCGGATTGCTGTTTTACGAGCCGTTGAAAACCGTATTCCAATCGCCCGATGTGCCAACACCGGGATTACCTGTTTTATCGATTCCTTTGGTCGAATATACAATAAAACAGGTATTTTTACCACAAAAATAGTTGTCAATCAGTTGCCCCTGACCTCAACCGGCACCTTTTATACCCGGCATGGTAACTGGTTTGCCCGGTTGTGTATTTCAGTGATGGGGCTCGCGCTTGTATCACTGGTTCCGGCCGTTATTTACAAGTCGGCAAGTCGTTCTTCAAAAGGAACTCTAAACCATGACTAACGTTAGATAATCATGATTAATAGCAGTATAAAAAATTTGATTAAGAATAAATTTTTTTGTATATTAATTGATTTGAACCTTTTACTGCTGTGCGCATCTGCTGCGGTAAATTCGAATTTGGACCAAATTGATAAAAATTATTCGACAGGATTAAAAAATCTGCTCGAATCTTTGCCTGTACAAGCGGATTCACAGCGAGTCAATATCATCAACCTGGATTCATCCAATGCCCTGAATTGGTTTTTTGTGAAAACCACTGTCAAGGTTTTAACCGATATAGGATTTGAACACATTTATCAGAGG
>CAZMUU010000050.1:0-15905 GCA_964569215.1 uncultured Cytophagia bacterium
TTGAATATGTTAGCGGTGAATCACGCTTGTGGGAAATTTTTAACCTCAGCACCATCGAGATTCTTTCCTTTGGAAACGAGGTGCCGAAAGCCGACTCTATCGCCACTGGTGATTTACGCTGGCCCACCACCGCAGAGCAGTGGGGTACCGTTCTGGTTGAGGTTGGACAGGCAGCCATCACCAAACACCTGAACAACTATAACGAGCTGTTCAAGGTCGACGACGGCAGCGGTGCCGCCATTATCGATGCCGATTCCGATAGCTTGAAGGAAGCCTATTTCCCCGAACCCGATCAGGGCGACCCCAAACCGCGTCCGCCCATCGGCACCATTGCCGAAAAAATCCGCGGATGGGTCTATCACCACTTCGGCAGCTATGCCGATTCATCGACCTATAAACTCGAACCGCTCTATATGAGCGATATGGTCTGGAGTCAGGGCCCGCCCACGATTTCCAAGACGCAAAGAGATGCAGCCTATGTCGGCACCAATACACCGGTCACCGTGACCACCAATGTCCAGACAAATCTCAACCTGGAATCGGTTACGCTGAACTATGCTCAGGACCGCGGAACCTATACCGCTGTCGAGATGACCGATAACGGTGATGGCACCTTTAGCGGTGAAATTCCGGGCATGTCGACGGAAGATGTCTTTGTCAGCTATTATATCAAGGCAGTTGACGAGCAAGAACAGGTCTCTTATGATCCGGTCGACACCACCCAGACCAATTACAGCTATGTGGTTAAAAATGGTGATCTGAGCATCAAAGATATCCAGTATACCACCTGGCCCCTGGGCGATAGCCCCTTAAACGGTTATAACGTAGAGGTTGACGGTATCGTTACAGTAGACACAACCTGTTATAACAAATTCGAAGCCTATGTTATGCAGGATGCTCCCGGCGCCTGGAACGGTATTTATCTCTTCGGTGATGCCTTTACCGCTCTCTTTCCCGGCGACGAGATCAAAGTCTATGGAAAAGTTACCGATTACAATTCGGAATGGCTCTTCAAGTGGGGCAACAATACCGTTATCCTGGTGGACAGCTTTGAGGTAATAAGCACCGGCAACGAGATTCCAGATGTTGTGCCGGTTGCAACCGGCAGCCTCGGTCAGGAATCTTCCGAAGCCGAGATGTACGAGGGAAGTCTGGTCAGGATCGAAGATGTAGAAATTACGAGCATCAATCAATATGATGTCTCGGTTAACGATGGTTCCGGTGAGTGTCTTATCGATGCCGATTGTTTTGTTGGACGGGACCAGGACCCCAATCCCGATTTTTACATCAACGATGACGCCGGCTATCTGGCGATCAACGGCGACACCCTAAAGGTCGGTGATAAGTTATCTTATGTTCAGGGCAACTTTCTCTACAGCTTTATTTCCTACAAGATCGAAATTAGAGACCTCAATGATGTTGGTGAGATGAGCGTCGGTGTCAACGCTCCTATGAAGACAGCGCCGTTGAGTTATGCCCTGGCGCAGAACTTTCCCAATCCGTTCAATCCGGAAACGGTTATTCCTTTCCAGATTCCGCAATCCCATCGTGTTACCTTGGCTGTCTACAACATTCTCGGCCAGCACGTGAAAACCCTTGCGGATCAGACTTTTTCTTCCGGACGCCACGCCGTCAATTGGGACGCAAAGGACAAATACGGTAATTTCGTACCGACCGGCATATATATCTACCGTATCAAAGTCGGTAATTTTATCGATCACAAGAAAATGATGTTGGTCAAATAAACCCAAAACAACCGGGGTGCCTGCAATTTTGCAGGCACCCCGATATTCTTGTTTTATGAAAAAGCGATATTTATATATTCTTCTGGTGGTTGCTCTGCTGTTTTCCTGCAGCCTTAAAGATCCCTTTGGCGATGATCGTGAATCCAAACCGGTCGGCAATCGTCCGCCGGACACGCACCTCTTTCTAATGGTCGACCAACAACAGGTTACCGACTATGATACTCTCGGTACCGGTGAGATTGTTCCGATTCTCTATACCACCGGTCTGGACACCACACCGAGCCGACAGGTGATTCACTGGTGGGGTGACGATCCGGACGGACAGGTGGTGGGATATTATCACCAATGGGACTTTGAAACGGAACGGACATTTACACCGGCAGAGGTGGACACCTTTTACGTTCCCATCCGTACGGAATACGACGAGTTTTCCTTTTCCGTCTGGGCGGTAGATGATCAGGGGCTGGAAGATCCCGAACCCGTGACATTGAGATTTCCGGTTTTCAACTCACCCCCAACCATCATGTTTGCTCTCGACAGCAATCCCAGGGTGGTCGGGAATCCTGATGTGACGAGTTATACATTTCCAACCCGGACATTCTTCTGGGACGCTCAGGATCCGGACGGCCGGGGTACGATTACCCATATCGAATACGCTTTGGACGATACATCCAGCTGGACCCGAATCGATGGCAGCGCAACCCAGATCACCCTGCGCAATTTGCCCCCGGGCAGACACCGCTTTTTCGTTCGCGCCATCGATATTTCCGGTGCGGTAAGCGAGGCTATCAGTTTTCCGGATCCCGAGGACAGCACCACGCCGAACCGCTGGGAGGTCAAACCGGTCAGGGGTGACCTGCTGTTGGTGAATGATTATGCCCAGGACCAGACCAAGCGCGAAGTGGAGAGATGGTATATGGACATTCTTGACCAGCTGGTCGGCAGCGACGGCTATTCGGTTTGGGAAATCGGCAGCCTGGGATCGCCCTCTATTAATCCCGAAAACACGTTGCCGTATTCTTCCATCGATATTCAGGCCAACCTCTCTTATTTCAGGAAAGTGATCTGGTTTGCACATCTGGGCAGACCGAACCTGACCGAGGCCGGTCTCAGCATTACCCGCTTTATTAAGGAGGGCGGCCATATATTTATCACCAACGGCAACGAGGAGCAGCCCGACACCACCTGGACCTTTACCAGTATCGATTCGGTCTTCCGCCTCAATCCGGGTGGCAGATTGTTCCCGGGTGTTGACGTGCCGGCATCTTTCGGTAGTGCGCAGGACAGTACACTCGACTTGTCATTGGGCAAACTGATCGGTAACCGCGTTTCCGCGCTTGTTCCCGGCCCGGGTGTTGATGTGGTTTATCGAATGCAGCACGATAGCACGGCGACGGTTCCGGTTCCCTACAGCGGCTCACCGGCGGTGGGCTTGCGCTACCGGGTCGGATCGGGCTCTTGTATCTATTTTTCTCTGCCGTTCCATTATTGCTATGGCAATGAAAATATCCTTGAGGTGATGAGATATTTGCTTTTTGAAGATTTTGGACCATGATAAAGATGAATTTGAAATATTTGCTCATATTGCTGTTGATCGCCACACCCTTGCTGGCGCAAAAAACCACCATCCGCGGGGTGGTCACGGACAAGGAAAGTGGCGAAGCGCTGCCAGGTGTGAATGTCATCGTACCCGGTACCTATAAAGGGGCGGCAACCGATGCTGAAGGACGATTTGAAATCACCGGCCTGGCTCCGGGAGACTATAATATCAAAGCGTCCATGATCGGTTATACCGTACAGCTGGTCACCGGCGTTAAAGTCCGACCCCTGCAGGTTGCTACGGTGGACTTTAGCCTTGAACCTACGGTGTTGGCGCTGGGTCAGAGCGTACAGGTTATCGGTGAAAAGCCGCTTTTGGAAACCGATGTTACCGCGTCACAACAGCGACTCTCTTCCGACGAGATCGACCAAAAGGTGGTGGAAGATATCGGCGACTTGGTGGGCGAACAGCTGGGCGTTGTGGTTCAGGATAATAAAATTCACATTCGCGGCGGCCGCGCCGATGAAAGCATGTACATCATCGACGGCCAGTCGATTAAGGACCCGCTCTCCGGCTATTCCAACACCCTCTATGTCAGCGCTTCGGCTATTAAAGAGCTTAAAGTCATTACCGGTGGCTATAACGCCGAATACGGACAGGCCATGTCCGGCATTATCGATATCGAAACCAAGGAAGGCGCCCGTGAGTATACCGGTGGACTGATGTATAAAACCGACAATATCGCATCCGGTCTCTGGGACAGCTATAATACCGACGTTTTACAGTTCAATCTGGGTGGTCCCGATCCCGTTACCGGTTCACTGGAAAAGCTGGGGCTGGAGCTTCCCGGCGATTTTTCCTTTTTCGTCAGTGGTTACGGCCGTTTTAGCGATTCCTATTTGCCGCAGGCGGACAAACTCTACCCGAGCAAATCCGCTTACGATCGTTTTGCTCCGCGGGAGGAAAATGACTGGCACATCATGGGCAAGATGAGCTGGTTTATCAAGCCCGGTATGAAACTGGTCTTTTCCCATGACCGCTCCCTCAACATCAACCAGGGATACTTTATGCCCCACATCAGCGGCGACCGCGGTTATCCCTATGAATATGAAAAAATTCTCGATAATTATAATACCTTTACCAAAGAAGCGCAGCTGACCACGCTTCAATGGACCCATACGCTCAACTCGAAAACATTTTATAAGGTGATGTTGTCACAGTTCTATACCAGTCTGCATTCTGCGGTGCAGAACAAACACTGGACGGAGTACAATCAGCGTCTCGATCTCGAGCCTGTCTCCTATACACCGGACAGCCAGGGAAATATTCAAACCCGTTATGGCGACGGCTTTTGGGATACCGGCGATGCGGAAAACTGGTACGATTACTTTAGCGACAACTGGTCGTTCAAGGCCGACATGACCACCCAGCCCAATCAGCGGCACCAGATCAAAGTCGGTCTGGAATCGCGTTATACCGACATGCAGGTAATAGACATCAACGCTCCCTGGTTTGGCGAAACCGGACTCGGCCGAAATCACGATCTCTTTCGTGTCTTTCCCAATGACGGCGCCCTGTACATTCAGGACCGGATTACCTATTCCGGCATGATCGTCAATATCGGCTTGCGATACGATTATTGGTTTCCCGGCAAATATGTTGATGATGCCGTCAAAGATCCGGAAACGGTCATCATCACCGATGCCGCCCGCGAGAGCTATTTAAACGACACCTTTGAGCTTTTCGGTATGCGCGGCAAGAGTCACCTCAGTCCGCGACTGGGCATTTCTCATCCGGTAACCGACAATGATGTTCTCTATCTCTATTACGGACACTTTAGCCAAAAACCCAAAGGGCAATACGTTTACGCCAAATTAAAATCCACTTCCGAGGCCACTTATCAGCTTTTCGGCAAC
The DNA here is from genome assembly GCA_964569215.1 of uncultured Cytophagia bacterium. GTDB lineage: Bacteria > Zhuqueibacterota > Zhuqueibacteria > Residuimicrobiales > Oceaniaggregativiventaceae > Oceaniaggregativivens_A. Next base: position 5,202 of record CAZMUU010000050.1, read on the forward strand.
CCCAATCTCGAGCCGACGACAACCGTGGCCTATGAGCTGGGAATCAAGCACCGTTTTAACGCCAATCAAACTATCGAGGTCAAGGCCTATTACAAGGACATGTTCGATTATCCGACCTCGACGAGCATCAGTAAATTCAGTCCGCGTTACGGCAATATCAGTTTTCTCATGTACGTCAACATGGACTATGCCCGTTCGCGAGGTGTTGAGGTACGCTTTCGCCGGCGCTATTCAAAATACCTCAGCGGCAACGTCGATTTTACCTATGCCGTGGCCACGGGTAAAAGCTCGACACCCAATACCAATCTTCTGGTCGCCGCCGGCAAGGTTTCCGAGAAACCCCTGAGGGAAAGCCGCTTGCGCTGGGACCGGCCCTACCGACTTTCGGCAGATGTCTATTTCGACATGCCAAAAGGGGCCAACTTTCGCCTCTTCGTCTTGAGACTGCAGGAAAAGTGGGGCATCACCCTGCGCTGGGAATTTGAATCCGGCAAGCGCTATACACGACTGGTGGATGTGGATAACCATATTTATGAAAAAGATGAATACGGCAGCATTTCGAAACCGTGGATGCGGACCGACCTCAAACTTTATAAAGATTTTCAATTTGCCGGTACCGCCTTTTCCTTTTTTATCGAGGCGGAAAATATATTCAATACCAAAATCCCGAGACTCATCAATCCAGTGACCGGCCAGCCGTACGAACCGGGCGATGTTATTCCGGTAACCTGGTACGATGACCCTCTCGATCTACCGCCGGACAATCCGGCCCGCTACGCGTGGCCACGACGTATTTTGACCGGAATAGGGATACGCTTTTAATGGAATGTGTATGATACCAGGAAAACGCTATATAGGATTGTTTGTACTTTTATTTGCCACCAGCCTGTTTGGTCAAAGTCTTTTGCCCAAGCTGGGTGAGCAACGCGCCGGCACGTCGGCCATGACCTTTTTGAAAATGGGCGTGGGCGCCAGGGCGGCTTCGATGGGCGGCGCTTTTGTCGCCATGTCCAACGACGCTTCGTCGCTCTACTGGAACCCGGCCGGTCTGGTTCAGATCAGCAACAATGAATTGATCGTTTCTCATAACGACTGGCTGCTGGATGTTGATTCGGAATATCTCGGTTATGTGCAGCAACTGACGCCGTCGCTGGCGTTGGGCGCATTTGTCGGCTATCTTCACCTCGCCGATATGCCGGTGACCACGGAGTTTCACCCCTACGGCAACGGGGACTATTTCAGCTATTACGATATGATGGCCGGATTGAGCGCATCGATCAGAATGACCGATCGCTTTTCATTCGGCATCACCGGAAAATATGTACGCGAACAACTCGACACGATCATAATGGACGGGCTGCTCTTTGATTTCGGCACCTATTACTGGACCGGCTATAAAACGCTGCGCCTGGCCGCATCCATGCGCAATTTTGGCCATGAACTGCGGCCCGAAGGCACCTATCAGCGCCGTGAAACCGTGGGGTATAGCGAAGCTTCGTACGAAGCCTTTTCGCCGCCGACGATTTTTACCATGGGTGCGGCCATGGATGTGTTCTCCAATCAAGCCCACACCGTGACCGCCTCGTTCCAAATGAATCATCCCATGGATGATGAGGAGAACTATTTGATGGGAGCCGAATATATATTTTTACAAAAATTGATGCTTCGCAGCGGTTATATCACCAATGCCGATGATATCAGCTGGACCTTTGGTGCCGGTCTCGAATTTGCACTGTTCGGTAAATCGATGAAAATGGATTACTCTTATGCCGATTATACCTATTTGAGCCTGACTCAGCAGTTTACCTTTGGATTTGAATTTTAACCAGGAAAAGATATTGTTTTTCAAAGTCAAAATTGCTTTACTCTCGTTGTTTTTACTGATGGCCTGCTCCCAGGATAAAATGCCGCTGCCCGCGCCGGCAGTGGAATCCTTTTCATTTGGTGCCAACGATACCAGCTATGTCGAGCTTTATCCGGTGTGGGATCAATCAACGCTCGGATACGCTTTTAGTGAGCCGGCTGATATCAGCATGGGACTGGACGGCCTTATTTTTGTTGCCGATAAAGGCAACAACAGGGTCGTGGTCCTGTCTAAGGCGGGCGCAATGGTCAGGCGTGATGGTCTGGGAGGCATCACCGGCATCCCGGCCCCCACCGGCGTAACCATCGACAGCAAACTCAACGTGCTCGTCGTTAACGGCAGCAATGAGATTTTTTGCTGGAATCAATACCTTAATTACGCCGAGCTTGATTCGATTGCCGATTCTGCCGTCTTTTTCGATCCGGCGAAGAACGATACCGTTCATTTGTCCCTGGAGCAATACATTCAAATGGCAACCAGTGAAGAAGAACCGCTACCGCGGTTCCGCGCTTTTCTTTTCGAAAAAAACGATGCCGCGATTGCTGCGGTTGAACAGATCTATACGTTTTATCGCGATTCGGAAAATAATGCAGAGTTCAACGATATAGCCGCCGGAAAATTCGGCTCGGACCAGCTTTATGTTACCGAAAACAACAACCACCGCATCGCACAGATTGCCCTGGTTCCACGGCTGGCGTTTCGCAATAGTTATGGCAGCATTGTGATGCAATATGCCGGTGTGTTTGTCAAAGATGTCGTTACCATCGGTTCAGGCGCCGGAACCGCTGACGAACCGCAGGGTGTGGTGCTGGACGGTTTCGGCAATCTCTATTTTACCCAGCTCGGCGGCAATTTTCGCGTACAAAAATTGCTGGCGGAATCCTTTGTGCCGCAATATGTGCTTTATCAACACGAAATTATGGATTTGGGACGCTTTAAGAGTCCCTATGATCTCGCTCTCGATGATGTCAACAATATCTTTGTTGTCGATGCCGAGCAGCAGCGAGTTTTTAAATTTTTAAATTCCGGCCCTTATGCCGGCGACCTCGCTGATCTCGGCGACAAAGGACTCGCCACCGCCACCTTTGCCGATCCCCGGGGGATCATCGCGTCCGAAAATATCGTCTATGTCCTCGAAAGCGGTCAAAACCGCATTCGCCGCTTTCAATATTCCGTGTCGGATGAAGACCTGCCCGAAGCGGACGTAGAGCCGTAGGGGAGAGAGCGGCCAGCCTTTTTATTATTTGAATTTTTGTTTAGTACTATTTCCTTTCCTTATACGATTGTATCTGATCCCTGGAGCATTTCCTGCCAACGGTTGCATTCCCAGCCAGAGAGGTTGTGTAATAAGGTGATACTATTATAGGTGTCTTTTTTTGTTAACATTCTTTTAAGCTTGTGAATAAAGGGAAGGTTTTTTACCTTTATTAAATTCTGTTAAATGAAATGATATTTATGACTGAACAAGAATTCAAAAACCGGCTCGACCGCGGCGTTCTTTTTGGCGATGGTGCCATGGGGACGATGCTTTACAGCCGCGGGGTTTTTATCAACAGCTGTTTCGAAGAGCTTGTGCTCAGTCGGCCGGACAAGGTCAGAGCTATTCATCAGGCCTATGTCGATGTCGGGGTTGATTTTATCGAAAGCAACAGCTTTGGGGCCAATGCCCTGAAACTGGGTAATTTCGGACTCGGGCGTGAGGTGGAGCGCATCAATGCGACGGCGGCAGAGCTGGCGCGGCAGTCGGCTGGCGATATGGTCCTGGTCGCCGGCGCTGTCGGACCGACCGGGGCGCACGTTTTTGATAATGAGAAAATCATCAGCGAAGCCGAAAAGCTTTTTCGGCAGCAAATCGGCAGCCTGGTAAATGGCGGCATCGATTTTATCATTTTGGAAACCTTTTACAACCCAAAAGAACTCCTGATCGCTGTCAACGCTGCTGCCGATATTTGCGATTTACCCATCGTCGCCCAAATCGCCATCCAACCGGCAGGACAGATCGAACAGGAGTATGCGCTGTCGCAGACCATTACCCACCTTGCCGGTCACCCCTCGGTGACGGTGGTGGGATTCAACTGTTCGGTGGGACCGGCCGATATGTTCGACGCGCTTAAGCGGATTCAGGGCATCACGGATAAACCGCTTTCGGTGCAGCCAAATGCAGGCTTTCCGCAGAGCGTCGACGGCCGCAAGATATATATGAGCACGCCGGAATACATGGCCGAATACGCCAAGCGCTTTTACCGGCACGGCGCCCGCATTATCGGCGGCTGTTGCGGCACCACGCCGGAGCATCTGCACGAGATGATCCGCGCCGTGCGCTGTCTCGATCAGCCGGCGCAACGCGTTCGGGTAAGCGAAAAACATCAGCAGGTTAAAGAGAAACCGCATAAAACGCCTCCGATGCCGTTGCAGGAGCGCTCTGCACTCGGGCGCAAGCTGCACAGCGGCGAGTGTATACGCTGTCTGGAAATCACGCCGCCGCGCGGCGTTGGTCTGGACACGCTTTTGAGCAAGGTCAAAAGGTGCCGTCAGGCGGGCATCGACGCGGTCAATATTCCGGACGGGCCGCGAGCCAGCCTGCGCCTTTCAGCCATGGTCACCGCGGAACAGATACAGAATCGGATGGAGATCGAGACCATCCTGCACGTCTGCTGCCGCGATCGTAACATTCTCGGATTGCAGTCCGATCTTCTCGGCATGCATGTGCTGGGTTTACGCAATTTACTGCTGGTCACCGGCGATCCGCCCAAATGCGGCGATTATCCCCAGGCCGCCGGCGTTTTTGATCTCGATTCGGTGGCCCTGACGCAATTGGTCACCGATCTCAATAGCGGCATCGATCTGGCCGGCAATCGCCTCGATCCGCCCCTGCGCTTTACCATCGGCATTGGCGTCAATCCGGCAGCAACCGATCTCGACGCCGAGATTGGGCGCCTCGGCCGCAAGATTGAAAGCGGCGCCGAGTACGCCGTTACACAGCCGGTTTTCGATATCGCGGCTATGCACGACTTTTTCGACCGCATCGATTCTTTCGGCGTTCCCGTGCTGGCGGGCATCTGGCCCTTTACCAGCTATAAAAACGCCGAATTTATGGCCAACGAAGTGCCCGGTGTGGTTGTGCCGAATGCGATTTTACAGCGCATGAAAAAGACCAGCGACCGGGAAGAGTCCCTTAAAGAAGGTATCGCCATCGCGGCGGAAATGGTGCGCGAGCTGGAGAACCGGGTTGCCGGATTCGTGGTCAGCGCTCCATTCGGCCGCGTGGAGGCGGCGTTAACCGTTTTTGCAGACGCATTGGACGGAAAGGGAAAGCATGGCTGAATTTGATCTGGTTTTAATCGGTGTGCAACTCAACGATTCCATTCCCAAAACCGCCTCGGGCGCGCCGGTCAAGTAGGCTCTGGAATCGGCGGTTTTAACCCTGGCGGTACTGTGGGGAGCGGACACCATCATCGGCAACGTCCGCCACAGTTATCAGTCCTTGCCTCCAAAGCACCCGGCGATGCAGACCCTGAAGGAGATGTTGCCGCTACGGGGCGTCGATGCCCCGCACCGGCTGCAGCGCTTTTATGCTTTATGAGCAACCGGGTAAATCAGGACTTGTTTTTTATGCCGGCTTGTTGCTTTTGCTTGTAATGTTCTTTTGAAAGTCGTATTTTTATAAAAATTTTTCCGGTCCATCAATGGCGAGGGGAACCAATTTGATCGACAAATTTATGGCACATTTTGAGCGTCAGGCATCAGTTGTGCCTTTTTGCGTTTTGGGCCCTCTCGGTTCCTGCCGAGAGGGGAGCGATATGGATATTTTTGTATAGATGATGTTGAGATTGTTTGATCTCCTATAATAAGTTAGCTGAATAAGATTAAAAAGAGACTACTTTTATATCGATATATGTTTATATAAAGGAGTTTAAGTAATATGAAAACGGGAATCAAAAATCCATTTATGAGAACTTGTGGGGTTATAGCTCTAGTATTGATTTTATATCTCGTGTCTCAAAGACTTGGTGGTATTCTTGACAAAATAATAATTGACACTGAAAATTCACTTTAAGTAGTGTTATCATTAAAAGTATTTGGGTTGTTCTTTCTATCATTGTCATATTATTAATTCCAAATTACTCTTATAGAGATTTTGGTTTTAGAAAACCGGACAGAATAAACTATATTAAAATTCTATGGTTGTCACTTTTAGTTTTTATCGGATCTGTGGTGCTTTTCAATATCCTGTTTATGGGTTTGTTAAATAGCATTTTTAAAAGTGGCCAAGAAACAATGAGTTCGGATTTCGACAATGTTCCATTATTAATAGATATTTTAGTATTTTGGATCTTTGCCAGCATTGCAGAAGAGATTCCGATTCGTGGATTACTTTAAGGATTGTTAAGCAATTTGAAAAAAATATAAATTTATTAAAATAAGTTTAGCTGTTTGGCTTTCTGGTTTATTTTTTGGAATTTTACATTTCTCACATTATGAACCAGGTAGATTGCTCTACACGTTGTTTATTGTATCTGTTACATCTTCTATTGGTGTATTGGCCGCATTCTACAGAGAAAAATCGAATAGCCTTTATCCGGCTTTCTTAGTCCATATGTTGGCAAATATCTACGGTACTATTTTGGGTTTAATAGGTTAGATTATGATTGCAGATAAACAAAATTATGAGATAAAAAATATAAGACAATTTTAAAATGTAACTTTTTTTAAATAATAAAACCAGTGAAATCAGCAAACAGAATTTAGCAAATTAAAAATTACAGCGAATAAAAAAGGCAGTGGATTTAAAACAACCGCCTTTTTTAAGATCTGAGAGTTTATAGGAATTACTTGTGTTCTTTTGAATCTTGGTTTGTTTTCAACCACTAATTTTCACGTTATGGCATAAATGGATTCAACGTTACGACTTTAGCGACCCCAAAAAATTTGAAATTGGCTATTCGATAAAGTTATCAGCCGTCTATTCTTCAAATATTGAAGGTAACACCGTTGATCTTATATTTGTATCAGATCAGCTTTCTCTTCAAAATTGCTAACACAAAAATCCACCGGACTGAAACCGCCGGTCTGTCTTGATGTATACTGAGGGGTGTAAACCTGGAAAAAGATGGGATAAGCATTCAAGAAGGCTATAATAACTGGTCAATGAGCTATGATACAGAAGAAAACGTTACTCGGGACCTGGACAAGCAAGCAACAAGAGAAACGTTTAAGGATGCACAGTTTGTCTCGATTCTGGAAATAGGCTGTGGTACGGGCAAAAACACGGTATTTTTAGCCAAAATCGGTGGAAAAGTTCATGCGTTGGACTTTTCGGCTAAGATGATAGAAAAAGCCAAAGAAAACGTGGAAAGTAAAACTGTAGAATTTACAGTGGCTAATATCAACGAGAAATGGCCGTGTGAATCGCATAGATATGATCTGGTCGTATGTAATTTGGTCTTGGAACACATAGAGAATCTTGAATGGATTTTTTCAGAAGCAGGGAGAGTGCTGCAAGAAAAGGGGCGATTTTATATGTGTGAGTTACATCCCTGCCGGCAATATCAAGGCAAACAGGCAAGATTTGAAAACGGAAAAGAGGTAATAGAAATACCGGCACATGTACATCACATCAGCGAGTATGTAAAAGCTGGAGAGAAAAAAGGGCTTGGAATACTGGAACTGAAAGAGTGGTGGCATGAACAGGATCAAGGGAAAACGCCACGATTGGTGTCGATTACGTTTGAGAAAAAATGTGGATGAGGAATCATAAAAAGAGTATTTTCGGATTACTGTATACATTTTAATCGCTGTTTGGCATAACGAACGCCCACCAACCCAGCATTAAGCTAATTGGGGTTGGACCTCGCGGGCAAACTACCGCGAATTAGACCCGCTGTGGTGAACAATCGGTTGAAACGCTAATACACTTTGTCAACCGAAACGTGTCATCCTACCCCAATTATAAACTGAAGTAAAAGAGAAGGTCATCAATGGGAAATAATAAAAAGAAAATATTGCTGAACGAGATTTTGAAACTGGACAACTTGGATAATGTGAAAATATGATTTTAAATCGCTGGCAATCATACATTAAGACAGGTCATGGTGGTAACGCTGAGCTGGTAAAATTGAGCTTTGAGCACATGAAGAAAAACTTTAAATTTTCAATTCTTGATATTTTTAAATCGACAGTTGATGATCAAGAAATACTTGAAAAAGAATCGTGGTGGAAGACTGTATTGCAGACGAGAAAATTTGGATATAACAAGAATTAATAGAGAAAATATTATTCAACGTTATTCTAGGCATTTGCCCGAATAACAAATACAAAAAAGAACTTTTATGACAAGAAAATAGAATACTATTGGATCTTAGCCACCACTTAAATATTGACCTTTGGACACTGGATGCTCTCTGGTGGGGAATTGGAGATGAATTAGATAAAAGTACCAACTCGGAAAATATAACATCAGAAAAAATCGAAGATCCATTGATTTTCGGCTTGGAACAGTATTTACATGACTTTCTTCGAGATAACTGGGAGCGAACAGACTTGGGCAAGGAGTGGGATTTATATGAAGAGGATGGAGCTTCTAAACCCTTCTCAAGTAAAGCGGCTGCAAAAGGTGTTGAAAAACTTCAAGAGTGTCTGACGCTTACAGCATTCGACGCCGACAGCCGCGGGGTTGGGCCGCCTTGGAGCGGGATCGGATAATGCCGTCGTAATCCTGTACTGTCGGCGCAGAAGTGCATGGCGCGCTCTTCAAGCAGACCGACCGCAACAAAACCGAATGTCCTTTTCCCCAAAGGACAAAAAGAAGTTCTTGAAAATCACCAAAATTATGTTGAATTTTACACTATGATAGAAAGATGCAACTTTTTCGTTTTTTCCATTCAGCATAAAAATGGTAAAGAAAGTGAAACAACGCGACAAACATCAAAGGGATGGTAAAGGATGCAAGCAACTCTGGTCTATTTGACTCTGTTTCTCGTTTTGATTCTTTTTGCCTGGGGACGTATTCGGCATGATTTTGTCGCGCTTATCGCGCTGTTTGTGTTGGTTATTGCCGGCGTCGTTCCGCCGGCGGAGGCGTTTTCCGGCTTTGGCCATCCGGCGGTCATTACCGTGGCCGCTGTTTTGATCATCGGCAAGGCGCTCGAGTATTCCGGCCTGGTCGACCTGCTCGGCAAATGGGTCATGCGCGTGGGGGATAATTTATTGCTGCAGATATCGGCCATGTCGTTGCTGGTGGCGGTGGCCTCCGCTTTTATGAACAACGTCGGCGCCCTGGCGATCATGATGCCCGTTGCCCTGCACATGGCGCGCAAAAGCGGCAATCCACCCTCCTATTTGCTGATGCCCATCGCCTTTGCCTCGCTGCTGGGAGGCATGACCACCCTGATCGGGACGCCGCCCAATATAATCATCGCCACCTTTCGCGCCGATGTGGCGGCAGCGCCTTTTGGCATGTTTTCCTTTACCCCGGTGGGCATTTTTGTTGCTGTGGGAGGCATGCTGTTCACCAGCTTTATCGGCTGGCGCCTGCTTCCCAGACGAGCGGCCAAAAAATCGGAAAAGGATCTCTTCGATATCGATGACTATATGACCGAAGTCAAGGTCAAACGCGATGCCAAAGCCAGAGGTGTGACGCTTGCTGAGCTGGAGGAGATTTCAGATGCCGAAGTGCAGATACTCGGGTTGGTGCATAAAAACAAGCGCATACACGCGCCGGACGAAAATCTGGTTTTACAGACCGGTGATATCCTCATTCTCGAAAGCGATGCAGAGGCGCTTGAGACGTTTTTGAACGATACGGGTTTTCAATTGGCTGCGGGCAAACAGTTTCGCAAGGATGCCGAAGGCTCCAGAGACATTGCCATCAGCGAGGCGGTTCTCATGGCCGATTCTTCGCTCATCGGTCAAAAGGCCTCCGGGGTCAAGTTGCGCAACCGGTACGGGGTCAATTTACTCGCCGTGGCCAGACGGGACGAGCGCATTCGCCTGCGTCTCAGCAACATCAAGTTTCGCGCCGGCGACGTGCTGCTTTTGCAGGGGCGGCGACATATGATGGATGATGTCATCTCTTCCCTCGGTTGCCTGCCGCTGGCACGCAGAGGGTTGCGTTTGGGCTATGAGAAAAAAATTGCGCTTAGCCTCTCCCTTTTCGCCCTCTCGATTGCCGCCGTGGTTACCGGTTTGTTGCCGGTACAGATCTCATTTTCCATGGCCGCCGTGGCTATGGTATTGACCGGCTTGCTGCCGTTGCGCGAGGTCTATACCAGCGTCGACTGGCCGGTGATCGTGCTTTTGGGCGCCATGATTCCCGTGGGGGCGGCGCTGGAAAGCAGTGGCGGCGCGCAACAGATCGCCGGGCTTATCCTGCACCTCGGCCACTCTTTTCCGGTGTGGCTGACCCTGGCGATGCTCCTGATCATTACCATGTTTTTGTCCGATATTCTCAACAATGCCGCCACCGTGGTATTGATGGCGCCGATCGGCATCAGCGTGGCACAGGGACTGGGCGTCTCCATCGATCCGTTTTTGATGGCGGTGGCCGTCGGCGGCTCTTGCGCTTTTCTCACCCCCATTGGCCATCAATCCAACACTTTGGTCATGGGACCGGGAGGGTACAAGTTTACCGATTACTGGCGCATGGGCTTGCCGCTGGAAATTCTCATCGTTCTCATTGGTGTTCCGGCAATCCTGACCTTTTGGCCTTTGTGACAAGGGAAAAGGTTGCTTTGTGTTGCAGTATAAATCAATGGTCGCTTTGCCGGCCGGCCAGACACCAGAATAAATTTCGCGCGCCTGAACTTGAGATCGCGTCCAATCCTGCTGATCGTTCTTAACTA
>CAZMUU010000051.1:0-15866 GCA_964569215.1 uncultured Cytophagia bacterium
CTTGGTAAGCTTGATTTCGCCAGTTGCGTGATTTACCGCTTGTTGCAACGCATATTTTTTGGGACTAAAGTTCGGCGGTGTTTCTTTTATATCGATATGTTTGATAATTGAATGTTTTTTTTCAAATTGAGCCATGATATCAGTCGTTGAATCCGTGGAGCCGTCATTTGCAACCAGAATCTGATAGCGGTTTCTATCATTGGTTTGATTTATGAGGTCGTTGAGGAGGGTTGCAATGGCTCTTTCTTCGTTTCTGGCTGCCACAACCACGCTCACATTGTAGGGAAATTTGTTGTTTCCTTTTTTCGGATAAAACAACCCGATGAGGAAAAAAAGTGCGATAAGGGAATATAAAACTGTAGAGGCCAGAATGATTTGAGCGATAATTTCCACCAGAGAGCCGGCTCCTAGTTGATTTTCCATTTAAATTCTTTGAATTGTCCCAGTGCTGCAAAGATAACAACATACGGAATATGCAATATAAATGCGACCGGGAAATATTTTAAAAAATGCAATCGTTTCATATGAAACGCAAAGGCAAATAAAAGCATAAATTCTGCGATTGCCTTGACGACCAGGGCCAGTGCGGGCAGTAATACATGGTCCGTTAAGAACATCCAGGGAAGGGCAAATAAAAGCAAAACATTATAGAGATACAAGAGAACAAGTAGAGCAGTTTTGGTGGTGGAATAATGAAATCCTTTAGAGGCATGTCGCAGGCGTTGGTGGTAAAACCGTTTAAAACTTTCAATAAAATAGGTCGGTACCGCAGCACGAGGATCGTAGGCATATTGAATGTCCCATTTTGTTTTGTTTTTTACCTGTTGCAGAAGGAGGTCATCATCTCCCGAAACAAACATCTCTATTGATTTGAATCCATTCAGCTGAGTGAACACTTTTTTTCGATAGGCCAGGTTACGTCCGCTGCAAGTCGCCGGCATTTTCCAGCCGGTCGTGGCAGCAGAAAGCGCGGCCAGCGCCAGCGAATCGAGGGCTTGCAGATAATGCGACCCTTTGCGCAGTTTAGGATTTTCATAGGGTGAAAATCCGATCACCATTCCCGTTTGCGGTGAAAACCACCGCATCATTTGAGTTATCCAGCCAGAGGGCGGTATGCAATCGGCATCGGTTAGAAGAATAATTTCGCCTTTGGCTTTCTCTATGCCGAGAGCAATCGCTTGTTTTTTCGGTGAAACAACATTGCGATTCGATGTACGGTAGACGGCTAATCGTTGTGGATTCTTTTTCTCAGCAATATTTAAAACGGTTTCGGTACCATCTGTGGATTGATCATCGACAATGATTATATCATAAAGATGCCGCGGATAATCCTGTCCGAGCAATGCCGTCACCAATTCCCTGATATAACCGGCTTCATTGCGTGCTGCAACAATAATGGAAACGCGGGGTTGACGGGTATTATACGGACAGTTTAGTTTCGCGAGTCCGGCGAGGATAAAGATTAATCCTGCCGCATATAATAGGGACAACAGTAAAAAAAGCATATTATGAACTTAATAATTTATCGACAATTCAAAACGAGCGATATGATCAAAAAATTGCTCACCCGGTATATTGTTTGCATTATCCGTATCAGAGTATGAATATGAGATAGAGGCAAAACAATCGCGCCGAATTTGATCTACAATTTTTATGGTAAAGAGCCGTCTCCTTTCAATGATGCCTTGCAAAAATGACTTGGATACGCCCTCATCGGGTCTGGAAATCGTGTTAAAATCGCCTTTGCCATGCCGTACTTGTTCCACGGATCCCTGAATTTGCACATCGCGATTGAAGTGATGGCTAACATGGGCGTAAATAACCTCAGAATTTGGTTTCGCCCAGTGGCCGATCGGTTCTCCGGCATGCCGGTAGATATTGAGAGAGTCCCAATGGGTATACACATAGGGTTCGATGCGGGTATATTCAAGACGCAGATCTGTATTTTGAATGGACAATGGATTCGCATATAGCCCTCCAAGAGTAAAGGCGAATTTATTGCCATAAAAACGGGTAAGGTTTTGCGTCGTTGTCATATCATCTATAAAAAATTCCGCATAAAGCGTCATGGCAGGAAGCGATGTCAGAGTGGCGTCGACACTCATCGCATTGTTGTCACGATCTCCCAGATGGTGCTCGGCGACGTGGTATGGCATGATGGGATTCAGATACCCCAGCTCGATATCCCGTCCACCATAAATCAGGGTTTCAGTCGCGCCGAGATAAAATCCGGGTCGTATTTTTATATCGAGGCGGTGTGCAGCGAGGAATTTTGCGCCCAGATCATCCCTTAAAAATGCATGAAAGCTGGAAAAGGTAAAGTTACTCATGCGGGTGCTGAGACAAAGCATGTCGACGGGTTTCATATTGCCGGAAAGTGCCAGGTGCCCCCGGTAACCCGGTCCCCAGCTTTGACGATCCCGCCCGATTTGTATCCTCAGCCACGGTTTTTCGTAAACGAGATAGGCAATAGCCTGATCGCGAATCAGGTTGGAACCGGATACAACTGTCGGAGACCCCTGAGAGGGGTTGAACACTTCATCCTCTTCCTGGACATCATCTTTGCCTTTAATGATGGTATTGCGGGCCTGGCTGTAAAAACCAAGTTTTTGCCCCAGATGACCGCGTAAAATTCCGCCCAGCATGGTTTCCGAAAGGAGGGATTCATCATTGTATTGATCGCTCCTGTTGACGATTACAGACTGAGCGGCGAGGGCATCGAGGTAAAAGAGGCTTTGTTTTTCACGATACTCGAGAAGATGGGGTTCCGCAGGGGATAAAAAGAGCTCGTCCGAAAAATCGGATTTCAGCTGGTCGAATTGTCGCCAGTCCGTTCGGGAGAATTGATTCGGTTTTTCGCTTACGGCTTTTTCTATGGAGCGGATAATGGCTGAAAAGTTGGTTCGGGTTAAGGGACGGGTGCGCAAATCATGAGTGGAAATGAGATTCAAGGCTTCACACCGGTACAAAAAATCATAACCCCAATAATCCAATGGAACGTTGACAGATTGGCTTTGAAGCGCTGCGGGGCGAAAAAGAATGGTGAGTAAAAAAATATATAGAAGACGATTCAACATAATCGGATCAAATATATGCATTGAAGTTTTTGAAAATATATCAATTGAGGCTCTAAATTCAAAGGTCTTTTTTCGGTGATCCGGTCAATTCGATAGCTTTCCCTTGTTATAGGATCGCTCTTTCCATTTATAACGGCCGATCATGCCGCCTATGACGACAGGGGATAAATAGAGGATCTGTAAACATTCTGCCAACACGAAAATGGATAGGCGAACAGGCTTTTGAATTTTTTTCAATGCATGAAATAAAAGGCTGTAATCGGTTATCAGTTTAGTGCCGGCAAGCAGTATATAGGGCCATAACGGCAGTCCGAGCAGAAGGTGGAATGGAATTCCCAAAAGCAAGGTGAAGTAGACGATAAAACAGAGCGTACCGATATATTTTATCTCCTTCCGGTATGCCCGGCTTTTTGATGCCCAGCGTATCCTTTGTCGAAAAAAACGCCGCCAGGAGGGACAGGGTTGGGTATAAACGATGGCATTGGAGTCTGTGATAAAACGAATTCGATTTTCCGTTTTGCCGGCGAATTTTTGCAATAATAGATCGTCGTCACCAGACCCCCAGGTTCCGATTTTATTGAATCCATTGATGGCCTGAAAACTTTTTTTGCGGTAGGCAAAGTTTGCCCCATTGGCCAGAACGGGCTTGTTCAGGCCGATTAATGCAGCGCCTACAGCAACAAACGCAAAGGAATCAAAGAATTCTATTTGAGTGAGTAAACGATGATCGGCTTTAATCAGTAACCAGGAAAGCACGGCGGCAACATCCGGATTAAATCCTGATATCATGGTGGAGAGCCACCTGTCGGACATTGTGCAGTCTGCGTCGGTGGTTACGATAATGTCTGCAGAACTCGCTCTGATACCGGTTAAAATGGCTGCTTTTTTGGGAGTAATATCGCCTTGCAACGGCATGGATTCGAGATAACGGATACGATCAGTGCTTTGAGCGATCTGAATTGTCAATGGCTTTGTCTTATCGCTGGAGTCATCATCGACGACTATAACTTGATAACGGTTATGGGGATATCTTTGATCGGCCAGGTGTTGCAGGCAGGCTTTTATATGGTCCTCTTCATTTCGGGCCGGTACGATTACAGCGACCGGCGGTTTTGCAGTTGAATGGCCGGGTCCGAGTCTTTTTAGACCCATATGCAATAGAAGAATAAAAAGGATATAGGACAGAATCAATGTAAAATAAAAAACAATCATAACCAATTTTACGATTTAGGTTCATTCAGACGGCTCTTTAAAAGCAATACCAGTCCAAGCAGAGCCGGAATCAAAATATTGATCAGAAACAACAACAGTGAGGCATCAAATGCCGCAGCGGCAACGACCTGGTAGCGGTGCAGATAAAAAATGGCTATACTCTCTCTCACGCCCAAATCACCTATTGCATAGGGGAAAAAGATTTTAGTGGTCAGAATCGCAAAAGCGGTTATCAGGCTGTCTGTGAATTTGATTGAACTAAAAGCCATAATAAGAAGATTGAACTGAAAGGTAAAGGTAAGCACCAACAGCAGCGAAAAAATGCGTAAGGTTTTTGCTGGTTTTGTTTCAATATAGTCTACCGCCCGGACAAATTCTTCAAGTTTTTCATGTCTGGAGAAAAAGTTTTCAAATACCTTTTTATGTAAAAGAGTTTTTACCCCTTGTGGATTTCCAAGGAAGCGATAGAGCAGAAAAAAAAGGATCGTTGTCATAAACAGCAGGAACAGACAGAAAAGAGGATGAATGGTGTTTCTAAAGTATAGAATAATAGCGATGAGCCCGGTTGAAAATACAATCGAAAGGGTGTATAATTTATCGATAAGCGTCAATCCCACCAGGCTGATTCGATGATTATCGCGGATAAACAGAACCCGGGCGTATTCTCCCACCCTGGCTGGTGTGACTATGCCCATTGTAAACCCGGCAAGAAGCGACAAAAGAATCTCTTTTCCCGGCGCCTTAACGTGCTGTCTGACCAGTGTTTCCCATTTTTTGTATTGACAGTAGATGTTCAGCGGTAGCAAAGCCGCTGCAACACCTATGAGTAGAAAATTGGCATGATGAAAGGCAGAACGAATCTCACCCAGGTGGATTCGTTCTATCAAGAAGAAGAGAACAAACACAGTGAAAAGAAGTTTGAAAACAATAAGCGTTTTTTTTGCTGATATTTTTGCCACAGAAAGCGGTTTCCGACTAGAGTTTTTGTGCCATAATAAACCAGGTTGGATTGATGAAGTGATTAAACGCTCCGTTGGAATCGTCAACAAGGTTTAAGAGTTTTGAATAGAGTCCAATAGTATTAAGAATTTGAATAATTTTCAAGTGCCAATTTCGATTCCATATGGAATGCGGCTGCTGTTGTGCGAAGGTTAATGCTGTTCGATTTACGAATTTCCATTGCAAGCTGTTCTGTTTTAGCAGCCGGTCGAGTTGGTCGAGCGAGAACAATTCAGCATGATCTTGCTTGTCCGGACCTGTTATCCGTAGCCATGAAGAGAGAAGCGTTTTTAGCAATTTTCGTTTTAATAAAGCGACAAAGGGCAAGGAATAGTGCGGATCACAGAGGATATTCAAAAAAGCCAGGCGGTTTGGTGTAGAAAGGTATAGCCAGCCACCGGCCTTTAGCGAACGACAAATTATGCTCATGGTCTTTGCCGGATTTTGAATATGTTCGATCACATCGACGAGTAGAGCCGCATCGTAAACACCTGCTTTCAGGTGTGCGGCATCGACACTTAGAGGATGAAAACAAATACCTGTATTGATCGTTTTTAGGAGTGGCGACCGAACAAAAGGATCGCAGGCATCCACGCCGGCACCCTGACTCGTCAACAGAGCGGCGATTTTTCCACTACCACACCCGGCGTCGAGAATTCGGCTGTTTTGAATGTTTATTTTCTTTTTTAACAGATAAAGTACAAGTTTGCCGCGGTCATTCGCATCGGCTTGATACTGATCCCACAATTTGTGCGATGTTGTTTTGTAGATTTGCTGCATTGACTCTACCATTCAGTTTTGCAAAAAAAAGCTCTTGGTGCACAGATCAGATGATAAAGAGGGTAGATAAAATTCCACAGAAAAAAGCCATAAAGCTTGAAAGGTTTTTCCAATCGATTAGAAAGTGTTTTCAAAGCTGTATAATCGGCCATCCATTTTAGAATCAGAAAAAGCACGATTGTCTTGTTTACAGCGACTCCGATGATAGCCCCTCCCCACAGTATCAGATTGGTGGTATGATAAACAAGATAAACGAATTGAGTTTTGTTGTTGTAGTGTTTTCCGGCGGAGAGATGACGGCTTTTCTGGTTGAAAAAGAGGCGCCATGAAGCAGGTCCCAGTGAGGGAACATGACTTTTCGGCTCGAATTGATATTTCAGCTGCAGATTGGTGCCGGCGGCTATGGTTTGAAGGATAAAATCGTCGTCCCCGGAAAGCGTATCCGGCAGGAGGGTATAGCCTTTTATTTTATCCAGGGCGTTTTTTGTTATGGCAATGTTCCTGCCGCAGGCAGTGACCGGATGATTATGTGCAATAGACGCGGCGGAAACCAGAGCAGTTGCCATACTGTCCAGGTTTAAAAAGCGGTTCAGGAGGTTGTTTGTGGAAACCTGGTATGAAAAACCAGTGATAGCACCGGTGGACTGATTGTATGCTTTTACTATCGTGCGTAACCAGGAGGGCGGAGGTATACAGTCGGAATCTGTATAGAGCACGAACTCTCCGCGCACCTGTTGGATGGCGATTTGCAATGCTTCTTTCTTTGAGCTTTTCCATCCCAGGTTGTATTGTTTGGTGATAACGGTCAGGTTATGGTGTTGCTTTGAGGCTAAAGCCAGAATTTTGGCGGTTTGATCTTTTGAGCCGTCATCAACAACAATACACTCAAATCGTTTCTTGTCATAGTCCTGCCCCAAACAGGCATTTAAACAGGGTTGAACGGCCTCTTGACTATCCCTGGTCGCGATAACAATTGAAACAAAAGGTGTTTGTTTACCGTCATAATATCCGGGTGATTTGAGGATGCCCCAAATCAGATAGAAGAGAATGCTCAGATAGATTATTGTAGAGATTACAAGAATTGTCAATTTATTACTCCGGATGCTGAATGCGAAAGTAAAAATTATCCTCACAATGCGCAAGAAATTAATCAACAAAAATATTGTAAAAGGTTAAAAAATTGATTAAATTTTTTTAATATCATTTTTATTTATTAATAAAACCGAGGTGGAAGAAATCAGGGGGAAAGGAGAAAATGAACCAAAAAGAAAAAATAAAGTGGTATCACTACGTCGGGTTTACCGTTGCCTTTTTAGCTCTCATTCTGGTTGTATACATGGGGGTCCGCCATGTATACAACCAAAAACACAACACCCAGATTGCCTCGCTTGAACGTCAGATCGACGCGTTGCGTTCTTCCATCAATGTCGACAGCATCCGTCAGTACAACATTCAAAAGATTATTGCTATCATAGATCAATATAACATCACCATGCTAACACATCAGAAATATGAGATTGCCGAAGAGATTTTTAGAATGACCCAAAAATACAGCAACCTGAACGCCGATTTAGTTTGTGCGACCATTACGCATGAGACGGCGGGCACCTGGAGGCCGGACATTGTTTCTCCGGTTGGGGCTATGGGATTGATGCAGATCATGCCGGCCACGGGCATGTTTGTTGCGGCATCGGAAGGGATTCAATGGACACAGTCGGAAGAGATTCTTTTTGATCCGATTTACAACATCCGTATCGGAGCAAGGTATCTGTCTTCTCTCATTGAACTCTATGATGTGGATGGTGGGCTGGCCGCCTATAATGGCGGTGAAAAACGGGCATCGCTCTGGATCGGCAGCGGCAAAGCAAGTGGAATTCTTGCCGCAGAAACGCAGGCGTACATACCTGCTATTCAAAGATTGTACAATGAATTTCAGGATTTTCGCCTTTAAGCCGACTTGGTACTCTTCGCTATCCGTGCGGTGTACAGATGGCAGATTCCCATAAAGAGTTGTTTGTGCGATATTCGGATCAATCCACTCTGTCTCATCGTTTTCATAAATGACGGTGGTTGTGGAAAGTTTTTGATAGAATCGATGAGATAATCATACGCCGCCGGATTGGGTGAGAATTTTCTTGCTGTGGGTGGGATAACCCGGGACATATAGAAAGCCAACAAGGCTCTCAAGCATTTGGCTGACGGCAAGGACATTTCCAGTACAATCACCATACCCCTGGCTGATGTTACTCTTTTCATTTCTTTCAGGGCCGTCTTGTGGTTGGTGATGTTTCGCATGCCGAATGCAATGACGGTGACATCAAATGAATTATCTCTAAAGGGCAGGTTCAAGGCATCTGCCCGGCAAAGCGCAGTAGCGCTCGTTTTGCTTTGTGCCCGTTTAAGCATCGGCAAAACAAGATCTGCCCCAATCGCTTTTATGTGAGGATATGTTTTACGGGCCCGGATGATAATATCAGCAGTTCCTGTTGCCACATCGAGCAAACGGTTCGTTTGGCCGAAGCGCATGCTTTGCACCGCCTTTTTGCGCCACCAATAATCAAACCCCAGGCTGGTAAGATGATTTAAAAAATCATACTTTGGCGTTATGGTGGTAAAAATTTCCCCGACGATTTTTTTGTGTTGCTGTTCTTTCAAGTTTTTAACCGGGGGATATTTTTTTCTAGTCATAGACGAGTCCTCCATCGGATAAAATATATAATGTAAAGACAAAATCAAAACATTTCATAGAGGTCAAAACAGCTGTGATCGATTATTTTCGCATCATACACAAATACATATCACCGGATTCAACAACATATCGTTTTTTTATACATCACTCGGTTTTGGTTACCGAGAAAGCCCTTAGAGCCGGACGGCGGCTGGGTCTGAATCAAACACAACTGGACTTTATAGAAGAGGCCGGCATGCTCCATGATATTGGAATCATTCGGGTCAGGGCAGAAGAGATCGGCTGTTACGGCGACAAGCCCTATATCTGCCACGGCGTCGAGGGAAGTATGCTCTTACGCGATGAAGGATTGGAAAAGCATGCATTGGTAAGTGAAAGCCATGTCGGAGTCGGCATTACAAAAGAGGAGGTTGTTGCAAAACAGTTTCCTTTACCGGTCAGAGATATGGTTCCCCTGTCCATAGAAGAAAAGATTCTATGCTGGGCTGATTTGTTTTTTTCCAAATCTTCTCACGAATTATGGATCGAAAAAACAATCGACGAGGTCCTGGAGCGGGTACGAAGATATGGAGCCAGACAGGCAAAAATATTTCTCACCTGGCAAGAGGAGTTCGGGGAATAAGAATCATGAATGATCCAATAGAGCTGCCGATTGATGGTGTTCTTGACCTCCACACATTTAAGCCTTCACAAGTCGGAGATTTGGTTCCAACCTATCTGGAAGCGTGCCGGGAGAGAAATATTTTACGCGTCCGTATTATTCACGGTAAAGGCACAGGCGCCCTGCGCCGAACCGTGCATGCTATATTGGATAAAACCCCGGGTGTTGACGCTTACCATCTTGATGGTGAACGGGGCAACTGGGGCGCTACGATTGTCCGGCTAACGGAGGATTTTTCCTGATTTTTTATTGCAATGCAATTGGTTTTGTGACCTCGATAATTTCGGGCGGCGATGGAGATATGTCATCCGTATAATCATCCATCAGGATCAGGTACATGCTGGAGGATCTCCCTCCCTTGTTGGCGCCAAGTGTAATGGTGCCGGGATGATACTCTTTTTTGTATATTTTATAAGAGGTATCTTCGCTTTCTAGGGTCATATTGGTTTCTTGCCACTGCAATAGCCATGTCGGTAACGAGTCAGTATATCGTGCGTCATAAGCGATATAGAGGGCAACTTTTTTATTAACATAGAATGAGATAAATTCCGACCCGAAAAGGTCTTTGTCGTTGTTGGCCGTCTCTATCCAGGTCAATTGGTTGAGTGTTTCAGGCAGCTGAGTGACAAGATAAGGCCGGTCGCTATATACCGGATCACCAATTTGTTTTGTTTTAATCGTGTAATTTTTTCTGCTTATGCCATCGACAACGAATTCCCTCTTAAATTGATAGTCAATCGTTGTGTCCTCCAGGGCATCAGCTGTATCGAGCCGATCTTTAAGGTTTTGAATGGTCAGAGAATAGGAGCGATTTAATCTGTGAGCTGTGGTCAGGAATTCAACGGTTTTGAGATCCTTCAAAAGGTTTGATTTAAGGATCTTAATTCCTGGTGTAATGCTATAGTTGTTAAGATTTTCAGCTGATTTTTGATCCAACGCTTTGTTAAAGGATGCATACACCTTGTTTACACACGCGACGGCAACGGATTCCACCTTTGGAGGGCCGGCATCGGGTTGAGGATCGCCTTCTATATAAATTCTTAGATTTGAATAAACCGGACCGGGTTGTCCGCAGTAACCCCATATAAGGTTATCCCGGCCGAGCAAAATAATTTTATAAGCCCGGATTTGGTTCTCATGAGGGAGTGTTGAAATGAGCTCACCGTCCACAAAACAATATATATCGTTATGGTCCCAGGTTATTTTGAAGGTGTATGTTCTGGTGGAATCCCATACGGCGTCGAGCATGACATCGTCAGTTGTGCGGGAATCGATATGATTTGGAGCAGATTGGAAGCGAAATCCAGCCGTGCCCTCGCCCCGGGAGTATTCATGATAGGTGCGTATATTCCACCAGGCGTTATCGGTTTGAAAGAGGTATTTATTGTTTGATGGATGTATGACTGAATACAAATTGATAATTTGGTGCTTTAAATTTGTGGCCTGATGTGCAGGGTCAAAGTTGCTGACATCTACCATGAGCGTGCCTTCAAACGGAATAAGCCGTGACAGTTCTATTTTTAACTGGCTGTTGGTGTTTGTGGCCTTCCATCCGGTGGTCGAAATATATTTTCCATCGCTATTGGTGATCTGTTCTCCTTCAGCGGGCATTGCATTTGTTAAGGGATGGTAATAAAACAAACGGCGATGAACGGGCTGTGCCGAAAGGGATTGCAGAGTCAGCAAGAAGGTCAGTAAAAAAAACATATAACCGTTGTTGTTCATTAGATCGTCCTCTCGTTTTTGCTCAATATTGTGGCATTTTTGTGGATTGTTTGATACGGCATGCCACACTTGGAGTTTAATAAAGCGTAAAACAAGGATTTACAAGGCCAACATCATTTTTAAGATGTTACCCGCGGTGCTATGCAATTTTCAGACCAAAATGTTTACTCGGTATCTTTGCGTTACACAATATTGACAACAGTAAATAAAGTCCTTATATTGGGTTATATTTTCAAGGCCAGAGAAAAAAAATGTCACTGATAAAAAATATAAAGTATTCCAATCTGCCCGGCTATGTTAACCTGCTAGTCGCGTTTTTTTTGTTGTTTATGATTTTACCGGGCAGAAGCGATTTTGCTCTGCCACGGTCTTTGCCGTTTAGCAGGGTTCAGCTTGAACGCCCGGCTTCCGGAATCGCACTTGATGGCGAGTGGGAACTCAGAGCGATGAATGGCGATAGCCGGGAAACCGTCGTTTTACCCGCATACCTGGATCGAATCGGTCATTTTACTCTGATTAAAACGTTTGAAATCGATTCCTCTCTATCGGCGGATGGTTATCTGTTTCACTTTGGTGGTATTGAGGGACAATGCTCTGTTTATTTGAATCATCAATTTATCGGCGGCCGTGTTTTGGCCCGTTTTCCCTTTACGCTATCAGCGGGAGCTGAAAATGTTTTTACAGACAAACAAAATCAACTTTCCATTGAGGTTGACAATCGTCTGGATTATAAAGACACCATTCCATTAAAGGCAAGACTAAACGGTTTGCCAATCCACGGCAAAGGCGTTTTGGGATCGGTGGAAGTGGTCCCTTTGTCAACACCTTTTACCAAAGCGGTATTGTTCGATTCGATCGAGATCAGCGGGGATCGCCTCATTTTTGATTTGAATTTAAATCTGCATTCGCCGAAAAATAAAGCCGTGGTCGCGCGCGTACAACTTTTAACGGAACGATTCGGGCGACCACTGTGGCAACAGCAGCATACCATCATTTCGCCGGCAGCAAGGGATGAGTTTATGGAATTGAGCAACGTCTCGGTGCCGTTTTATCCGTGGCAGCCCGGCTCACCGCATTTTTATACACTCGAGGTTAGACTGTGGCAGCAAAACCGGGAGGATCAAAGCGACGTGTTTCGCGTTGATTTTGGATTACCTGCTGCGAATGATCTGAAGGTTCCGGAAGATATACGAGCCATCGGCTATGTACTGGATAAACAGCTGGCCAGCTTATCTCCCGATGCGCTGAACGCTCGGCTTTTTGACGATTTGCGAATGATCAAGCAAATGGGCGCCAATACCGTCTATTGTTACGCTTCTTATCCGTTGCCTCAGTTTTTGAGTGTTTGTGATGAATTGGGATTGTACGCACTGGTAGAACTTCCGCTTGCTGATATTCCGACCGATTTTCTGAAGCGGCAATCTTTTATCCGGCTTTTTGAGAATCATTTACATCTTTTCATAGAGACGTTTAAGGCTCATCCCAGCGTTCTGGCCTGGGGCCTGGGGAATGGGTATGCATCCGGTCATCCATTATCTCAATCTTTTGTCAGACGAATGGTCGGGAAGCTCGAATCCTGGGATGGGCGTCCGGTCTATTTATCGCCGGCACTATCGGCGACGTCGCCATCCCTGGGAGTAGATTTTTATATTGTGGATGTTGTCAACCAAAACAATCAGCTGGACGAGGCGGCACTGTCCTCCCTGGGGCGGAATGTTTTACCGCGTATCGTCGTCGCCGTTGAAATCGGCGAGGACGATCATCGCTATTTTGAAAAGCATCATGCTCATAAAATACGTGAAATTTTTGTCGGGCTTTCAGAACGCTCCTGGAATGGCGGACTCCTGGCAAGCCCGATTTATGACTGGTACGGGAACGCTTATTATTCTTATTGGGGAGCCGGGTCGGAGATGGATAAACATATTACCGGTTTGATCAATGCCGATGGTGTCGAACGACCGGCCTTTCAGGTGGTCAAATCATTTTTTTCAGGTCATTCGTTGATCGATATTTTATATAAGGATGTACCGTCAGAATCTTCATTGTTATTTCAGATCTTGGCCCTGGCTCTTTTTGCTTTATTTTTACTTGCATTAAAAAATGACAAACGCCTGCAAGTCTACTTAAAAAGAGTATATAGATTTCCGCATGGATTTATTGTTGATCTGCAGGAAAATCGAAAGGTGAATGCATTTTTAACGTTTTACGTAGGTACGACTCTTATTTTATCTCTTGCGATTATTTTCAGCAGCTGGATATATTGTTTGAAAGACAATCTTCTCTTTGGAAAGATTTTGATTTATTTGTTCTCTGAACCGGAATTGCAGCGTCGGATTATTCAGTTGATTTGGCATCCGCCCTGGTTGTTGTTTTTTCTTTTTGTTGTTCTGTTTGCCGGGATTGTTTTTTCAGCCGTTTTATTGCGTATTTATTTTTTCATCACAAAGAGGACGATATATTTTCGTCAGACCTTTTCTTTTTGTGTCTGGATAAATTCTCATATACTGTTTACCTTACCGTTGGCTATTGTATTCATCAAAGCCTACCAGGCAAAAGAATTTCATCTGTTTATAAACATATATCTTGCTGTAATTCTGCTGTGGACAATCGGCAGATATTTCAGGGGATTCAGATTGTTTTTGCAGCTCAGTTTTTTGCAAACGAGTATGGTAATTGCTGTTGTTATTTTGTTCGTTTTATCTGCCGGGTATTACTTGCATATGCAGAGCGCATTTATTTCATACCTTCGCTATTTTTTAATGATGATCGGTTCATGATCTTTAGAATTTCTGCTTGCATTTTGTTGGTGTACGTCGTACTTTTATAAACTTTGCTCAAATATTAATATAACTGGTAAACGGGAAACGTGTATTTATCTGAATTAAACATCATTGGTTTCAAGTCATTTGCGCGCAAGGTACAACTTTCGTTTAACAAGGGTATAACCGGCGTCGTGGGGCCGAATGGATGTGGCAAAAGCAATATCGTCGATGCCATCCGTTGGGTTATGGGGGAACAGCGAAGCGGTGTTTTGCGAAGCGAGCGAATGGAAAATGTTATTTTTAATGGTTCCGAAAGCGCCAAGCCGGTTGGGATGGCAGAAGTCTCCCTGACCATTCAAAACAATAAAAGCATTTTACCCATAGAGTATACTGAAGTCGTTATTACGCGGCGTCTGTTCAGATCCGGCGAGAGTCAATATCTCATCAACGGGAATCTATGTCGTCTTAAGGATATTCTGGATCTTTTTATGGATACCGGAGTCGGACCAGGGACTTATTCGGTAATTGAACTGCAGCAAGTGGAAAAGATTCTAAATGGCAAGGCAGATGAACGGCGGGCCATATTTGAAGAAGCCGCCGGCATAACAAAATTCAAATTGAGAAGAAAAGCAACTTTTCGAAAGCTTGAGGCAACTGAAAAAGATCTTATTCGGATTGAAGACATCATGTCTGAGGTCGAAAAGAATGTACGTTCCTTGCGACGCCAGGTCAGCAAAGCAGAACGCTACCAGACAATGACCCGGGAGCTCCGCGATCTTGAGATTCAGGTCAGCACGCACGAGTATTCAAAAATTTTAAATGAACTGGATCCGCTGCAAACCAAGTTTGAACTTGTACGGGACGACCGGGAAGCGTCATCATCCACTCTTGCCACTTTTGAAGCAAAATATGAAGAGACTCGCAGTCAGTTACTTGGTCTTGAAAAGAAATTATCCGCGGAGCAGATGGAATTCAATGCGCTTGAAAAGGAGATCCAAAAACTCGATGAACGGATTTTGGTCAACAAGGAGCGCCTTCGTTCGCTGGAGGAAAATAAGAACAGATATCTTCTCGAACAAAAGAGTTTTAACAGGCGATCCGAAGAGCTGAAAGAATCTCTGGAAGAAATAACAACCCGTATGAGCGGGCTCGAGGACGTATTTGATGAAAAGAAACTGAATTATCAGGAATTGGATGCAAAATATCAGACCGTGCGGGAAAAATATAATCTTTTAAGAAACCAAGTGCGCCGGCACGAAGAGGATCTTTTACGAATTACTGAAGAGATCAGTCGTCTGCTAAACAGGGGGGAGCGACTAAAGGCTAACGAAGAAAATCTCAGCAGCCGGCTTGCACAATTGGATCAGGAAGATAATGAAGCGGAAGAAAAGAACAGAGATTTGATAAATCGTTTGACTCAGGTTCGCTCGGATGAGGAAAAATACAATCAAACCCTGAATGAAAAACGCAAACAGTTGGAGAGTAAGGAAAAACAGACAGAAGAATCCCTGCGATCTTATGAAGGGTTGCAAAAAATCGACAATCAGGATGAAAACAAAATCGAGGTTTTAAACAATCAGGCGGCCTTGATCAGGCGTTTAATCGAAAACTTTGAGGATTATCCTGCCGGTGTTCGTCATCTGTTAACAGCAAAGTCGGAAGAATTGAAAAATTTTGGTCCTTTTGCCAATATCCTTCATATTGATGAATCTTATCGTCTGGCTATCAGCGCTGCACTGGGAGATGCGGCTACGTTCTTACTGGTGGACAATGCGGACCGGGCCTTGACCGGTATTGAAATGCTCAGGCAGGACAAAAAGGGAGTGGTCACTTTTCTTCCCATTCAGCAGTTACACTTTGATTCTATCAGTCATCCGCAGCTGGAGGATTTGGGGGTTAGCGGATGGGCGGATGAAGTGGTGGACTATAAACCCGAGTTTGTGAAAGCGGGAAGGGCGTGA
>CAZMUU010000052.1:0-15724 GCA_964569215.1 uncultured Cytophagia bacterium
GCGTATAGAAACGGTCCGTCAAAAAGTTTCCAGGTATTATAGTTTACCGGAGACTCGTTAATCTTTGCAACCTGGTCATAGGTGAATTGCATTCTGGTTCCGTCTAAGGAGGTAAAGTCGACCGATGGCAGGGAGTCCATTTTTGTGCTTAATTCCAGTTTGAGTATAGCGTGTTGAAATTCTTTAAAAGAGTTATAATTGCTCTCCACATCGGCCTGTACCACGGCTCCGTTTTTTAATTCCGTGCTAAAAAGCCTCCAGTTATTTTCCTCTTCCTGCCATTTATACTCATTCAGCGGAAAATAGGCGATAAACGTTTTACCAGCGTGACAAAAAATCCAGCCGCTGTCATCCACCCGGCGTTTTTTCAGACTTTTGGGGAAAAACCCGCTGATGTGAGGAAAACGCGTCTCTTTGGGAATATTATAAAGGACGATCAACGCATTGCGGTGCTGGACAACCTGTTCAAACGGGGAGGCCGAGGTCCATTTATCCGGTGAATCATAAGTGCCTTTCGATTTAATTACCGCCTGTGTCATCAGTTTGATTTCTTCCGGAAAATACATTGCCAACTCATGTCCTGAGGAATAGGGGTGAACCGTAAAGATTGTGTTGTATCCCTGACTTGGATCATCGATAGCCCAGGTGATATCCCAGGTGTGTTGCTGTATAGGTTGTAAAAGTCCACCCTGCAAACAGCCCATGGCGTATTCTTTTCGCATAAAGGTATATTTATAAACCGGGGCATTGCGTTCGTCGCTAAAGCGAAGACGATGACGGGTACGTTTCAATTCTTTATGAACATAGGGTTCGGAGCGGTCATTTGCGATGTGATAGAGGATTTCGGGGGGGCGATAGCCACTTAAAGCCAGGACAAAGGCCTGACTGCGGGGTTGATAAGGGGTATTACCGAACAACAACCAGGAAATGCCGGTGGCCGACGTTTTCCATTGATTCAGGACCTGTACCGGATACGTACGGCTGTGACCCCCGACATAAAGGCCATTTAGGTTTTCCGCGGCAAAGTCTGCAATGAGATAATCGAGCATCATGGCAGCTCTTTTTTTCATTATTTTATCTTTACTCCAGGCATAAAGCTGGGCCATTGGGATGATGTAAACACCATAATAATCCGGAGAATCAAACTCTCCCTGTCCTTTTTGGGTTGTCAGCTCCATCCAGGAAATTAGATAATCACGAGCTTCTTGATGATTTTCCCGGGAACTGCGACCGTTAAACCATTTATCGCCCTTATCGTCGGGATACATTTGAGTGATGAGATAAAGCGAGGCATAGTACATCGCCCAGTGGTTTTCAGTATCCCCTCTGTAGGGCGTATAGGTGCGCCAGAGCTCTCGCATCTTAAGCCGGGTATCGTTTGGCAGAACATCCCGGCCTGCGAATGTAACGGTAATGAAAGGGTACATCCAGAACATATCACCACGGGGATTTTGCATCAGGGAATCGAGTGTTTTTAGAGCCCAATCGATGTTGCGTTGACGATAAAGACAGGCGGCAACTTCCATATAATGGCCGGCTTGATGATCGGCAAAATAATCAATCAGTGAATCACAACGTGCCTGGTAGTCTTTAATCATTTCTGCGTATAACGGTGGCTGATATTCGGGGTTTGTTTGCAGGCCATTTAAATCTTGCTTATCAATTTTTACACAGCTTGTACAGATCATTAAAATAAAAAACAAAACAAAATAGATTTTCATCTTTGTTCTCCAGTAAAAATGCAGTTTCAAACGTTTGCTCAGCTTCTCAAACATCCAGTTTTCTTCTATTTACCTGTTGATCATAAGCAGCGATCACATCTTCATAACTAAGCATGCCCAGTAGAATTCGATTGTCTCGGATATTGACAACCGGGATTTGTTCATACTGAAAAGTGGTAAATTTTTTCATCGCTGATTTCAAGCTCTCGGCCGGTGTGACCGTAGTGGGTTTGTTCATCAAATCTTTGGCAATAAGAAAAGAACCCATTGTATCTTCAAACAAAACAGAGCGCACATCTTTGAGGGAAATGATGCCGACGATATTCTGTTGTTTATCCACAACAGGGAAATAATTTTCCTGATGCTCTGTGACCATATTTTGAAATTTGGCAAGAGGGGTATTTTCAGATAGTACGGGAACATGCGACATGGGTTGGTAGGCTTGTTCGACCATGATTGTATCGAGTACATCTATCGTAAAGTCACCGAGGTGGGCTGGAGAATCTGCCATGCGCCTGACTTGTTGTTCATAGAGATTGATTTTGCTCGTGGTGACATACGATGTTGAGCTGGCCAGCATCATAGGAACCAGGAGTTGATACCCCCCGGTCATTTCGCTGACCATAATCATTGAAGAAATGGGAACTTTGGCGGCGCCGGCGAAAAAGGCGCCCATCCCAACGAGCACAAAAGATGTGGGATTATCGATCAGTGTGGGAAAGAATTGTTCTGCAAGTTGTCCAAAGGCGCCACCGAGCATACCGCCGATATATAGCGAAGGAGCGAATACACCACCGCTTCCTCCTGAGCTGATGGTGAAACTGGTGGCGAATATTTTGAGAAAAGCGGCTATCAGCATAAATTGAATTGTTAATTCACCATTCATGGCTTGTTGCAGATAACCATAGCCGGAAGCAAGAATATGGGGAGCAAAGATACCAATAGCGCCGATCATGAGTCCGCCAATAGCAGGTTTAAAATGAGGTTTTATCCGGATACGGTGAAAAAAGTGATCGCGTATGCCATAAAATGTTTTTATATAGAAAAATCCTACCCCGGCGCACAAAAGACCAAGGCCGGCATAAAACAGCAATTCCACCGGATGGTTGAAGACAAATGTCGGGGTTTTAAATAAAAACCCCCACCCAAAACGCGCTGTAAAGATTGAATAGGCCAAGATGGATGAAACCAATGCAGGGATAAGTCCTTTCGCCTCAAAATCGCGGCGATAGAGAACTTCTACCGCGAACAGAGCCCCACCAAGCGGAGAGCGAAAGATGGAGCCAATACCTCCGGCGGCACCAGCGATAAGTAATATCCGCCGTTCGTCATCACTCAGACGGAGAGTTTTAGCGAGATGGGAGCCAAAGCCTGCTCCGATCTGGGCAATGGGACCCTCTCTGCCGGCGCTGCCGCCCGTTCCAATCGTGATAATCGAGGCGATTGTTTTGATGAGAGGAACGCGTTTACGGATACGTCCGCGTTTATGATGAAAGGCCTCGATCACAGCATCGGTTCCATGTCCTTCTGCTTCGGGAGCAAAGGAGAAGACCAGGATACCCGAGATCAACCCTCCGATTGCCGGAGCCAGCAAGACGATCCACCAGCGAATGGAAAGTCCGGCAATTGTTTCAATACCGCTGGTTTCGCCGTGAGGCTCTGGTGGAAAATAGTGAGCCAGATTATGAAAGGTCAAATGACTCAACCAGCTAAGCAGAGTAAAAAAGAGAATAGCCCCCAGCCCCGCTATGATACCGACAAAAATGCTGGCGAGAAACAGCCGGCCGGTTGTACTGATCGCATATCGGTTAAACAGTTGTCTGGTTTTTACGATTAAACTCATAAGTCTCTAATCTTCTGCATCTGAAAAAATATCTATTACATCAGAAGATGATTGTGCTTTTAGCAAAGCTTTGCGAATTTCTTCTTTTTTGAGCAATTTTGATAATTGCGCTAATACTTTGAGGTATTCGCCAATGGAATCCGGCGGGGTTCCCATCAGAAAGACAAGTTGAACCGGTTTTTCCTCATCTTCACCAAAGTCGACTTTGTGTGTCAAACGGGCAAAAGTGATGATAATATTGGAAGTGTACTTGCTGCGCGCATGAGGGAGTGCGATGTTATTGCCGATAGCAGTGCTTCCCAATTTTTCTCGTTCTAAGACTTGTTTGAGGAACTCTTTTTCATGCGTGATGGCTTTATTTTTTTTCATCAACTGGACGATCTGGGCCATCGCATTTGTCTTTTTATTGGCATCAAGGTCGAGAAAAATAAGATTCTTTTTTAAATAATCGGATATTCGCACTGGATTATCCCTCCCTCTACAATGCTTTTTGTTTGCCAATCAAAAAAAAAGACAGCACACCGTTTTGCGCTGTCTTAAAACTGGGCCGATATAATTGAACAAAAATTTACTAAAAACAAGAATTAAAGTCAATTGTTTTTTCCTCAGCTCAGGGGTCGATCATTAGCTTGTAATTGTATATTTTTTTAAGCTCCTGCAAATGTTCTGTATATGCCATTCGTTTTTTATCATTCAACAGCCGCCGTTCCAGCTCGCCTTTTACCTGGTTGAAGGGACGGGTTTCCCTTTTACGCTCGATCACTTTTAGGATGTGATAACCGAATTGGGTTTCAATAATATCACTGATCTGACCAATCGGAACGGAAAAAGAGGCAGAGTCGAATTCCGGTACCATCATTCCTCTTTCGAATTTTTCATAGAGGCCTTCGTTTTCACCTGAACCTGGATCCTCCGAGTATTTTCTAACCAGCTTGACAAAATTTTCACCCTGGCGCGCCTTTTTAAGAATTGTTTTCATTTTTTCCAGCGTTTCTGCTTTTTCTTCTGCCGTTTCGTCCTGGGTTGAGAGTAGAATATGACGAACAGTGGCGGTTTTATCCTGGTTGTAAGCCTTTTTTAATTCTTCATGGGTTATGGAGAGCTTGCTGTAAACATGTTTTCTCAGATATCGATCAGAAATGAGCGATTTTTTGATATCATTGGTGACGCTTTCAAGGGTCAATCCAGACTCGTTTAACATATTAATGAAATTTTCCTTACCATCATTGTTTCTATATATATGTTCGAGTATGCTATCGATTTCGGTTTCAGTTACGCTGATCCCTTTTTCTTTGGCTGATGCCGCTATCAGAACACTGTTAACGTAAGAATCGAGATATTTTTTGAGGTATGCCTTTAATTCGTTGGCAGACAGCTCTTTCAAGCTGCCAAGGTCATTTGCCAAATTTGTGTTCATTTCATGCAATAGAGAGGCGGCAGTAATCTCAAAGATATCGGCGTTAGCCAGGACTTGATTCGAGTCCGGGTCAAGGAAAGAGACTTTATGGGAAAGCTCCTTGGCCGTTTCATATAAAGGGGAATCAGGAGAAATCCGATGGGATTTGTCCTTTTGACACCCAACGACCAGAGCAAGGGTCAAAAGGAGAGCCAGTATTTTGTTCATAACACCTCCTGTATTAAGAATAACGAATCCATTTTATGACCTCTGGTAAACTTGGACGCTTACCGTACATTAATATGCCCACTCTAAATATACGCCCGGTAATCCAAATTAAAAACAGTATTGTAATAATCAACAGAAAAACGGAGCTGATAATTTCGGTGGTGGAAGCCGCTTCCAGTGAAATCCTCAAGAACATGAGAATGGGGGCGAGAAACGGGATCACTGATGCAACCGTTGCCAATGGGCTGTTTGGAGATTCGAGAACGGGAAACATGAGAAAAAAGCTGATAATAATAAGTATCATAACCGGCCATTGCAAGTTTTGGGCCTCACTATCGGAATTGACCATTGCGCCAAGAGCAGCATAGAGTGTGGAGTAGAGAAAGTATCCCAATATGAAAAAAAGCACAAATGCCACATATATCATCGGATTAATAGTGGGAAGAGACATTTCATTTCCATTTGAAGCAATCTTTTGTACTAAAAATATACCATAGTTTGTACCAATAAACATCAAAGCAATCCAAACGAAAAACTGAGTCAGGCCGGCGGATCCGATGCCGAGAATCTTACCCAACATGTAATGCAGGGGTTTTACAGAGCTGACGATGATTTCCACGACTCTGGAGTTTTTATCTTCGATTACACTTCGCATAACAAAAGAACCGTATAAAATAAGGGCCATATAGAGAGCGAAGACAAAAATATAATTGAGTTGGAAAATCTCAAGTCCGCTGGCTTCTTCGGCTCCGGTTAATGCTATTTTGTAGGTCTTTGCGTCTACAAAGGTGGTCAAGTCATTAACGGTTTCAGGATCGAGCCCGCTATCGAGTATTCGCAGATTGTTGACGGTTCTGGTGACAGTATTTTCAAGCATATTTATGAATGTAAAATTGCTGATATTTTTACTGTAAATGTCAAACGTGTTTGTTGTAAAGATATCAGCGGGGATGATGATCAATGCATCGATTTCATTTTCGAGTAGCTGAGGATTCAGTTCATCCAGGATGGTTTCAACATCTCTTCCGGTTATCGGCAGGCATCTTACCTGATATAGATTGTTACCTTTTTTGTCCTGTTTTGAATTTTCCAATGTCTTGGCGAGAGGACTACAGACTTGATAGGTGTGGTCCAGCACATAGATCGATTTTTGTTCTTCTATGTTTACCTTGCTGAAAATTACAGGTAAAAATCCAATACCTACAACAAAAAGCGGGAAAAGCAGCGTGCCGATGACAAACCCTTTTGTTTTAACTCGAATGATATATTCACGTTTTAAGATCGCATATATCTTGCTCAAGGGGACTCCTCCTGGTTCAGGTTTTCTGTTTTACCATATTGATAAAGATTTCATTAAGCGATGGTGTCGTAACTTCAAAATGGGTCACCTGTACCTGTTGCACAGCCTTTTTAAGAATTTCTTGCGTAAGAGCATTTTCGGATGGAATAATTTCTACATAATTGCCATAATCATCGAAGGCGTTCACCAGGTCTTTGTCGAGGAGAAAATCGGCCTGGCCGTTGTAACTGATTCGAATCCGGTTTTCGCCAAAACGAGATTTTATATCTCTGATTTTTCCGTCCAGTATCTTTTCCCCTTTATTGATGAGACAAATGGTATCACAGATTTTTTCGGCATTCTCCATGAGATGGGTGGAAAAAATAATGGTTGTACCTTTACGCTTTAAATCCAGAATTGCATCTTTTATGGCATTGGTACTAACCGGATCGAGCCCGCTAAACGGCTCGTCCAGTATCACCAGTTCAGGATCATGTAAAATGGTGCAAATAAATTGCAGCTTTTGCTGCATTCCTCTTGAGAGTTCTTCTATTTTATTATCCTGGTTGTCCCGGAGATCCAGTTTTTCCAGCCAGCTCTCCGCTTTGGAACGTATGTTCTTTGGCTTTTCCGACTTGATTTCAGCAAAAAATAAAAGTGTATCCATGACCGTCATCTTTTTGTAAAGGCCGCGTTCTTCCGGTAAATAGCCGATTCGATTTCTGATTTTCAAGGTGTTGTTTTGGTCGAATATTTTTATATCACCGCTATCCGGCATAATGATGCCCATAATCATGCGGATTGTGGTTGTTTTTCCTGCACCGTTTGGTCCCAGATAACCACACACCATGCCTTTTTCCAAGCTTAAATCGATATTATTGACAGCCTTAACCGCTCCAAAAGATTTCGTTACGCGATTTAGCTCGAGTACATTCACAGTCTCTCCTTTACACTAGAATAGATAAATTTGTTATCCAATAAAAAGAAATGTAGGAAATTCAGAATCCATTCGCAACAAGCAAAAGCATTATTTTCGAATGGGAATCAAACCAACCAGGTTGAAGATGTTCTGCTGCCAGAACCGGATAGAGATTTTTGCGATCGGCATTTGGCAAACCGGACATAAGCGGAAAATAGACTCTACCGATCAGTCCGACAAGAATAGCCCCCAAGGCTATCAGGATATTCCAGATAAAAACAGTTCGAAGGCAATATAGCCGGCAACTGCCCACAGGGCTGATAATCCCTGCATATATGCCAGACCGGTAACACCCAGCAACAGCCAGGCACTGCGTCCGGATACCACTGCAGAGAGGGCGACGACAAAACGGTTTACCCGTCGTCCACCGAGAAAAAGCGCTCCTATTTCTTTAGAGGAAAAGCGGGAGGTGAATATGCCCATCAGAATGATGATGAGCATGTAGGCCCAAAAGGCGATAACGGTTTCCGGTTTCACGGTGATCGATATTTGAGCGTTCGTTTCCATTTCTATCCTCCTGATAGTGTTATCGTCAAATCATAAACAAATACCTTTATAGAATCAAGCGATAAATATTCCGCTTTGAATAAAATCAATCAGATTATTGTTTGACTTTAGAATAATTTTTATAATTTAAAGAGGGAGTAATTATGCAAATAAAAATCGTTAAAGCCTCGGTTGATCATATTTCGTCTATAGCTGCGTTTCAGGTTCAAATGGCTTTTGAAACAGAGGAAATGCAGCTTGAGAAATCCAGAGTCTTGGCCGGGGTGAAAAAATTTTTTCATCAACCTGAACGGGGTTTTTATCTCGTCGCACAAGTTCCACCGGACAAAATCGCCGGCTGCATTCTGGTACAAAAGGAATGGAGTGATTGGCGCAACCGGGAGGTTTGGTGGTTGCATAGTGTTTATGTTTTACCAGCTTATCGCAAGCTAGGCATATTTAGACGTTTTTTTAAGCAGATCGAAGCGCTTGCGCAGGAAAACGACATTGCCGCTATCCGCCTCTACGTTGAAAAAAACAATGTACCTGCTCAGAAGGTTTACGAAAAACTGGGGATGAACAATCAACATTATGAACTGTTCGAAAAAATGCTGATATGAACTCGATACGATTTGCTTTTATCATTATATTCTGTGTTTTCGATGTATTGTTGGGACAAAACTATGTCACCGCGAAAGCAAAAAAGGGTGATGGCATATACGCTTTGGTGCGCCGGTATTTTCTTGCCCCTGTGGGAGATTATGTAGACAAATTCAGGGAAATTAACGGTCTCGACGACCGCCCTCATTTGATCTATGGCCGAACCTACAAGATGCCCATCTACCGTTTCAAATTTGACGGCAATACCATTCGTTCGACGTTTGGTTATCATGATTATTCTCATGCTAAAACGATTCAAACGTATAACGAGACGGTTTACCGGGCGGGTTTAAAAGCCAATCCCTATACCGAGGATCACGATCTCTGGGTGCCCTTTTTACAAGTGCCGGGAAGGGCTCAAATCACTTCCGATCCGGTCGCGCCGGCATCGGCTTTAGTATCGATTTTTCCGATTTTCGGTAAAAAATACGAACGGGTTACCCGCAAGAGCCTTAAACTGGATAATTTTGTATTCTACCTGGTAAGTGGGCACGGCGGGCCTGATCCAGGAGCCGTTGGCAGGCGCAATCAATACCTTCTCTATGAGGATGAATACGCTTATGATATTACACTACGTCTGGCGCGGCGTCTTTTAGAGTATGGAGCCAAGGTGTATATCATTGTTCGCGATCCGGATGACGGTATTCGCGATGCTTCTATTCTAGCAGGTGATCGGGATGAATATTATTTTGGTGGATCTGTGATTTCAGCAAAACCGGTTAAGCGCCTGCAAGGTCGTGTAAACATTATCAATAAATATTATCTTCGCAACCGCAATCAAGCCAGACAGCAATATACGGTCATTTTGCATGTGGATTCACAAAGCCGCTCGCGGCGGATCGATGTATTTTATTATTACAAAAAGGGCGACTTGAAGAGCAGAAACCTGGCTTTATACCTCTACAGAACCATCAAACAGAAATACGATGAAAATCAACCCGGTAGAGGGTATAGAGGGATGATCACTTATCGGGATCTTTATATGTTGCGAAAGACCCGGCCAACGTCGGTTTATATTGAACTGGGCAATATTCGCAATCCACGCGATCAGGATCGTTTTATTGAAACCAATAACAGACAAGCATTGGCCAACTGGCTTTGTGAAGGTTTGCTAAGGGTTGCGGAGACAAATTAGTGATCCCGGCACCCGAATCAATCTCCTTCCTTTATCTCTTTTTACTTATTTTTTTCATAAAATTTTTTTATACTGTTATTGAATACGTTATATACTATATGAGGATCGACAATGAAATTATTAAAAGGGTCTATACGTCGTTTTTTACGCGGAAGAGCAAACCGGCTGGATCCTGTGGTGATGATCGGCAAGAAGGGATTATCGGAAGAGGTTATCCAAAGCATAGAACGAGCTCTTGAAGATCATGAGTTAATAAAAATCAGATTTCTTGAGTTCAAGGAAGAAAAGAAGTCATTGTGTAAAGAAATCGAAGCGCACTGCCGGTGTGAATGTGTCGGGATTATCGGTCATGTTGGCATTTTTTATCGCCGGCATCCGGAGGAAGATAAGCGTAAAATTGAATTACCCGACTAGATTAGACATGAGGAGTAGAATTTTGGAAATGCTTGACTTTGACAAAGGGCGTTACATTTCACCCCGGCAAAATCCCGGTTTTTTGTTGCGGATTTTTCCCTCTCTTTATGCTTATGCCCGTTTTGTGTCCATTGTTTTCAGAACCAGTTCGAAAGCCAAAAGAGGCGGGATAGACCACACCGATATTGTAAATTCTTCTATCAAGGTAATCCGCACCATGGAACGAATTGGTGTCCGCTTTCAAATCAGCGGACTTGAATATTTGAAGGATATAGAAGGTCCTTGTATTTTTATATCGAACCATATGAGCACCTTGGAAACGGTAACCATGGCGGCTTTTTTCCCACATCGCCGGGCAACATTTGTGATTAAAGAGAGTCTGGTAAAATATCCCATTTTCCGTCACATCCTTTTGGCCATGAAACCAATCATCGTCAGCCGAAACAATCCGCGTGAGGATTTCAGGCAAATGATCGAAAGGGGGAGTGCTCTCCTGCAAGAGGGAATATCCATTATTGTGTTTCCCCAAACCACGCGCACCCTGAAATTTGACGCCAGCAGATTTAACACCATTGGGATCAAACTGGCAAGACGGGCGAATGTGCCGGTTATTCCTGTGGCGTTAAAAACGGATGTATGGGGTAATGGTAAATTGATTAAAGAGTTTGGTCCGGTGGATCCGAACAAGGATGTCTTTTTTCGTTTCGGGCCGCCGTTGAGGATTTACGGAACGGGTAGCAGAGAACATCAAAAAGTGATAGAATTTATTAAAACCAATCTCAACAGCTGGGAAGAGATGAACAATGCATCGTCGTCATGAACCACAATATTAAATCGATTCAACAAATATTGCAAACCTATTTCGGCCATGAATCATTCCGTGGCAAGCAGGAATCTGTAATACGTCGTGTTGTAGAAGAAAAAAGGCACAGCCTCGTGATTATGCCGACAGGTAGCGGTAAATCCGTGTGCTACCAGGTTCCTGCACTATACGAAGAGGGAGGTGCCATAGTGATCAGTCCCCTGATTGCCTTGATGCAGGATCAGGTGGACGCTTTAAAAAAGAAAAATATTCCGGCATCCTATATCAATTCAACCGTTTCCCGGGCGCAGCGTTCACAGCGATTAAATCAATTCGTTACGGGACAGGTGAAACTCTTATATGTTACGCCTGAACGGTTTCGCAAACCGGAATTTGTGGAAAAAATACAAAAGGCAAAGATTTCTCTTTTTGCTGTTGATGAAGCGCACTGTATCAGTGAATGGGGTCATGACTTCCGTCCAAACTATTCGCGCCTCGGAGAATACAGGCTGTTGTTAAAGAATCCTTTAACGATCGCCCTGACTGCGACGGCAACTCCTGATGTACAGAATGATATCATTCAGAAATTGAATATTGAACCCAAAGAGATCAAGGTTTTTCATCAGGGTATCGAACGCCCCAATTTGCGTCTTGAGGCTGAAGAGGTCATGTATAAAGATGAAAAACCCGAAAAGATATTGCGAGCAATAGCGCGTTACCCGGGATCCGGCATTATTTATTTTTCGCTGATAAAAACACTGGAAGAATATTCTGATTTTTTCAAAAGAAGGGGAATCGAACATACAATATATCACGGCAAACTCGACGCCAAACAGCGCCGTCAGAAGCAGCGCTGGTTCATGTCTCCCAATGCGCTGGTGCTTGCCACCAATGCTTTCGGGATGGGTATTGACAAACCGGATATCCGGTTTGTGATCCATGCCCAGATACCGGGATCGGTTGAATCTTACTATCAGGAGATCGGACGTGCCGGCCGGGACGACAAGCCCGCTTTGTGTTATATGTTTTTTCATCAGGATGACATCGCCACGCAGATGGAATTTATAAGGTGGTCCAATCCCGGAGCGGATTTTTATCATCGATTATATTTTTTGTTGCAGGGAAACGAAGAGATTGTTAATCAACTCGGATTGGAATATTTGCGGGAAGAGTTGAATTTCAAAAATTCCCAGGATTTTCGCCTGGAAACAGCGTTGGGCATGCTGGACAGGTACGATGTTATTGAGGGGTCACTGTTTGAGCGCAATTTAAGAGTTATAGATGAATTACCCGAAAAGATGCGCGATGATGACTATTTGGAAAATAAACGAAAACATGATCAAAAAAAATTGTTAAGCCTCGTTCATTATTTTCGTACAGAAAAATGCAGGCGAATCTATATCTCCGAGTATTTTGGATTTTACGATGAAAAACCCTGCATGAACTGTGATATTTGCACGCAAAAGTATTTATCAAAATGAGACAGAAAAATGAATCAAGAACAGCAAGATTTCTATCAATCATTGCGAAAAAAAATAAAAAAATGGATGGATTCCAAAAACGGCAAAAACAACAAATGGGCGGAATATATTATTTGGGCTCCTGACTTGTTTCATTTGCTGGTCAGGTTGTCCCTGGACAAAGATGTTCCCTCGGCCGAGAAAGCAAAATTAGCAATCGTTATTGCTTACTTTATCTCTCCGATCGACTTTTTACCGGAGGCGATTCTCGGGCCTATCGGTTATTCCGATGATATCGTTCTTGCCGCTTATGTCTTAAACTCTATGATCAATCGCATCGATCCCCAAATTGTAGAGCGACACTGGGCGGGAGATGAAGAAGCCCTCAAGGTAATTCGTCGAATCATAGAGGTGGCGGATCAGATGCTGG
Organism: uncultured Cytophagia bacterium; assembly: GCA_964569215.1. GTDB lineage: Bacteria > Zhuqueibacterota > Zhuqueibacteria > Residuimicrobiales > Oceaniaggregativiventaceae > Oceaniaggregativivens_A. The sequence goes on from CAZMUU010000052.1 coordinate 12,834, forward strand.
GGAAGGGATTATGGCAGAAAGTGAAAAGATATATACAATAGTGAGCGGTCGTTGTCATTTAAAAAAGTGTTTTCATGATAAACGAGATGGGGTACTATGAAAATACCGATATTTCAGGTTGATGCTTTTAGCAGCAAATTGTTTCAGGGCAATCCAGCTGCAGTGTGTCCGCTGGAGCGTTGGTTGCCGGAGGATGTTTTAAAAAAAATTGCCGGAGAAAACAATCTGTCGGAAACCGCTTTTTATAAAAAATCCTCTTCCTCAGGATATGACATTCGATGGTTTACTCCTGTTCACGAAGTTGATTTATGCGGTCACGCAACTTTGGCAACAGCGTTTGTCATTTTTCAATCGGATCCAGCCTCTCTGATTCACTTTAACAGCGCTGGCGGCCCGTTGTCGGTTGAAAGAAAAAACAATGGGTTATTTCTCGATTTTCCGATTCGGGAGGCGGCTCCCTGTAACCCTCCTAAAGATTTGACAAACGGTTTGGGAATTGAACCCAAAGAATGCTTTTTAAATCGAGATTACTATGCTGTTTTTGACTCTGAATCGGTGATTCGCAATCTGCAACCCAATCTCTCCCTGCTCAGCCGGCTCGATGCATTGGGGGTATGTGTGACGGCTCCTGGTAATGCGGTAGATTTCGTTTCCCGCTTTTTCGCACCGAAAGAAGGTATCCCGGAGGACCCGGTTACCGGCTCAGCCCATAGTACACTTGTGCCTTTTTGGTCTGATCGGATGGGCAAGAAAAAGTTGAAAGCATTACAACTTTCAGATCGCGGCGGTGAACTGGAATGTTTTCTCGCTAATGAGCGGGTTAAAATAGGAGGCAGAGCCGTTCTGTATATGAAAGGAGAAATTTACTTACAGGATCAATAGCGTCTCAGGTTTGCGGTTGTTTTTTATCTATTGCGGTGGGGCCCAGATCGGAAAATAATTTGCCTCTTCCACTACTTTTTGCCCTTGAGGCGAGAGGACCCAGTCAATAAATTTTTTGACCACACCTCTTGGCGTGTTAACTGTATAGAGATAGAGATAGCGCGTTATCGGATAAAGGCCGGCGATGACATTGGCACCGCTGGGTGCTATACCATTTATGTGACAGTGTGTTAAACTTCCTGCCCGTCCCATACCCCCATATCCAATGCTGTTGGGGGTTCTCAGTATTGTGGCTTCAATCGAATCGGTCGTTGATATCATGATTGCATCCGGGCTATACGATTGCCCCTGTAAGACATGCTCCTTAAAATAGAGATGGGTCCCTGAATTTGGGGGTCTGATAAACACTTTAATCGGCTGATTCCACTCAATTAACTCGCTCCAATTAATGATTTCTCCTGTAAAAATTTTTTTCAGTTCTTCCATAGAGAGAGTCCTGACAGGATTGTCTGGATGCAGGTAAACGCTTAGAGCATCTTTGCCAACGAGAATGGATACCCCGACAGCACCAAATTCTTGGGCAATTTTTTGGGCTTCAAGTGACCTTAGCGGCCGGGAGGCTGCTGATATGTCAACCTGGTTGTTTATGAGTGCCTCAATACCCGTTGCGGTGCCCCCTCCTTCCGTATAGATTGAAATTCCGGCATGGGTTTTCATAAATTCTTCCGCCCACAATTGTAGCAGGGGAACCATGGTATCGGATCCTTTGATTCGAATACGCTGAGCCTGTTGAGGTAAAAAGGTCGTGCAAGAGAATATAAGAAAGATGAATAGACAAATTTGAATTACAACCGGCTTCATTCGCTATCTCTCCTCTGCGATGGATTGCAATCGTGCTGTATTATAAGAAACCCCGGGTTTCCATTTGATCTCCTCTTCCAGATTAGCGAGATACCAGGTAAACGCAAATAAAAACCGGGTGTGCTGCAGAGAGGCCTGAATATCAAAATACTGATTAAGGTCATCAAAAGGGGTATGATAGATGTTTGTTAGCCAAAAAACAATTCTATCCAGAGCTTCTTCCCGGGAAAGATGCCGGTAGTCAAGTCCTTCCATTGTCAGCATTGCCGGTATACCTGCTTTGGCGAAGGCGATTTGATCTGACCGGGCAAAAGATTCTGTGCGCAAGAAATGAGAAGGTATCTGACTGACTGTCAGACCCATGAATCGGCTGACAGATGAAAAATGTATCCCGAGGTCCGACAGATCGGCACCGATGCCGACAATATCATTAAATGTGTCGAATATGGCCAAACCGTCGATATTGATATTGGCGATGGTTTTATGCAATGGCACGAGCGGATGGTCAATATAATAACTGGATCCCAGTATACCTTTCTCTTCACCCGTGAGGAAGAGGAGAATAACAGAGCGCCTCGGTTTGAGGTTCATTTTTTGAATGGCATCACCGATTTCGAGCAAGGCAGCTACTCCTGCAGCATTATCAAATACACCGTTATAAATAGAGTCGCCGTTCGCCGGCTTTCCAACCCCAAGGTGATCATAATGAGCCGATAGCAGCAGATAGGTTTCTCCAAGTTTTGGATCACTGCCGTGAATGACGCCGGCAATGTTGTTGCTAAAAAAATCCCGTTCCTCGAACTGACCGCGAAAAGAGAGGGATTTACGCAGCTGGAAACTTTGTATGACTCCCTTACGGTCCATTTTATAGACGTTCCCGAGAGAAAAAGACGCATTTTGAAAGAGGATTGCCGCTTTTTCGGGATTGATGATCATGCTAAAATGTGATGCTACGGAATAGGCGAGGGTGATTTCTTCGAAACAATAGGCTCTTTGCCAGTCCTGCCAGGTTTTGTGGGGATTTATCCTGGGATTTGGAATAACAATACTTCCTCTGGCTCCTCTTGATATGGCCAGTCGCTGTTTGGATTCGAGATATGATTATATTGACGCAGTCTTGCCCATAAAATAATTAGGGTTATTGGCTG
>CAZMUU010000053.1:0-938 GCA_964569215.1 uncultured Cytophagia bacterium
ATCTTTGTGGAAAAAGAGCGGCTCTGAAAATGACAATAAACACTTCAAAAAAAGAAATAAAGATACAAGCCAGAAATGCCACTCTCAGGGCAGAGGACAGTTGTGGTTGAATTTGATGAGAAATCAAAACAAAAATGATAAACGCAACCAGCGTAACAAAAAATGCGCTTACCAGACTGCTGATTAAAAGTGTGGAAAAGAAAATGGGTTCTTTGTTTTTATTTTTAAAAACGGCGTAAAATCGTACGGCACTGGTTGACAACCAGGCGACACTGAAAACCTTGATCAAGCCCAGAGTCGACAGGGTAACATTATAGTACCCAAATTCCGCCTGGCTAAAAACAGTTGTAAAAATACGAATCAGCACAATTCCCACGATGGCCGGAACCACTACAGAGGGAATGTAAAAAAGAGAGTGTTTTGCTGTACGCCTCAGGAGATGTTCGGTGGACATGAACTATTTTCTCTGCCGTTTATAACTCAAAATATCGTCTTTGATCCTGATGATCTGATCATATTTTTCCGGATGATGTTTTTTCAAATATTCCAAATTCATAATAAAATAGATGAGCAGGGCTGAAAAAATCAAACTCAGCATCCCTGCGATCAATACCATATACATGCGTTTTGGACTTTCCTTGCGTTCGGGTATGACCGGCGGATCGAGCACCTGAACAGCAGGTGTTTCTTTTACTTCTTCAATTTTAGCCTGCTCGTATAGCGGCAATACAAATTCCTGTATCTGTTGCTGAATTTTGACATCGCGCAAGAGGCGGGCATACTTTAGTCCGAGATCCGGAATATCTTCTAAAGGTAAAAAAATATCGTTTTTACGACCGGTGGTGTCGGAAGCGGTTATATATTCGTTATATTTTTTTTGTAATTCACTGATCTCATTTCTTAATTTGATCAGGTCCGGATGCGTTCTGTCAACATAA
>CAZMUU010000053.1:948-15287 GCA_964569215.1 uncultured Cytophagia bacterium
ACATCGGCTTCAACCTGTTTTACCGTCAGCATGCCTTTCAACTGTGCCATGGCTTTAATAGCCGCTTCGGTCTGTTCCGGCAAGGCAATGGCGCCGTATTTGTTTTGAAAGGCATTCAAAGCCTCTTCGGCCATGGCCAAATCCTGCAGGTTTTTAAAATAGCGCTGCTCGATAAACTGTCGATTGTTGCGCGCACGTTCGCTCCGCAGCCGTTCATTTACCCGTTCAAACTGCTGAAGATAATAAAGGGTCATGTCGCGTGCCAATACTTTTGTGGGCATATCTTCCGGGCCATAAGAAAAATATTCGGTCTTTGTGCCGATCGACAAAGTAATACTGCCCTCGTCATTCAGGTTAATACCGACCATGGATTCCAGCTGTTTTCTCGCCTCCATCATGGTTTCGGTTTGATACCGTTGCATCAGATTATGCTTTTTGATCACAGAGTCTTTAACCGTACGACTGTGCAATATCGCCAAATAGGTGCTGGTTTCCCCGGAAATCCCGCCGATGCCTAAATTCCCGATCGCGGCCGGTAAATCGCCGAGCATCGAAGAGAGACCCAGCATGTCTCCGGCACTGGAAGAAGGCAAAATAACAGTATAGGCACGATAGGTTTTGGGAATGATCAAACTCAACAACGCCGCCAAAACACAAATCCCTAAAAAATTAAAAATGATAAAAAACTTGTAGCGGACACAAAGTTGTAGATAATCGAGAAAAGTTGTTTTCTTGCGACTCATTTTTGCCTCTGAAAATTGCTAATTTTTATCATATCAATATCGTAAATTGTACACATTTTATATTTAAAAACAAAATTTTTTCTTAACGGCAAAGCTGTTGCAAAATAGAAAAATTTTTTTTAAGTTTTTGTTTAAACAAAGTATAACAGAACACCCTTATGAATATATCTGTAATTATCATCACCTATAAACGGCACAATGATGTACTGGAAGCGGTTCATTCTGTTTTGAATCAGGCCGGTCATTTTGAAACAATTGTCATCGATAACGATCCTCAATCCACCCTTTATTCACTTTTACCCATACAAAACGATCTCAAATATTACCGCATGCGGGAAAACAGGGGGGTGGCAGGGGGAAGAAATGCCGGCATTAAACACGCAAATGGTGATGTGTTTCTTTTTCTGGATGACGATGCCGTTATGGCGACTGAAAATGCCTTGCTGAAAATCAAAAAATATCTGAAAGAACACGGCAAAATCGGATGCCTCGCTTTCAGGATCGAAAATTACTACTCTCGGCAAGTCAATGCCAAAGAATTCCCTCATCCCGACAGCCGTTTAGTCGATAAAACCATGAAAGTGAGTTATTTTCTCGGAGGGGCAAACGCCATCCGTAAATCCGTATTCGATAAAACCGGGCCGTTTATGGATCTAATGTACTGGGGCGAAGAGCTCGAGCTCTCCTTTCGAATGATAAAAAATGGATTCGAAATACTCTATACACCCGATATCGTCGTTTATCATAAAGCGTCCCTCACAGGACGATTTACACAAAAAAAACAACTCTATTACTGTTTCCGTAACCGTTTTTACGTCCTTACACCTCATCTTCCTCTGCGATATCTCTTGATCAATCTGACACTGTGGAGCGGATATTGGTTTATCCAGGCAATAAAAATGTTTGCCCTTAAAGAATATTTTTTCGCTCTTAAAGATGGTATTCAAAAAGGCGGCGAGCTTTACAAAAACCACCGCAATCCAATCTCGGAAAGAGCTTTGCATTATTTAAAAAAACACGGTGGAAGATTATGGTGCTAACGATCAGAGGATCATGAATATACTTTTTCTGACATCCCTTATTGTCATTCTTTACAGCTATTTCGGATATCCGGCGCTGTTGTATCTGATCAGCCGATTCTATCACCGCCAAAGAATTGTGGATGAACAAAACCGCCCCAGCATCAGCATGGTTATATCTGCTTTTAATGAAGAGGAAACGCTGCCGAAGAAAATTGAAAATTGTCATCAGCTCGATTATCCAAACGCTAAACTTGAAATTCTGATCGGTTCCGACGGCTCGGATGATAAAACCGATGAAATCCTCAACACTTCCGAAGATAACGTTATTAAACCGTTTATTTTTAGGACAAGGCGTGGTAAAGCCGGCGTTGTAAATGAACTCGTCGCCCGTGCCCGGGGAACAATTATTGTATTTTCCGACGCCAACACAATTTACGACCAAAATGCGCTCAAACACATGATGAAACATTTTACGGATAAAAATGTGGGGGGCGTTTGTGGACGGCTCTGTCTTACCAATCCTGATCAGAAGAGCAGCGGTCAGGGGGAATCCCTTTATTGGAAATATGAAACCCAAGTCAAAAAATGGGAGGGCTGTATCAGGACGGTAATCGGAGCAAATGGAGCAATTTACGCAATTCGTAAAAATCTCTATACGCCCTTATCCACACGTAAAATTTTAGTGGATGATTTTGTCATCTCGCTCAAGGTTGTTGAAGCGGGTTATGATGTTATTTTCGACAATGAGGCGGTTGCATTCGAAACCACATCTCCCCGCATCCGGGGAGAATTCAAGCGAAAAATTCGCATTGGTGTATCCAACTTTAACTCAATCGCCGAGCTCAAATCGCTTCTCAATCCCTCCAGGGGATTCGCAGCCTTTGGATTTTGGTCTCATAAAATTATTCGCTGGTTTATTCCCTTTTTCTTTTTGTCGTCATTTTTTTCCAATCTGTTCCTCCTAGACACGACACTGTTCAAGATTACCATGGCATTACAAGTCATGTTTTATCTTCTCGCGGTCTTGGGATGCTATCTGGACATGAGAACTCGATGTCCGAAACTTTTATTGATCCCGTATTATCTCTGTGCTGTTAATTTGGGATTATTGTTGGGATTTTTTAAATTTTTAAGAGGATCACAAAAACTTACGTGGGGACGAGTAGAGAGAATATAAAGATGCCGAAACCTATAGAAAAATCATTGCTTCTGCTTGTCGATTTTATAACCATTAACCTGGCCTTTTTTGGGCTGGTTCACCTGAGAAGCAGCTTTGATCTCTTTGTAGAACAAGGGTTCGGGGCACAGTTTCAGATATCTCTGGTGATCTATTTTATGTGGTTTTTGCTCTTTTTGTTCATGGGGATGTATCAATCCTGGTATACTCAATCACGATTCGATGAATTGCTTACGGTGGCCAAAACCGTGGGGCTGGGTGTCTTGATCATATTTTTTGTTACGTTCGAGCCGGACAGCGACCTTTCGAATCCCCCCACAGTCGGACGCATGATGATTCTCAGTTACGCTGTGCTGATGCTTTTGCTCGTGGGCAGCGGCAGATTGATCTTGCATACCATTCAAAGAAAACTTTTAGCCGCAGGAATCGGACAACGAAATACGGTTATCCTCGGATGGAATAAAAAATCATTCAAATTAGCGGAAAAACTGGAAAAATATCCTGCCCTGGGTTATAGATTAATCGGTTACGTCTCCATAGATCCCCCACCGGCAAAAAACAAATCAAAAGACAATAAATTATTGGGCACCCTGACAGAAATCTATCGCATTGTGCATAAATATAATATTGAACAAATCCTAATATCCACCGGCGCCATCAACCAAAAAAAAATACTAAACGTCATCGCGCAGATTGAAGGCTTGCCGGTACAAATTAAAATAGAACCCGACCTGTATGGAACCATCATGGGGTTGGCAAAAACACAGCAGATCTATGGATTTCCACTGATCGAAATACAGCCCCAATTGCTTAAACCCTGGGAACGTAAGACAAAACGGTTTATCGACCTGACCTTCTCCACAACCGTACTCATTCTCATGCTCCCTGTATTAATTCTGGTTGGCATCGCCATAAAGATCACGTCTCCGGGCCCGGTCTTCTATAAACAAAAACGGGTCGGTAAAAATGGAAGAATATTCACGATTTACAAATTCAGAACCATGGTTAAAAACGCAGAAAAACTAACCGGTCCTGTATGGGCCGGGGAGAAGGATCCCAGAATAACGACTGTGGGACGTTTGTTGAGGAAAACCCGTTTGGACGAATTCCCCCAGCTTATCAATGTAATGACCGGCAGCATGAGTCTGGTCGGACCGCGGCCGGAACGCCCCTATTTTGTCGACCGCTTAAAACGTCAATATCCCTTTTATACCAGACGGCTCAAAGTGCAACCCGGCATAACCGGCTGGGCACAGGTGAAAGGAAAATATGATACCACAATTGAAAACGTTAAGGAAAAACTGGACTATGATCTTTATTATATCGAAAACATGTCTCTGCGAATGGACATAAGAATATTGTTGTTCACCATAGCTGTGATGCTGCGGTTTAAAGGGCAATAATTGAACCCGGCGCCGTTGAGCAAAGCGGAAATTGCAGTATCTTTGTTCCCTGCTGATGAATAAATGTTTGTAATGTCATATTTTTTTACTAGTATACTATCTTTGATAATAAATGATGTAATCAGGAGTATGCAGCCATGCTGGATCTTAAATTTATCCGTGAAAATCCCGATCTTGTACGCCAGGCCATCAGAAACAAAAATGAAAAAGCCGATGTAGATGCCCTGCTTGAACTCGACAAAGGACGCCGCCGCTTCATTGGTGAGGTGGAGTCACTACGGGCACAACAAAATAAAGTAACAGCGCAAATCGCTGAAATGAAACGCAACAAAGAGGATGCCTCCGATTTGATCAGTCGCATGAAAAGTCTGTCGGAAACAATAAAAAAGTTAACCGGCGACCTCAATAACCATGAAGAAAAGATAACAGAAATACAGATCCGTATACCCAATATACCTCACGAGTCGGTTCCCATCGGCGATGAATCCAACAATGAGGTGGTGAGGGAATGGGGAAAAAGTCCGGAAACCGATTTCAAATGTTTACCCCATCATGAATTGGGTGAACATTTAAATATCATCGACTTTGCCCGGGGTGCCAAAGTGTCAGGCAATAACTTTATCAGTTATCGGGGGCTGGGCGCCAGGCTGGAAAGAGCTTTGATCAATTTTATGATCGATGTGCATGTTGAAAAGCACGGTTACACGGAGATCTTTCCCCCTTTTATCACCCGAAGAGAAAGCATGTTCGGAACCGGACAGCTGCCTAAACTTGAAGAAGACATGTATCACAACGAACAGGAAGACATCATTCTCAATCCGACCGCCGAACACCCTGACACCAATTTAAATCGAGATGAAATCCTTGCCGGAAATAAATTGCCGGTAAAATATGTGGCCTACTCGCCCTGCTTTCGCCGCGAAGCCGGAGCTTACGGGAAAGATACCCGGGGTCTGATGAGAGTACATCAATTCAACAAAGTTGAAATGGTCAGAATCGTTACTCCACAGCACTCCTATGACCATCTGGAAAATCTCGTCGAGGAAGCAGAAGAAATACTGCGGCTTTTGGGGCTGCCTTATCGCGTTCTAAAACTGGCTTCGGGCGACCTGAGCTTTGCCGCCGCGAAATGTTACGATTTGGAAATCTGGGCACCCGGACTGGAGCGATGGCTGGAAGTCTCTTCCTGCAGCAATTTTATCGACTTTCAGGCAAGACGAGCGAATATACGATTCAGGGAGAACAAAGGCAAAAAACCGGAATTCGCCCACACCCTGAATGGGTCTGGAGTAGCGCTTCCGCGAACCGTTATCGGTATACTGGAAAATTTTCAAACCGACGAAGGAACCGTGATCGTTCCACCGGTACTCAGAGACTATATGAAAACGGATATAATTAAACATTAAAATGACTATTGAAAAACAATGTTTCCATATTGTGGTGCTTTCCGATACTCACGGTTATCTCGACCCACAGATTATCGGCTATTTGAAAAAGGCAGATCATATCATTCATGCCGGTGATATTGGCAGGCACGATATATTGCTCGAGCTTGAATCCTATGCGCCTTTAACCGCAGTGCATGGAAACATGGACGGGTTCTCAATCCGAAAACACGTAGATGCAGTAGAAAAACTCGTCATCATGGATACCGAAATCACCATAACACATGTGCCCCGGAACCGTAAAAATATCGTCGCCAATGAGAACTGGCAAATCAGCATTTTTGGACATACGCACACAGCCTCCGTCATTTCACAGGATCATCATCTGGTTTTAAATCCCGGTTCCGCCAGCAAACCACGATTTTCAGAAGACCCGACATTCGCGTTGCTGACCTTGTGTGCAAACGCCGCTCCAAAAGCTGAAATCTTAAGGCTGCCGAAACCATAACCGATGATAGCTACCAGGAGTTCACTATGTCATTCCAAAACAAACTGTTGCATATTATCGAAAAGAATCAGTCCATACTCTGTATTGGTCTGGATACACACGCTGACCGTATTCCCGAACACCTAAAAAACCGGGAGAATCCACTCTATGACTTTAATAAGGCAATTATAGACAAAACAGTACAATATGCGGCAGCCTATAAACTCAACACGGCGTTCTATGAGGCGTGCGGGATTATGGGGTGGGAAGCGTTGAAAAAAACCGTTCAATATATACCCGATTCGGTACTAACTATTGTGGATGCAAAGAGAGGAGATATCGGCAATACTTCCAAACTGTATGCGCAGGCATTATTTAACGAATTAAATGCTGATGCCATCACCGTTAATCCCCTGATGGGATACGATTCCGTATATCCTTTTATCGAAAACCCCGAAAAAGGGGTCTTTTTTCTCTGTCTGACCAGTAATCCGGGGACAAAGGATTTCCAGCACTTTAATGATGGCACACAGACGCTTTACTCGAAAATCGCCCTTACCGTAAAAACCTGGAATGAGAAACAAAATTGCGGACTGGTGGTCGGAGCCACACATCCCTATGAACTCAATACGATACGGGAATGGGTTCCGGAACTGCCCCTGCTGATCCCGGGTATCGGTGCTCAAGGCGGTGACCTGGAAAAATCGGTAATAAACGGTACAGATAAACGAGGAAGCAATGCCCTCTTTAATTCCAGTCGCAGTATTATTTTTGCATCAAACGGCACTGATTTTGCCGAAAAAGCTGCACAAAAAGCAAAAGAAACATCCATGGCCCTGAATGATGCCCGCAAAGACAAAATAGTGAATAGATAAACCGTTCAAAAAGGAATAAAAAAATGGACAAAGAAACAGCCTTGAAAATCTTCCGTCAATCCAAAGCCTTACTTGACGGCCATTTTCTGCTTACTTCCGGTCTTCACAGTCCCCAATATTTCCAATGTGCCAAAGTTTTACAGTATCCTCAATATGCGGAACTGCTCTGCCTGGAAATCGCCAATCATTTTCGTCATGAAAATATTGATGTGGTCATTTCTCCGGCAATCGGAGGCATTGTTGCCGGCCAGGAAGTTGCGCGTTTACTGGATTGCAGAGCGATCTTTGCAGAACGCCGGAATAACACCATGACACTACGGCGAGGTTTTGAACTCCTTGAACGCGAAAATGTATTGGCGGTTGAAGATGTGGTTACCACAGGCGGCTCGTTGTCGGAAATTATAGAGCTGGCCGCTGCTCAGAACACCGAAATAAAAGGAGCCGGATTTTTGGTTGACAGAAGCGGAGGCAAAGCAACTTTCGGCTGCCCCCGGTTTGCCGTATTTGAAATGCAAGTGACCACCTATCAACCGGAAAACTGCCCTCTATGTGATCAAAAAATTCCCCTGATCAAACCCGGCAGCAGAAGTTTACACGCTTCTCAGGACAAATAACATGTTACTGTATAATATTATCCTGTTTCTCGCCGGTGCGGCTCTTTTATATTTCGGCGCAGAAATGCTAGTCAAAGGGTCCTCAAGATTGGCCCTTCTTCTGGGTATTCGGCCCATTGTTGTCGGTTTTACGGTCGTAGCCATGGGGACCTCTTCTCCGGAACTGGCGGTCAGCATGGTCGCCGCAATACAAAACAGTAAAGATATCGCATTGGGCAATATCATCGGCAGCAATATTGCAAATCTTGCCCTGGTCATTGGTGCTGCAGCTTTAATTCGACCCATTACGATAAAACGAAACACCTCCCGACGCGAAATGCCATTCCTCCTCGGAACCTCTCTTGTTTTTCTTCTCGTCAGCCTTGATGGCGAATTAAGCCGGGGCGACGGCATTATATTGCTCATTTTGTTTGTGGTCTTTCTCTGGTATATTCTCTATATGGCTCTAAAAAAACGCCAAATTCGTGCAGACGTCGAACCGGATATACCCGATGGTAAAAAATCGAGTCTGATCAATCTTGTCTATTCGATTGCAGGGGTAATAATGCTGGTAATCAGCTCAAATCTGATTATCCGGTCCGCCACTTTTCTCGCCACTGAATTCGGCATCAGTCATATCGTCATTGGAATGACGGTGGTGGCTTTGGGGACATCTCTTCCGGAGCTGGCGGTCTCGTCGGTAAGCTCCTTCAGAAATGAATCGGATATCCTGGTCGGTAATGTAATTGGCAGCAATCTGTTCAATACCCTCTTAATTATCGCCCTGGTGGCGGTCCTCTACCCCATCCCCGTTGGCAAAGACATTTTATCCTTTCATTATCCCTATATGATCGGGTTGACGCTTTTATTTTTACCCATGATTACGATCAAAAAAATCATCAGCAGGATAGAAGGCATTTTCCTTTTATGTTTATATACACTCTTTATTTACTTTCTTTTTTTCAAATAAAAAAGGCTCCGAAAAACGGAGCCTTGATCTTAACCCAAATATTTTCTCAGTGGTTCAAGCCGGGAGCGATGACGCAACCGGCGTAATGCCTTTTCCTTAATCTGTCGCACACGCTCTCTTGTAAGCTTGAAATATTCACCGATCTCCTCCAGAGTAAGAGGTCTGTCGTTATCCAGTCCGAAATAGAGCTTGACGATTTCAGCTTCGCGATCCTTTAACGTTCCCAAAACCTTCTCAATTTCCTCCCGCAAAGAAGCCTTCATCAAATCTCCATCCGGTGGCTGATAACGATCGCTTTTCAGGACATCCAGTAAACTGTTACCCTCATCTTCTTTAAATGGCTCATCCAGTGAAAGATGACGGGCGGATGTTTTCAAAACATCTGCAACTTCAAATGAAGTCATTTCCATCCGATTTGCAATCTCATCCATGCTCGGTTCACGTCCAAAACGCTTTTCCAGGGCCTCAAGCGCCCTGCCGACTTTATTGATGGCACCGACACGATTCAGAGGCAAACGAACCACTCTGGATTGTTCCGCCAATGCCTGTAAAATCGATTGTCGAATCCACCATACGGCATAAGAAATAAACTTGAATCCTCGCGTCTCATCAAATCTTTGCGCCGCTTTGATCAGGCCGAGATTCCCTTCGCTAATCAGGTCTTGAAGCGGTAATCCCTGTCCCTGATATTCTTTGGCGACACTGATCACAAATCTTAAATTTGCCTTTACGAGCGTATCCAACGCATCTTCATCGCCCTGACGAATTCGCCGGGCCAATTCAATCTCCTGTTCAGGAGGCAATGGTGAAAAATTACCGATTTCTTCCAGGTATTTTTCAATCGATTCTTTTGTCCGGTACTCCTGCTTTTTTTTCTTTTTCTTTTGCCCCGCCACTGACTTTTTAGGCAGTATTTCCTTAATAATTTTTGCCATTGGATCCTTTGTCAATTGGTCTTCTTATTTAATTGCTCATTTCAATCGATATCTGTTATTCTGCAACCCGAAAAAAAAACATAGAGATACAGTTTCGGGTCAGAAATAGCGTTCCCTTGGAATGATTAGAGTCGTTAAATCTCCACACCGGGACGCACATCATTTAAAACAAATATCAAAGAAAAATATTTCACTCTTCTGTCACAGAGTTTTATGTGGCTTTGATGAAAAGGTTCCGACCTTTTTGGCAGATAGTGAAACAAGATATCCATTAATATAATAAAATATATCACAAAAATCAAATTTATACTTGCGATCATGCCTTTATAATCGATTCTATAATATTCATCGCCTCCTGAATATCCGATCGGCTAACATCCAAATGGGTTACAAACCGAACCGACTGAGCGGAAAACGGAATGCATAATAAATTCTTTTTCATACAACGCTCCGCAAACTCAGCCGCCGGCATCTTTTCAAAATGAGCAATGACAATATTGGTCTGTGTTGCCTCCAAATCAACGCTTATACCCTGGCGCGAAGCCAGGAACTCGGCCAATTCATGAGCATTGTCGTGATCTTCCTTTAACCGCCGGAGATTGTGATCCAGAGCAAAAAGACAAGCCGCAGTGAGAATTCCAATTTGACGCATACCGCCCCCAAAAATCTTTCGGAAACGGTGCGCCCGATCGATAAAGTCTTTACTGCCAACAACCACAGATCCAACCGGTGCTGCCAGCCCCTTTGAAAAACACAGAGAAGCCGAGTCTACATATTTACCATAGTCGGACAACGGTATGTCCGTGGCAATATGAGCATTCCATAAACGGGCACCATCCAGATGCACAGCCAAGCCGTTCGATTTGGCAAAATCATAAATATTGGCCATGATTTCAAGGGGGAAAATCGCACCGCCCGCACGGTTATGCGTATTTTCCAATACAATCAGCCTGGAACGGGGAAAGTGGTGATCACCCGGACGAAGAGCCGGTTTGATATCCTCTACGGTTATTGTCCCCCTCTTACCCCTGAGCGGTCGTAATTGAACACCCGAAAGAAGGGCCGGCCCTCCGCCTTCATAATGAAAACAATGGCTTTCCTTTTCACAGATCACCTCATCACCGGGGTTGGTATGGCTCTTTATGGAAACCTGGTTCCCCATTGTACCGGAAGGCACGAATAATCCCGCCTCTTTGCCAAGAAGCGCTGCTACCCGCTCTTGAAGATGTTTTGCTGTCGCATCTTCAGCAAACACATCATCTCCCACCTCGGCGCCGGCAATGGCTTCTCTCATCTCCTGACCGGGTTTGGTTACTGTGTCGCTACGCAAGTCGATTACTTTGGAAATCATAGACATCGCTCGAATTATATACCATAATTAGTGACATTTATCTCAATTCGCGGACAACATGACGGTTAAAAAAGGTCAAGCTGATCGCGTACTCTCTGCTTTGTGCGCTTTTGCATATATTGTTGCTGTAACAAAGATTGAGAAATAGACTCCAAAAGGAAAGATCGGGTCTGTTGTCGTGTTTTGCCGAAAAGTGTACGTTTATCCGAATGAGACAAATAAAGATATTTTTGCGCCCGGGTCATACCCACATATAACAATCTCTTTTCTTCCTCGATATCGGGCTGCGTATGTTGCCGGTACGGCAAAATATTATCCTCGATTGCCGGAATAAAAACCACCGGGAATTCCAGACCCTTGGAGGCGTGCAGGGTTAACAAATGCACCCGGTCACCCCTCTCATCATAGGTATCGATTTCTTTCTGTAACAATAAAAAATCGAGGAAACCGGCCAGCTTTTTGCCATAAGGCTGCGCCAGAGCCAATAATCGTTTATAGGACGGTTCTGTATTCAGATGTAACCTCTTGGCGACAAAGGCGATTATATCATAAACACTAGTTTTATCAGTCAAATCCTGCAATTCATTTACAAACTCCAAATATTCCGAAATGTCCTCCGGGGGTTCAGTTTGCCCTGAAAACTCTCTGGGCGAAACCCCCTTACCGCTTTCTGCATAAAACCGCTGTAACAACCGCAAGTAACTTGTTGATTTATGGTTCAGCGCGACCCGAAGCGAATCAATAATCTGTTGTATCACAGAGTCACGAGAAAGCCTTTGATCCGTCAGGGTTTCGTGAGGAATACCCGACCGAACGAGCGCCTCCAGAATCGGGGGCAATATATTTTTACTCCTCAATAAAATCGCAAAATCGGAAAAAGCCAAATCCTCCGCGCCTTCCCGATCATCAACTCTCTTTGAATCCATTGAAAAATGAGAGGTCCCTCCCAAAATTCGTTCTATCTGATGGACGATAAATTCTGCTTCCGCTCTCTCGGTTCGGGCTTTATGAATCTGACATTTAACATCGGGATCAATGTTGGACCACAAACGCCTGTTATCGATTTCACCCCGCAACATTTGTACCGATGCTGAGAGAATATTTTGGGCCGAGCGAAAATTTTGACTCAAGTGTATGGTTTGGGCATTTGGAAAATCATGTGTAAATGAAAGAAAAAATGTTCTGCTGGCGCCACGAAAACCATAAATTGCCTGATCCGGATCTCCAATTACAAAAACATCCTGGGCGGAAAGGGCAAAAATCTTAAACAATTCATATTGAGCACAATTGATATCCTGAAATTCATCAACAGCAATAACGACCAACTGATTCAGCCACTTGCGGCGAACCTCCGGCTCATTGCGCAATATTTGAACGGGATAGTAAATCAGATCATCATAATCCAGAGCGTTTTGCTCTTTCAGTGTGGCTTCATAAGCTTTATATATTTCCAAAAAATTGACAGGCATCTCAGCGAGCAAACTGGAAGGCATATTATCCGGTTTGTAAAGCTGACTCTTGGCCCAGGAAATTTTTTCCATAACCGTCTTGGTCAGCCGATGCCTGCTGCGCTCTTTTATTAGATGTCGCAATAACATATCCTGTTGCGGATCAACAATTATAAAATCACAATTCCGCCCAAAAAACGAATCAATGGATCGCAACAATTTCGCCCCGAATGCATGAAAAGTATGGATGTGCATTTTTTCAACTTTGATCGTCCCAACTGCTTTTTCCAGTCGGACGCGCATCTCTTCGGTACTTTTATTGGTGAATGTTATCGCCAGTATTTGTTCAGGCATTGCCTGGTTGCTGTTGATTAAATATACCAAATGTTGTGTCAATGTCCGGGTTTTTCCTGTTCCCGGCCCTGCCTGCACAATTAAAGGAGGCCCCAAATGCGATACCGCTTGTTGTTGCTGTCCGTTCAACTCAAAAGAGGTGTCGGTTGAATCCTCTAGTTTGTTTCTCTTTCGTATTTTTTTGGGTTTTTTGGAAGAATAAGGCTTTTTCGTATCCGCAGCTTTGTTCTCAAAAACAAATAAGGATTTTTGATTATATAACTCGTGGCGCTCCTGTTCATTAAAAATACGGATGATGCCAAACTCTCCATCATATCCGGGCACTGGATCAACCTTGCCGCTACGCATGCGATGAATCGCTTCAGCCACAACAGGATTGAATTTTGATTTGATCTCATCAATGGGCAAATCCATGAGTATGGTCAACTCAGACCCCAGCTCTCCAACCATCGAATCATATGCCCCTTTTACTCTTTTGCTTTTAGAACCCACGTTAAAAACCTGAGAAATAACTTCATCCAGTGGAATCAGGCTGTAAAATGATTTTGCCGTGAGCGGCTTTTCGCCCTCTTTACGATCAGCAAGCTCTTCCACCCGGTAGCTCACCCCCAGTACTGCCGGTTTTCCGCAAACCGGACACAGGCCATTATTGGCCATGGTTTCATCCGGAAACATCATTTTATTGCATTTGCGGTGGCCATCCATGTGGTATTTGCCTTCCTGCGGAAAGAATTCTACGGTTCCTAAAAAGTCAGACGACTGTATATCCTGTAAAGCGGAAAACAAGCCATCATAGCTGAGTTCTGCATCAAAAATATTTGCTTCCCGGGCCAGCTTTTCCGGTGAGTGGGCATCGGAATTGGAGACCAAATTCAATCCATCCAGCATGGATAGCCGCCAATTCATCGGCGGATCCGAGGACAATCCCGTCTCCAAGGCAAATATATGGGAGCTGAGATCCTCAAAACACTCCTCTATCGTATCGAATCCCGACTTGGACCCCAAAAGGGAAAACCAGGGCGTCCATATATGAGCGGGAATAAGATATCCTCTGGAATCGGTTTCGAGCACCAACTCGAGCAAATCGCGCGAATCCAATCCTAATATCGGGCGCCCGTCAGAATGTATATTTCCAATACGGTTCAGTTTTGTCTGAAACGCTTTCACCGATTCGAAAGAAGGAAAAAAGACGACGTGATGAACCTTTCGTACTTTATCCTTTTTATAAATGCAGCTGATTTCTCCGGATAGAATAAAAAAGGGGTCAGACCAACAAGTCGCGGGGACACTCTTCTTTAAAGGCCGTGAGAGCTCTTTTTTTAATTTAAAAAATCCATTGCCGGCATCGTCCAACTTTGACTGCATTTCTTCGAGCCATTTGGGATGTGTGATATCACCAGTGGCTATAACTTGTAACCCCTTGATTTGACCCCATTGGTAGAGATGCTCCAGATTAAGCTTTTTACTGGTTGCTCTCGAGTAATAAGAGTGGATGTGCAAATCCGCAAAAAATCGCATATTTTAACCTTGAATAAAAATATTTAAAAGGGAAAGGCCACCAGGCCAAGCGCAAACCGGAATCCACCGATGCTGAAT
>CAZMUU010000054.1:0-8093 GCA_964569215.1 uncultured Cytophagia bacterium
CATACGAGATCTAGTACGGTCTCGTGGGCTCGGAGATGTGGTATAAGAGACAGCTCCTATCCTCTGCCGCATCCGCAATGCGATGACCGATATCGCGTCAGGCCTGAAAATTATTTTCTTCCGCTCAAGCACGCCATTCGTCTGGGGTTGGTTGATAAAAGTGAAATAAAATCCCGTATACGCCATATCGTACCGGGTTGTGAAGATTGGACAGACGAGGAGATTCGAAAACGGATTGAATATATGAGTTGAGATGCTTTTTTTTGCTCTCAGTACGGATTTATACCCGACAATCGATAATTTTCGCAGAGCGGGTTTGAATATCTATCATCCGATACTCTGATTTCTTCAATCATTGGTTCCTGAACGCCCAGGCCCGTGCATTCCATCGCCTTGGCTCCCCTATGGATTTCCTCTATTACAGAGACCTGGAAAAGGGTGAGGTGCGGCTGTTCTCGGTCTGAAATGAGAGAATTGTCATTTACCGGTTATCAATCCATTCTGCATTTCAATAGCCTCCAGTAACCATAGCAGCTGCAGCAATAATCAGATTCGAATCTCCGGGTGTTCATGCTTTATGTTGTGCCGAGAGATTTTTGCGGGAGCGAAATGTTTTCTATTCCGATGATTCCTTTTTTCCGAATTTCGGATCCAGCGGCAAAAATTTCAAAATAATAAAGCCGGGGATGGTGGAAATAAGAACCCACAAAAAGAAATCCGGATATCCGATCACTTCCTGAATCCAGCCACTGATCATACCCGGTAACATCATTCCCAGAGCCATAAAGCCTGTGGTAATGGCAAAGTGAGCTGTCTTATACTCTCCTTCGGAAACATAGATCATATAGAGCATATAAGCTGTAAAGCCAAAACCGTAGCCAAATTGTTCGATGCCCACACATATATTGATAAGCAAAAAGTTATCCGGCTGAACATTGGAAAGATAAATATATACCACATCCGGCAAGTTGATTGCAATTGCCATCCACCAGATCCATTTTTTTAAGCCGTGTCTGGCAGCGACAAATCCCCCTAAAATGCCTCCTATCGATAGCATGAGCAGGCCGATGGTGCCGTAGACAAATCCCACCTGTCCTGTGGTGAGCCCCAGCCCGCCCGCTTCCTGACTGTCCAGCAGAAAAGGTGAAGCAAGCTTGACCAGCTGTGATTCTCCGAGGCGGAACAGTAATAAAAAGGCAATGGAGATACCGATTTTATCTTTTTTAAAAAAGAGCGCAAAAGTGTGGCCAAATTCTCTGATAAAATGTTTGGTGCTGATGACCTGTCGCGGTGTGTCTTTGTCTGTTTTTGGCAACATGAAGCGGTGGTAAATAAAAAAGACGAGAAAAAGCGCAGCCAAAAAGGCGAAGGTGATAATCCAGGATAAAGGAATATTACCGGCCCGGGCCTGGAAGGTCGCAGAACTTTTCATGTCCAGTTTTGGGTCGAGTTGAAACACTGCAATGACCGGTTTATTCCAGTTATTGTGATCAAAAACAAGGCGCATCCCCTCGATCAGCATAATGCTTTTATCCCCTTTTTCCCGACCAAAGTTGATCGTCACCTTATTACCTGAAACAGGAGGAAGTGACAGATAGAAAAGCGTCATGCCCAAATTGCCCCTGTACTCTGATGTGGGTTTCGTTTTTTCTCTGGTTTTGAAGATGGCTTTGAGAGCGCTTTCCAGTTTTTGAACCACATAGCGATCCCACCAGGTGGGTGTCACTTTTCCTTGTTGCTGCTGCAGCTGCCGTTCACGGGGCTGGCCCTGCTTGCGGTTCCATTCCTTTGCAAAGTGCAACAAACTATCGGCTTGATGTGAAGAGATATCGTGATAAGGTATTTTGATAGTTTGGGGGTCGCATATGATTCTCATTTCATCCTGGCTTTTGGCCATGAGGGTAGTGTCCGGTTTGATCTCCGCAGGTATCATCTTTTGTACGCTTGTGCCCTGTTGAACGGCCTGCACGGTTACCTCTACACTTTGCAAGCCGCTGTGGCTTTCAATATAGCCGGCCAGAATGACCAACAGCCCCTGTCCGGTCAGCATCGCGAGACGATAAAAGGTACTTCTGACACCGACAAACCAGGCTTGCTGATGTTGTGAGAGCCCAAGCATATAAAAACCATCTGCAGCAATATCATGTGTCGCTGAGCTAAACGCCAAAAGCCAGAAGATAGCGAGGGTTATTTTAAAAAAGTTATCTACGGGGATGGTCAGGGCAATGCTGGCAAGCGATGCGCCGATGAGCAGCTGCATGATGATAATCCACAAACGCTTGGTTTTAAAAATATCAACGATTGGGCTCCAAAGCGGTTTGATGACCCAGGGCAGGTATAACCAGCTTGTGTAAAGGGCAATATCAGCATTTGATATACCCAATCGTTTATACATAATGACCGAAATGGTCATGACGACGACATAAGGGATGCCTTCAGCAAAATAGAGAGACGGAACCCAAAACCAGGGTGAGCGTTGTTTTGGCATGAATTTTTTCCTCAATTCTGACAACGATTAATGGTTTTTTAGGTCGTAAGCGGTTAAAGCGATATTTCGGTTTCGTCTTCGGACTGAGAATCACCCATACTGAGGCGAAACTCTTCAACTTGCATTTGTAATTCGAAATTGAAAAAGGGATAAAGGTCGGCCAACATTTTGCCGGAATCATCTTCCATTCGACAGACCATCGTTATGGCTGCATACTCTTCTTTAACATAGTCGGTTTGATCTCCTTTTCCAATTTTCACCTTTTTTTGTTTGATATTAAACGGTTTGATGGTGACCGCCGCCAGGTTGATAGAGTCACCCGAAACGTTATCCAGGAAGACGACACGAACCAATCCTCTTACCATATTATTGTACAACTCGCTTATCTGCAGACTGTTATCCACTCTGGCTTCGGTTTGTACGACGATTTGACGAACAATTTCGTCTTCCTCGCCTTTATCATCCGCCGGCCAAAATTTTTTAATAATGGTCTTTTCAAATACGAGCATCAGATAACCTCATAAATTAAATAAATTACCGATGGCAGGTGAATAGGTCCCGCCACTTTTAGGGGTTCGGATTTCCCATTGTGCTTTGAGGAAAAAACCAAGTATAAACTGCGTCAACATACGAATTTCTCTAATAGATTGCAAGACTTATATTGATACATACAAGTGCTTGAAAAATATAAACTTAGTGGCTAAATTCGCCCGCTGCTACAGCTGTTTCTCGGGGTTTTTTTAGTGGCGGGGATGACTGTAAAGATGCAGGAAAATAAATCTTGACTGTCTAAAAATAAATTATTATACTCAATTAAAGCAATAAAAGCTTGTATCATTAAAGGTAGGGATTTTTATGCTGGTTCGCGTTAATGTTGAACGTGTTACCTTAGATACTGCGACCAGTCGGTTTGTTGTTATTCTTAAAGATGACGCAAAAAGTCGATGGCTTCCTATAGTGGTGGGGTCTACTGAAGCTCAGGCGATTGCATTACAACTTGAAAATATTGTACCTCCCCGTCCGTTAACGCACGACTTGATCAAGAACTTGTTGTTCGATCTTGACGTCAATGTTGATAGAATTGTTGTGAATGATCTCAAAGAGAACACCTACTATGCCCTGGTGACGCTGATCCTGAATGGTGAAAAGCGGGAAATCGATGCCCGTCCCAGCGATGCCATCGCTTTGGCACTGCGCATGCAAGCCGATATTTTCGTAGAGGATGATGTCATGAACCGTGCTGCTATTATGGATCAAATAGATGAAAAGTTCGATGAGAGCGACGACGATGAAGAGTTGGCAGTCAGTGATCAGCTGGAGCAGTTAAATGTTGAGCTTCGCAAAGCTGTTCAGGACGAACGCTATGAAGAGGCTGCCCGTATTCGGGATGAAATTAAGCGTCTTAAAGCTGATTTGCGCGAAAAATTGGGCTAATGCTCACATCATCGATCAAAATATGCAAACATGCTCAGCCTCTTTAATGAGGCTTTTTTTTTGTCCGAATCAAAATGCTCAGGTCGATACATTTATATGCACCCCTTAGGCCATTCGGTATTCCCTTTGGTATCGTATAGGGGTGGTTTGAATCTAAAAGGATCAAATTTGGCAGGTCAGGGCTGATTATTCACTAAAGGGATTGAATACATATATAGGAGAATACAAAATGCAAAAGATGGCTTGGCATTTACTTTTCGTTACTGTTTTTGCCTTTGGAGTCTGGGGCTGCGGAGATGATTCCAAAGTATTGACAGGTATAGATGTCCTTATTGAACAAAATATGGAGGTGCTTGCCGGTAAGCGGGTCGGTTTGATCACCAATCCGACCGGGGTGACCCGAACGTTAAGTTCTACGGTTGATGTCCTCTATCAGCATCCCGAAGTAAATTTGGTTGCTTTGTTTGGCCCTGAACATGGTGTTCGTGGCGATTTCGCCGGTGGTGAAAAAATTTCCCATATGGTCGACGAAAAAACCGGAATCACCATGTTTAGCCTTTATGGTAAAACCATGAAACCGACTTTGGAAATGCTGGGAAACATCGATATCCTTGTTTTTGATATACAAGACATAGGTTGTCGCTCTTATACCTATATTTCCACTATGGCATATGCCATGCAGGCAGCCAAAGAGCACAATATTGCCTTTGTGGTTTTTGATCGACCCAATCCTTTGGGAGGTGTGCTGGTAGAAGGTCCTATGCTCGATATGGATTACCGTTCCAATATTGGTTACTATCCCATCGCCTATGTTCATGGTATGACGGTTGGAGAATTGGCCCGGTTTTTTAATCAGGAATATGAAATCGATGCTGACCTTACTGTTGTTGAAATGAAAGGATGGAAACGGAATATGGTGTTCGAAGATACCGGCCTGACATGGTTGCCGACTTCACCTCATATCCCGCACGCCATTACCGCATTCTATTACCCCACCACCGGAATTGTCGGTGAGCTTAATACCGTTAATATCGGTGTTGGCTATACGATTCCCTTCGAGCTGGTCGCTGCGCCATGGATGGATGCCACGGCCCTGGCAGAGGAAATGAACAGCCGTGAATTACCCGCCGTGAAGTTCAGGCCGATTTATTTCAAGCCCTTTTACTATCATTTTGCCAACCAACCGATTCAGGGTGTTCATGTACATATTTTAGACCAAAAGCATTTTGAGCCGATCCGGACTCAGGTCCATCTTTTGTCTGCAATGATTAAGCTGTTTCCCGATAACGACATATTTGCGACTCATCGCATTTCATCGTTTGATAAAGCAGCGGGTTCGGACGAATTGCGCTCCATGTTGAAAGCACAGATTCCGCCGGATAAAATTATTCAATCCTGGCATGAAGAGTTGCAAAATTTTAAGCAGACCAGAGAAAAGTATCTGATCTATGAATAAATCCGGCATTCAGTTTTTTTGTAAAAAACCTTGAACCTTTTTGCCTTTTTTTCGTCTTATTATTATTGTTTATATGGAGAAGCATTTTAATGTTCAAACGTCTGGCAAAGGATCGTAAGGTTCAAATCGGTATTCTGGTTTTGTTTATTATTCTGTTTTTTGTCTTTTTTTCGACCGAAGAGTCTGAATTGGAGCCTGCCGTGATGACCTTTACAACGGTGAAACAGGGGGACCTTCCTCTATTCCTGGTCGAGAGTGGAGAAATTGAGGCCGTCTATTACAGCGATATTAAGGCGCCGATGGAATGGCGAATGGAATTACAGATCATAGATATGGCGGAAGAGGCCAAGTCTGTAAAAAAAGGCGACTTTTTACTGCGGTTTGATACCTCTACCCTTGAAGATCAGCTGGACCTGGCAAAGGACCGACTGGCGTCTGCTTTGGCTGATAAGGAAAAATTGCTGGCTCAGCAAGCTTCGGAAATGAAACAGCTCGAAATCGAACGCGATATGGCTGAATATTCGCGTGAAATAGCCGAGTTGCAGGTGGAATTGCTAAAATATGAGGCGGATGTTCAACGTCAGGATGCGGAACTGGATCGGCGAAAAGCTCTTATTCAAGTGGAGGAAGCAAAAACCAATATAGAATCCAAGCGTATTATCCATGATGCCCAACTGAACAATACTGAACTCCGTATCCTCAAAGCCCGGGCTGACTTGAAAGAACTCCGGGACAAGATCGAGAGTTTAACCCTTTATTCACCACGGGACGGTATGGTGGTTTATAATGCAATCGGAGGATGGAACAGCCGCCATAAAGCTGCGATCGGTGATAAAGCGAGACCGGGAGAAACAGTCATTCAGATTCCGGACTTGACTACCATGCAGGTTAAATTGATCGTCAACGAAATGGATGCCCTGAGAATGGCTGTTGGGCAAAAAGCGACCATCAGACTTGACGCTTATCCGGAACACGCCTTTTCCGGAAAAATTGTTGAGATTGCAAAACTGGCCCAGGCCGAGCATGAGGAAACCGTCAAGTTTTTTCATGTGATTGTACGAATCGATCAATCCGATCCTCTGTTAAAACCGGGCATGACCGCACGAGCAAAAATTAATATACAAACGCTGAAAGATATTATATATGTTCCTGTCACTGCGATTTTTGAATCAAATGGTGAAGCGATTGTATTTCGAAGGAATGATTTGGACTCTCCGGTTGAGGTTAAAACGGCAAAACGAAATGACCAGTTTGTGCAAATCCTTTCCGGAGATATTCACCCTGGAGATGAATTGATCACCAGTTCGCCGGCCCTGGCCGTGAAACGTTTTGGCTATGCGGATTTTGCCACCGCTGTCTTTAAAGACCCGCCCTATTTCTCTGCAGCCTTTGATTCGATGCAACAGCTGGGCCTTGTGTTTGACTATGAACAGGGCCGGTTAAAACCTGTCGATTCGGGAAGAGATTCCGTATCCGATGATGTTCAGGTGGAACGCTTTAAAGGCCGGTTTAGAAAAATGTCAATTCCCGGTAATAGGGATAGCGTCAGACGACAAAGAGCAACCAGATCAAAACAATCCGATCGTATGCAAATCAGCATTGATTCATCAAAAACAAAGTCCAGATAATTTTATGAATGATTTTATCGCATAAACAAATATACCGGCTATCGGTATATGAAGGAGATTTTCATGATTCAATGGTTTAATCGTTTAGGCAGGTGGAGATGGCCTATAATAGCTGCAGCGTTTTTTTTAATGCTGGTTGTGGTTGTTTTGATTGCCCGAAGCACTGCGGCACCGAATATTCCCATTGCTGAGGTACAATATGGAGAGTTTGTCATTAATCTGGAAGAGCGAGGAGAGCTGCAGGCGGTAAAATCCGTTTCCGTTAATGTACCCCGACATGTCCGGGGTAATTTACGTATTGTTGCGCTTGCAGAGGATGGTTCCAGGGTTGAAGAAGGGGGTTTTCTCGTGCAATTTGATACCAGTGAGGCCTCTCAGGAAGTGGACGAAAGTCGCAATGAATTGGAAAACGCCAAAGCCGAACTGGCAAGCCTGAAGGCCAATATCAAGTCAACCATGGCCCAGCTCAGAACCACATTTGAAACGCAAAAGTATTCTTATGAACAAGCAAAACTGCGATACGAACAAATGAAATATGAAGCGGCGGCTAAAAGGCGGGAACAGGAATTGAATTTAAAAAAAGCAGAATTGATGCTGGAACAGGCGGAGAAGAAGATTCAATCCCAGGAAATTATCAACAGGGCAGATATCGCAAAGGCAGAGCTTCAGGTAAAGCAGAGGCAATTGCGATTGAATGAAGATTTGAACAGGCTTGAAAGTCTGACTTTGCGGGCTCCTATCGGTGGATTGGTTGTACACAAGGAAATCTGGGGGCCAAATGGCATGGCCAAAGTCAAAGTCGGCGACACGCCCTGGCGTGGTATGACCCTGGTCGAAATACCTGATCTTTCCCAAATGATGGTTAAAGCCAAAATTAACGAAATCAATATCAGCCAGGTCGCTGAGGGACAACAGGTGATTGTCAAAGTCGATGCATTGGCAGATGAAACCTTTTATGGTCAGGTGGCCAGAGTTGCCAAACTGGCGACGCGTGAACGGGGTTCTGAGATTAAAGAGTTTGATATCGAAATTCTTTTGCAGAGCTCAGATTCCAGATTGCGCCCGGGAATGACGGCTCAGGTCCGGG
>CAZMUU010000054.1:8103-15263 GCA_964569215.1 uncultured Cytophagia bacterium
ACCGGAGTCCCGATCAACTGTACATCCCGCTCGAATGCGTGTTTCAACAGATGGATACCACAGTGGTTTATCCGAAAAGTAGAGGATTCAAGGCCTTGCCCATAGAACTTGGAGTACAGAACAATAATTTTATCGTGGTCAAAGCCGGACTTGAGCAGGGTCAAAAGGTCTCGCTGTATGACCCGTCAAAACCGATACGGGAATTGGGAAAAGAGGCTCCCTCAATACAGGAAAACAAGCCCAAAAGCAATAAAAAAAGTTCCGAAAGAATGATTATGATAGGATAGCGATGATTTATCGTGAAAGTATACTGATTGGATTTGAAGGGATTCGCCATCATAAATTGCGCTCGATCCTGACTGCTTTGGGAATCATCTTTGGGGTTGCAGCTGTTGTTGCAATGCTCTCGATCGGCGAAGGTGCAAAACAGCAAGCCATCGAACAGATACAAGTTATGGGGATGAATAATATCATTATCAACGATATCCCTGTGCAGGACGAAGAAGAGGGTGAAGGACGCAGTAATTTATCGCAAGGGTTAACGCTTCAGGATGCTTACTCTTTATCCAAGATCAATCCACTGATCGAAACGGTGGTACCACAAAGAAATTTGACTTGCCGGGTCGTTTACAATAAAGTTCATATGGATGCTCAGGTGGTCGGTACCTTGCCCGACATTGAAACGGTGATGTCTTATCATTTGCAGAAAGGCGGTTTTTTTTCATACCAGGATGTCAGGGAGGACAGGCGACTCTGCGTTCTCGGTTCGGAGGTTAAATCTCATCTGTTCAAGTTCCATAATGCAATCGGTAAACAGATCAAGATCGAAGATCAATGGTATACGGTTGTCGGTGTTTTGGCACCCAAGGCCGTCGTGGGAGACGCATCCGAAAAGGGCGCTCACGTTAACCAGTCGATCTTTATTAACATCACCTCGGCAATCAAAAGATTTAATTATTTGCCTTTTGAAAGTGAAATAGATCGCATCACTCTGCGTGTTAACGATCCCGATAAAATCCAGAATGCAGCCAATATCGTCAATCAAACTATGGTTCGCCGTCATAATCAGACCGATGATTATACCATCACCATTCCGGAAGCACTTTTGAAACAACGGCAACAAACTCAGAGAATTTTCAATATAGTCATGGGTGCGATTGCCGGCATTTCGCTATTGGTCGGTGGAATTGGTATTATGAATATTATGCTGGCATCAGTATTGGAACGTACTCGGGAAATCGGCGTGCGTCGTGCTGTAGGGGCAAAGCGGAATGATATATTGGGACAGTTCCTGGTTGAAGCGGTGATTCTCAGCTTTGTCGGGGGGATGATGGGTGTCTTTTTTGGATTCGCACTCACCAAAATGATTGCTCTCTATGCTGGATGGCGAACCATTGTTTCCGTGTTTGCCATTTTCCTCGCCTTTTCCGTCTCAGCTGCGGTCGGCATTATTTTTGGACTCTATCCGGCACTCCAGGCCGCAAAGGTTGAGCCGATTGTTTCCCTGAGATATGAATAGTTACTGATGTGCTCAAAATTGGAGAGAATGATGAACCGCGCAATAGTATCTCTTTTTTCCCTTTCCGTTCTAATCATCTTCAGCGGCACGGGTTGGTCGCAAACACTGACATTACAGAATGCGATTGATATTGCTCTCGAAAAAAGCTATGATTCGAAACGGCTGAAACTGGAATTGCTACAGGCGGAAGAAAATCTTGTTGCTGCAAAAGGACGTTTTAGAACGCATGTGGATATGTCGCTGGATGTTCCCAGGTGGCAGGAGAACGTCACCGAGATTATGGTCCCCGGACAGTTGCCACAATTCAACACCACCGGAACGTTGCGTTACATGGGATCGCTGGATATTACCCAGCCCCTGCCGACCGATGGAAGATTGGTGCTCAGCAGCAGAGCCTATCATCGTGAAGTGTCGACCTATCTGACACAAGCAAATAGGGAGCAAAAACGCAGTGAAATGTATACCAATTTAACTCTGCGTTATACGCAGCCGATTTTTGCCATCAATCAACTCAAGCTCGGTCTGAAAAACGCCAATCTGAGCTATGATCGCACCGAGCAACGATATAAACGCAGTCAGCTCAATGTCGTTTATCTGGTTACCCAATACTTTTTCAATCTTTACCAGGCCAGCCGTCAGGAGAAAATCACCAGGGATAATGTAGGACAGCAAACAGAGCTTTATGAATTGGCAAAAAAGAAATTTAATGCCGGTCTCATTCCCGAAGTCGAAGCGTTACAGATGGAGGTAGACCTGGCTGAAGCTCAAAACGAACTTTTGTCTGCTCAAGCCAGAACAATGCGCATGGGAGACGCCTTTAAACAGTTGATCGGCTTGCAACTTTCCGATTCCATTGCCATAAAAACAGACCTGGAACGGGAAAAAATCAATGTCGATCTGCAAGAGGCCATTGACAAGGCTCTCAACTACCGCACGGAAATACGTGAAGCAGAAATTGATTTAGAGTTGGCAAAGATTGCGATAAAAGAGGCGGATGCCCGCAGTGAAATACGCGGTGATCTGACCGTATTTTACGATTTGACCGGTATCAGCAATCCCAATTTACCCTTTGGTACCCCCTGGGATGAATTGTGGAATTCAAGTCTTGAAGATATGGAGCGCCGCCCCAATAACAGGGGAGTGATTTTTACGCTCTCCGTACCCATTTGGGACTGGGGTGTCAACAATGCCGAGGTTGCCGCTGCCAGGGCGGCGATGAAAAACGATATCCTTGCTCTTGAGGAACAGGAAAAAACCATTATTCGCGAGATCCGCGAAGTGGTCCGGCGCTTACGCGAAGCTGAAAACAAACTCGATGTTTTAACCCGGAATCAAACCGTTGCCCAAAGAGCGTTTGAAATTTCGGTTGAACGCTTTAACAATGGCGACATTACCAGCCAGGATCTGGCTCTCGACCGAAATCGTTTTGTTCAAGCCAAAACCCTTTATTTAAACGCTTACATTGATTTTAAACTGGCAATAGCGGATTTAAAACGAAAAACCATGTACGATTGGCAACATAACGTCAGTCTTGTTGATGATTGAGCTTGAATGAGATATACTTTATGCTATGACCGGCAAGCATTTGTTTTTTTTCAAATGTGGTTTGTACCAGCCATTCCGGGTCGGGATCGGCGACGTTGTGGAGATCGGTATAATTGTCGAGAATCGTGTGGTTCCCCCATCTGAGTGTATCGAGTGTATAGCGATATAGATTGTCATCATCGGTTTTCAAGTGGATTTTGCCCTCATCGCGCAGTATGCGGCTATAGAGCTGTAAAAACCGGGGACAAGTCATTCTTTTTTTTGCCTTGCTGCGTTTGGGATACGGATCCGGAAAAGGGATCCATATGGTTGAAATTTCCCCCTCGGCAAACTCCTGATCAATATTTTCAATACGCATTCTCAAAAACGCAATGTTGGAAAGCTTGTCCTGAAGGGCTTTTTTAGCGCCGTTCCATAACCTTGAGCCCTTGATATCAACCCCGATAAAATTCCTGGCGGGAAACATTTTTGCCAGAGCAAGGCTGTATTCTCCTTTGCCGCATCCCAGCTCCAGTGTAACGGGATTATGGTTGTGAAAATAGTCCTGATGCCAGCGTCCCCTCAGGTGGCTTTGAATTTGAAACGTATTGGCAAACGTTTCGAGCTCGGTGAATCGTTCCTGCTTGCTCCTGCTCATCCATCCTCTCTCTGCGAAAAATGATAATAAATCTCTCTCTCCTCAAAAAGTTGCATCAAGTATTCAAAATCAGCCTTGTTTCTGATGATCGATTCCGGTTGTATTACTCCTGTCTGGTCCAGCCTGTTTTGCAAATAGAGCCTTGCGATTGCTGTGGCCGTATAACCGGTGGTTCTGGCCATCGAAGATGTTTTCGTTTCGCTGTGAAATGTATCAAAGAGGTCATAGCGAATTTGCCGCTTTCTGCCGTTATGAGAACCCCGCATCAATACCTGCATGGCGGTAAACTCTTCCTCTGTGTCGTCTAGATACCATTGTTCAAAGAGTAACCTGGATGTTAAATCGATGGGTCTGATCGACTGCTCTTTTATTCGTATTTTGTTTTTGTTCAGGAAACCGCTATCCCGAAGAATTTGCATGAGTTGACGGTGACCGGGATATCTCAGGGTTTTTTCGATCATGTTGGGGGCGAGTTGGTTCTTTAAAAGCGTACGCAAACCGTCGGTGTTAAAGGCCTCCAGCGTGCCTACAGGATCGATGTCGACAAGTTCGGGATCGCTGAGAGCGGGTTTGGTCACAATCTGATGATTGACGACGTAACGAGCAGGACGTATATATTCTTCCAAAACATCCACAGGGGAAAACGGGGCTTTGTATTCATAAGGCCATCGACGTTTTTTGGGTAACCCGCCTACATAGCAGATATAGTCATCTACATCCATGTACTTTGTCCAATAGCCCAGCAGGATATGGCTCATTCCCGGAGCCACGCCGCAATCCACAAACGCAGGTATGCCTCTTTCAACGGCGATTTCATGCATCGCAAACGGATCCTGCTCAAAAAATGCAATATCAACAAGAGGTTTTCCCAGTTCGATAATGGATTTGAATGTCGCAAATCCAATGGTGCCGGGGACGGCGTTGATGACCAGATCAAAGGGTTCTACTATTTTTTGCAAATTACCGCCATCTTTAACATCCAGGAGCTCTTTTTCGAGATTTTTTACCGCTTCCAGTTTGAAAAGCGCCTTTTCGTCCCTGTCGGTAGCAAGAACCGAAAAATCTCTGCATAAATCCAGAGCCATGGCTCTGCCGACCTGACCTGTTCCCAGAATTATAATGTTTTTCATATTCGTCCTTTAGTAGCTTGATGAATCCAATTTAACTTTACCGCCAAAGGTTTTATAGATAAAAGTGGTGTAATAGAGAACCATGGGAAAACCGATGATCACGATAATCAGCATGATCGTCAACGTCTTGAAAGATGAGGCGGCATTGTAGATATTCAGACTGTTCTCGGGATTCGCCGTATTATATACCAATTGCGGAAAATGGTTGAGCCCAAAAAGGAAAAACCAGGATATAATGTTGAGCGCTGAAAAGGAAAAAGCCCGTTTATAGGCGGTTTTTTTTAGGTGTTTGTAAATGCTGACGAGAAAATAGAGATTAAACGCCAGAATCAGAAAGAGATAAGGGCGATTGAGCAGGTTGATTGTCAGCCGACCGAAGGCGGCAAATGTGTAAATATTAACAATGACATAAAGTAAAAAAACGATCCAAAAAAGTTTTTTGGCATATTCGACCATTCGCTGTTGCAGTTCATCCTCGGTTTTTACGGCTGCATAAAGCCCCCCATGCATGGCGAAGAGTATTGTTGTGGTGATACCGACGATGATAGCGTAGGGATTGAGCAAATTGAAGAAAGAGCCGGTGAAATCGTGGTTCTGATCGAGCGGGATTCCGGCGATGATGTTGCCAAGGGCGACACCAAAGAGCAGGGCGGCGACTGTACTGCTGATTGCAAAACTTGTATCCCATAACTTTTTCCACCAGTTCATTTCAAGCTTGCTGCGGAACTCTATCGCAGTGGCACGAAAGATGAGACAAAAGAGCAACAACATAAAAGCGAGATAGAATCCTGAAAAAACGGTCGCATACACTTCGGGAAAAGCGGCGAAAAGTGCTCCGCCACCGGTGATGAGCCAAACTTCGTTACCGTCCCATACCGGCCCGATTGCATTGAGGAGCAAACGGCGTTCCTTTTCTTTTTTATTAAAAAGATAAAGCGTACCCACTCCCAGATCAAATCCATCGAGAATGGCATAACCGCTTAAAAGAATGCCGATAAGGAAATACCAGATCGTGTTTAAATCCAGGCTAAAATTCATACAGCTTCTTTTCCCTGCTTTTGTTCAAGCTCTTCAGGGCCATTTTGGATTTTATGATTAAAAAGATAGATAAACAAAGCAAACAGAAGTGAATAGATCAGGGAAAAAAGAATTAACGATGCCCATGCTTCACCGGTGGAAAGCGTCGTAGAGATGGCTTCTTCGGTACGCATCAGATTATAAACGATATAGGGCTGGCGTCCAACCTCAGCCGAAATCCAGCCGACCTGGTTGGCAATTTGGGGGAGTAAAACAGAAAAAACCAGAATCCACAGATACCAGCGCGCTGTAAAGAGTTTTTTTCGCCACCAGAGATAAATACCGAGAAGAGAGAGAAAAATCAATCCCATACCGATGGTAATCATGAGATGATAGGTTTGAAAAACAATATTGACAGGTGGACGGTCTTTAGGGGCATAACTGTCCAATCCGACTACCGGTGCCTGGCTGTCGAAATGAACCAGAAAGCTTAAAAAGCCCGGAATGCGGATTCCATATTGCACTTTTTCCTCTTTCTCATTGACCCAGCCGAACAGATACATATCTGCCGGTTGATTATTCGTGTAATGTCCTTCAAAAGCGGCCAATTTTGCTGGCTGAGTTTCGCTTACGGTCATGGCGCTGAGGTGTCCTGTTTCCAGCTGCAGAATCGAGGCAAGGACCGCTATAACGAGTCCGGCCTTGAGGTTTATTTTTGCGAATTCGATATGTCTGTTGCGAAGCATATAATACGCTCCGACGCTCAATACCAGAAAGGCTGCGGCTAACCAGCAACCGATGATCACATGGGTAAAGCGGTCTATGGTGGAGGGATTGAAAACCACCTGCCAAAAATTAACGATCTCTGCCCTGACACCGTTTTCGGTTTCAACAATATGATGTCCTGCGGGTGTTTGTTGCCAGGAATTGGCGATGATAATCCAAAAGGCGCTGAGGTGAGCTCCAAAGGCAACCATAATCGTTGAAAAGAAATGCATCCTGGGACCGACCCGGTTCCAGCCAAACAGGAGCAACGCTAAAAAACTCGACTCGAGAAAGAAAGCAAACAAGCCCTCGGCTGCGAGAGCGCTGCCGAAAACATCTCCCACAAAGCGGGAATATTCCGACCAATTGGTACCGAATTGAAATTCCATCACGATTCCGGAGGCGACACCGAGAGCAAAAATCAGGGCAAAGATTTTTACCCAAAATTTGGTGATTTTTATGTAGAGCGGAATTTTGGTTCGTAGATACTGACCTTCCATGATAACCAGGAACAAGCCCAAGCCAATGCTCAAAGGCGGGAAAAGAT
>CAZMUU010000055.1:0-15187 GCA_964569215.1 uncultured Cytophagia bacterium
GACTACAACATCGAGTTTGTAAGTACTGAAAAACTCCTGAGACTCGGTTTCCGCCGTACCGGTCATTCCGGCTATTTTTTTATAAAGACGGAAAAAATTCTGTATGGTGATTGTCGCCAAAGTTTGTGTTTCAGCCTGAACCTCTACATTCTCTTTAGCTTCGAGCGCCTCATGCAATCCCTCACTAAAGCGACGACCGGGCATCAGTCTGCCGGTGAACTGGTCAACAATCATAACGGCTTTTTTACCCTTTCCTCCGCCATGCCGGCGCAAATCGCTCTCTTCAAGGGTTTTAACCACATAATCAACGTCTTTATGAAAGAGCGTATAGGCTTTTAAAAGCTGAGAAATATTTTGAATGCGCTCCTCAACGCGGTTATAATCCCGCCACAGGCGATCGCGCTGGCGTTCCAATTCACGCTGAGGCTTGCGCTCAAAGTGAATATGAAACCAGGACTCTATTTCATTCTGAGTCAAAACCAAATTGGGTGCATGGGCCTTTGAAAGCAAATCATTCAATTCGCGTTCATCGAGAAGTATACCTTTGTTTTTAAGATGTGTCTTGTCCTTTGGCAGGATATTTTCCAGCTCGGAACGGGAATTTACTTTTTTACTGCTGATGCGCAATATTTCTTCGCGAAAGTCGGAGAATTCCTTTTCATACCGATAAAACGGTAGACCATCGATCAAGCGGCTTTTGGCGATGTTTTTAAAAGACCGGGGATATCCCGATTGACTCAATTCGAACAAAGCTTCTGAATCGATGTCCGGATCATTTGTTAATTCAACAAGCTTTTCCACAACCCGCCGGCGATTGAGCGCCTCCCCCATCAACAGGCGAAAACCCGAATCGGATAAGCCGCTGATTTTTAGTACGGTTTCCGTAGCGGAAAAGTCGGGCTCTCCATCGACATTAAAATAACGATATATCACCCTCTGTTTGTCCCGCGGGGATAATTCATCAGAGGTCAAACTGGACAGTCGCAGTTTAAAAACGCGGTCAATGCGTTCAAGCTCTTCATAGATGCGGGAAGGACTCGCAAACTTGTCTTTAAGCTGAGAAAAGTGTGAAAATAGATAGTCATCGAGACTCAATCGCAACCGGACAGAATTGCTGTCTTGTTTTTCATCCAGGTTATGCTGCCATTCCTCAATTTTGCCCTGAATCTGACTGTATGGGACGCCGAGGAGCTCGTCCAAAACCGTTTTGTTCAGTGACAAAGGTTGATTGCGATCGTTATATTGGAAAACGTTCTGATCCTGTTTGCGCAACTCCGCATCCAGGGCATTTAAGAGACTCTCCGTTTGTGAAGCATAGTCACTGACCACGGCCATGCCTTTATCGGTAAACTGAATTCTTTCCTGATCATAGATAGTTACTTTTTTGTAGAATTCAGAAGATGACTGATTTTCAGCAGCCTTTTGTTCTTCATATTCACAGAGGGCTGTCAGGTCTGAATTCATTTTTTCGATGGCCTGAACCCGACCGATATAATCAAATTGAGATTGATTCAATGTACGGTCCAGAAGTTCCTGAGTAGACTGGTCCCGGTTTTCAACAATACTTCTGTCCGGCAAAACATAGAGATCCGGATTACCGCCTAAAAGCGCTATGCGGCCCTTCTCTGTGATGTGTTTGATAACCAACCCATTATCTGCAAATTCAAAATAATCCTGATGCTTGGCGAGCAGAGCCGGACTTGCGCTTTGCGACGATGCCTCACCCTCTTCCTGGCTGAGCATGATTCTGATTTTATGTATAAAGGGCAGCATCTCCGGATTTACATCCTGTAAAATCGCAATGACTGCAGCTTTGCCCTCATCGGTCAGCCCAATCGGGCAATGACTTTGTGAGGAGAGTTCAAATAAAGTTTGAATATAGAGCTGCCGTCTCTCATTTTGAATTCTGGGATTATCCTCCTCACTGGATTCCTGACCCATAAATTCAAAAAGCTTTTCAAGGCCCTGCACTGCCTTTTGGTAAGATTGA
Source organism: uncultured Cytophagia bacterium (assembly GCA_964569215.1). Taxonomy (GTDB): domain Bacteria; phylum Zhuqueibacterota; class Zhuqueibacteria; order Residuimicrobiales; family Oceaniaggregativiventaceae; genus Oceaniaggregativivens_A. Next base: position 1,991 of record CAZMUU010000055.1, read on the forward strand.
TCCGGCTCTTTTTCTTTGAGAAATGCGATACCGTCGGCACTGATATCCTGAACCAGTTTATCGGTCTTTTTCGACATGTTATAAAAGCGGCGCCATGCAGAATTTTTGTCCATATTTTTTTGCTCTATCAGCCTGCTGACGGCATCGGGAAATTCATGCATGCGTTCATCAAGCGCAGACAAAGCGTTCCGCATTGCCTCTTCAATCTGAGCCGAAGCGCCGCAGAGAAACAGCTTTCCCTCCAGCGTCATATCCATGCCGCTTACAGAATCCGTTTCATTATAATAACGAACGGCATCCTTTCGTTTGCTTAATTGTTGCAGTCCGTTATCGAGGTCATCGAGTATTTTAATCTTCCGAACAATGTCCTCATCCTGCCCTCCGGAAAGAAAAATTCGTCCCTTTTCCGTAATATCCACCACATTGCTTTTTTCATCGATCGTGAAATAGAGCTCTGCATCGACCTCGGACATGGTTTTATTGATTTCAAACTGTCCCTGAATTCGCTCTATAAGTTTTTTGACCCAAAATTCAGAGGTCAGCAATTCAAGAAGGGCGGGATTTTTTGGATCGCCGCGCTGTGCGCGCAACAAAATCAAGCCGGCTTTTTCTTCATCTCTATCGAGGAGCGCTTTTCCTTCCCGAATCAGCTGTTCGACGAGTTCTTTTTGTTTTTTGTACAGATTGGCAACGATCGGTTTTAAATCGCGGTAAACATTTCGCGGCGCCCCCACCGAGCCGGAAATAATAAGCGGCGTTCTGGCCTCATCGATCAGAATACTATCCACCTCATCGATGATAACATAGTTCAGAGGTCGTTGCACCACAGACCACACATCGATGGCCATATTGTCGCGCAGGTAATCGAAACCAAACTCATTGTTGGTACCGTAGGTTATATCCGCGTTATAGGCATCGCGTTTTTCTTCCGGCGACAGATCACCGTGAAGAGCGACGGCTTTCAATCCCAAAAACTCATAAACCTTACCCATCCATTCACAATCACGCTGAGCCAGATAGTCGTTAACCGTTACCAGATGTGCGCCTTCACCGGAAAGCGCGTTGAGATAAAGGGGCATGGTGGCGACAAGTGTTTTTCCCTCTCCGGTGGCCATTTCTGCAATTTTCCCCTGATGCAACGCCAAAGCGCCGACCAGCTGTACGTCATAGGGAACCATATCCCAGGTGATCTCCTGGCCTCTCACAACCCAGTTCTTACCCAACAACCGTTTACAAGTCTCCTTGACAGTTGCAAACGCTTCCGGTAAAATATCATCCAGTGTTTCACCGGCATGTAGCCGGTATTTAAATTCTTGAGTTTTTGCTTTTAATTCGTCATCAGTGATGTTTTGATAATCGTCGACGATCTGATTAATCTCCTCAACGACCTGAGAAGCTTCTTTCAGAAATTTATCCGTAGTGGTACCGCCAAACAGTTTTGCAAATATATTTTCGATTGATTTAGCCATTCAATTACCTCATGCATTCTTAACCATTTTCAAAATCAACGGTAAAGTTTATATGTTTGGAATTCTTGAAAGTTTCAGGGGAAAACTATAAACGATCCTTGGATGAGGAATCCATCAAGCCGCGTCCTGATTTATTGATTTTCTTGCTCTTTTTCAGATCATTCAAAATAGCATCCAGGATGCCATTGACAAAACGACCGCTCTGTTCGGTACTGTAACATTTGCTCAGCTCAATTGCCTCATCTATGGATACCTTGGGTGGGATATCATTAAAATACAAAAATTCGCAAATAGCGATTCTCAGAATGATTTTATCGATAATAGCTATTCTTTCAAAATCCCAATTTGTGGTTTTCGCCTGAATATATTGATCCAGTTCAGATTTGCAATCCTTGGCTCTGGTCAGGAGCTCCCGGGCAAATGTAAAAATAAAATCCGATTCTTGATAAATATCCCTCAGATTGCTCATCACCTCCTGTATGGTGTTTTGGGAAAGTTCAGCAGCATACAGACCTTGCAGAGCGATCTCCCGAGCTTTACGCCTGGGACCTATGGATGAAGGAATTTTCAATTCTTCTTCAATGTTTTCAGAACTATTTGATATAGTCATGCCACCCGTAGATATCTTCACAGTCGCCATTGACATATTCGAAAAAACGCTTTTGCAGCTTTTCCGTCAGAGGACCGCGTTTTCCCTCTCCAATTTTAATCCGGTCGATCGATCGTATCGGTGTAACTTCTGCTGCAGTACCGGTAAAAAAGATTTCATCAGCTATATAGAGCATTTCCCGGCCGATATGGGTTTCCTTGACGGGAATATCGAATTCCGCGGCAAGCTGAATGATACAGTGCCGGGTAATACCGGGCAAAATACCGGCATCATTTGGTGGTGTATACATGATGCCGTCGCGAATAACAAAAATATTTTCACCGCTGCCTTCGCTCACATGTCCAAAAACATCGAGGCCGATACCCTCGGCATAATTATTGACCAGAGCTTCCATTTTCAAAAGTTGAGAGTTCATATAATTTGAACAAGCTTTGGCCATGGTCGGCATGGTGTTGGGAGCCATGCGATTCCAGGAGGAAACGCTGACATCAACGCCGTATTCGATGGCTTCTTCACCCAGATATTTCCCCCAATTCATGGCACCGATCACAACTTCTACCGGGCATTTTGACGGATCCACCCCAAGGCTGTTATATCCCCGAAAAGCAATAGGTCTCAGATAAGCTGATTCCATCTCATTAATTTTGACAACCTCTTTACCCGCTTTCATCAGCTCTTCAAGGCTGAAGGGTATTTCCATTCTATATATCTTGGCGGAATCCAGCAGTCTTTTCATATGCTCGCGATAACGAAAAATACTGGGACCGTTTGGAGTTTTATAACAGCGGATTCCTTCGAATACCCCGGTTCCATAGTGTATGACATGAGACATAACATGGATGGTGGCATCTTTCCAGGGTATTAATTTGCCATTCATCCAGATTTTACCTTGTTCATCTCTGGGATCCATTCGAACCTCCTGCTTATTTTATATCTTTCACCCTCAATTGAAGAAATTTACGACCCAAATATTCATTTTCATCAATCACATAAACCATATCCAAATTTTTTTGACCGGGATTGAGGCGATAATAGTAATCCGCTTTGCCAAATCCGATTACATCAAATACGCATCTGTTCTGACGAACCTTGAATTTGATATGATTGCTTCCCACAATTGAAGGGGTTCCAACAACCTCCAGATTATGGGAATAAAAAACCGGACGCATGTTTTTGGGGCCGAAAGGCGCAAAGAACTTTAGTATTTTTATAAATCTTTCATCGATTTCATCAAGTGTAATTTCAGAATCGATGAATAATTTTGGTGTCAAAAGATCAGGAGAAATCGTTTCCTGGGCCAGAGATTCAAAGCGCTCACGCAGCTCCGGGATTTTGTTCTCTTCGATAGACAGGCCGGCTGCGTACTTGTGACCACCATAGCCGATGAGTAAATCTTCGCACTGCTTGATGGCATCATAAATATCAAAATCTTTTATGCTGCGTGCCGACCCCTTTCCAATTCCCTTTTCGACGGAAATCAGTATCGTCGGTCGATAAAATTTTTCAACCACACGTGATGCAACGATACCGATCACACCCGGATGCCAGCCATCTTTTGATAATACCAGCGAGTTCGGCGCCTGGGAACTGAAAAATTCTTCCGCATAGGTCAGAGCTTCGTTGAAGGTTTCTTCATCAACATTTTTACGATGTCGATTTTCCTGTTCCAGAACCTGGGCGATATTACAAGCTGTGGTAAAGTCGTTTACGGTTAAAAGTCTGACCGCCCGCTCAGCATCACCCATTCTTCCGACTGCGTTGATGCGCGGTGCGATCAAAAAAACGATATGACCGGTCCCGATCTCCTTGTTCTCAAGTCCGGTTACCTGTAAAAGAGCTTTCAGACCCAGATTCTCTGTATGGTTAAGCTTTTCCAGACCCTTTTTAACGAAAATTCTGTTTTCTTCCACCAGGGGCACGATATCCGCTGAGGTGCCGATGGCGACAAACTCGAGATAATGCTCCAAAACGGACAGGTCAATTCCGAGCCTTATAAGCAACCCTTGTGCGAGTTTGAACGCAACACCAACACCGGCCAACTCCTTGAACGGATAATCACAATCCTTCTGTTTCGGATCGATAACCGCCACTGCACCAGGCAATGTCTGGCCCGGCTCGTGATGATCCGTAACCAGGGTTTCAATACCCTGAATTCGTGCTTTTTCGATCTCCGCATGACCGGTTATACCGCAGTCCACGGTAATGATAAGATCAACACCTTTTTCTGCGGCATACTGTATACCCTGTTCAGATAATCCATATCCCTCACTGATGCGGTCAGGAATATAATAATATACGGTGGCACCAATCTCTTTCAATACCATATACAAAAATGCTGTTGACGTGATTCCGTCAACATCATAATCACCATAAATCATAATTTTTTCGTCGCTTAAAACAGCCTGACGCAGTCGCTTAACCGCAACCTCCATACCTTTCATCAGAAAGGGATCATACAGCTTTTTCAGTGTCGGACGAAAAAACTTTTTGGCTTTTTCGTAATCTGTAATACGACGCGAATAGAGTATTTTGCTCAATGTATATGGTATGTTTAAAGCACTAGAAAGAGACTTCACCTCCTCTTCTGGGTATTCCTGCTCCACTACCCATTTTGTATCCATGAATATTTTGCTCCAAATATAATAAATACATCTTATTATCCTTAAAAAACCACAAAGCGGATCGATAAGCCGAATTCTGTAATTCGCCGACAGGCGAACCGACAGTCATTTATCTGGGCCTGATGTTGCCACCAGGCTCATGCGACCTACCCAAGGGTCAAACAAGACGGGCCGCCTTTCCCCTTATATTTGGTCTTGCTCCGGGTGGGGTTTACCGTGCCCTCAATGTCACCATTGAGGCGGTGAGCTCTTACCTCGCCGTTTCACCTTAATCCGCCAATGACGGAATGTCTGTTCTCTGTGGCACTTTCCGCGCCTCACAACGCGTCCGCGTTACGGACCACCCTGCCCTGCGGAGTTCGGACTTTCCTCATGCGATATCGGATATCACACGCGACTGTCTGACCTGCTTTGCCTGGTTATTCCTTTTCCGAATCATATATGAGTATACGACCGCATGTTTCACATAAAAACAATTTGTTCATCATTCTAATTTCCACTCCCCGTTGGGGAGGAACACGTGATGAACATGCGCTACATGCACCGTTGATCAAAAAAGCGACCGCAGAACCACCACGACCATTTCTTATCCGTTCATAAGTACTCAAAATAGGTTTGGTTAATCTCGTCTGAGTCGATTCCTTTTTTTCGCGCAAAACCTTTTCCTGATCACGGGTTCTGGCCATAACCTTTTCCAGGCTATCTCTCGATTGTTCCAATTCTGTTTCGAGCGCATTTAAAGAAGCTTCGAGCTCCTGAATCTCCTGGTTTCGCTTTTCAATACTCTCTTCAAGCTCTAAATTGTTAAACTCCAGACGCTCAATCCCGGATTCTGTCTCCTCAATCTCCAGGGTAATGGCATCATATTCTTTATTTGTTTTCACCTGGTATAGCTGCTTTTGATATTTCTTTAATTGTTGACGCAACAATTCCAGCTCATTTTCCTGGCGCGACCTAAGAGACGATTCTTCCCGGTTTTTTTCGGTTTTTTCATCAAGCTGTTGTTGTAAGGATTCCATTTCCGATTTTAAAGCATTAACCCTGTTCGGCAAATCACCCTTCTTCTGCTCAAGAGTTTGAAGCTCGTTGTCGACATATTGCAATTCCTTGAGAGTTAACAGTACCTCTCTCAACTTTTACACTCCTTCCCGTACATTAAATTCATTTCCGACAAAAAAAAAAAAAGTGCACCCAAAAGGATGCACTTTATTTTTTCATACGCGTGTTATCATCATACCATAGACAAAATAAACAATTGCTGTTTTTTACTTTTCGCAATGTAATAACCATCCTACAAAGAACATCTTTTCTTCATTATTATTATAGTATAGCATAAAAACATTAAAAAATCAAGAAAAATTTATTAGCCCGGCTGCTACCGGCCGGTATGAATGGCCCCTGTTGGATTAAAATACCGTATACCGGCCGTTATCGATTAATAATGTTAACTTTTTATCAATCTCCAATTCAACGGCGATAACCGTTATCCGGGGTTGTATATCAGGAAGATAAATGCGGTCAATATGGACAACATTTTTCGGCAAAGAAAACTGCTGAGGGCCGACATAGCCATCAAAATGATCGCTGCGGCCAAATGCAATATGAAAGCCGAGTTTTTCATCCAGCAACACTTCACCGATTGCCTTGAGTCCAAAATCGTAAAGAATACCGAATCCCAGCTCGGCCATATTGCCATAAGCAGGTTCGTTTTTCAGCAAAAGCTCTTCGCTGATCGCTCGTTTATTGGTACCGGAAACAGCTCTGGCACGATTCTGTTCGATATGATACAAAACAAGGTCATTATCAAACTGAACCGGCAGCGTTCCAGCGGTCAGACTCTCAGCGTCTCTTTCGCCTTCATAGGGAACGATATAGGCCTCTCCACTGGGAAGATTGCCGGCCGTCCCCCGCGAGGGAAACCTGCCGCCACTGGCGTGAGCACTGCGATAGCGAAGATCAAAATACATTTCATATGATTTGTCTTTATCGACGATGAAATGAACGCGGGCCCCTTTGGCATCGTCTAACATGTTTTTTAATCTATTGACGCGTTCATTCACCAGATTATAGTCAATTCGCAGGGCCGGAATCATTTTTTCAGAAAATCCGGGCATGGTTGCGGCTCTGAAATCGTACATTTTTGCCGCCAATTTGAGAGGAGCCGTTGCCGAAAACTGGGTAAGCGCTATCACAATATCGGCATTTTTGAATATCTGAGAAAAGGAGAGCGGTTGGTGATGAGAAACCAAAATTTCAGCGTTTTCCGGAACCGACTCCTCGATGAGATAGCCGTTTTCGGGTAAATCTGCATTGTTCGAGCCGACATTGATATAGGCAACCAGATAAGAGTTCATACCCAACGCTGCTTGCATCCCGGCCAAAGTTCCGTACCAGTCAAAAGCAATGTTTCTACGTCGGCTCCAGGCGGCAAGCTCCTCTTGCTTGCTTTTCGGCAAATCAACAAGAATATATAACTGTTTGTCCGATGCGAGCGGAGGAAAAACCGACTGAATCAGTTTTTTTAATTCGTTTTTCGAAAGGGTTTCCATGGCCCCCTCATAAGAGTATATCGACCAAATTTGTATTCAATAATACACACCTTTGCAAAAAAGGTCAAGCAGAAAAAAAAGTTTTTCTCCCTTTCAAATGGCGCCACAACAGTTTTTATATTTGCGTCCGCTGTTGCAGGGACAGGGATCATTTCTTCCCACTTTATCCTCTTGTTGCGGTTTTATCATACCGTGCTCGAGCTTCCATTTATAGGCCAGTTGTTTTAATTTCTCATCGGCATGTTCGAAAAACAGTTTATAAGCTTTGCAAAAATGATTCGACCCCTTGTCACGCGGGTCGCTGCTGCGATCTTTGGGACATCCGCCTCTGCAGTACGATAACCATTTACAGGTTTTACACTCTGATGGCAAAGCCGATTTCACCCGGCCGAATTGAAGCTGCCGTGTAGAGTTGAGAAGCTCTATGAGCTGATCTTGCATAACATTCCCGAGGTACCAGTCGGGATCAACAAAAAAGTCACAGGAATAAACATTGCCGTTGTGTTCAACCACAACATAAACACCGCACTCCTCCAACAGGGTACACTCCGGCGGCTGCATATCCACATAGGTATAAAACACCGAATCAAAAAACCTCACTGATGTTGTAGGCTGACCGTAACGAAAATCCTCTATCCATAGGTCAAAAACCCGGCATAAAAAACGGCCGAACGTCTCTCCATCCACCGAAAATGGTGCCGCCGCCTCCTTATCCAGAGGATGCGGCTCCACGCAGGGTATGAACTGCATGAATGACAATCCGTTTTCCTTATGATACTGGTAGATTTCTTCAGGATATTGCCCCGAATAATCATTAACCACAACCAGTGCGTTGACCTGTACATCTTTCTCCAACATGATATCCCGGGCTTTTACAACCCGTTCCCATGTGGATTTACCGCTCTTTGTTTTTCGATATCGATCGTGTATATGAGCAGGGCCATCCAGCGACAGTCCAACCAAAAACTGGTTTTGCTGTAAAAAATCGGCCCACTCTGTGTCGATGACGATGCCATTTGTTTGCAATCCATTACCGACGACCTGTTGCGGCCGTCCGAATCTTTGCTGATATTGGATGACGCGTTCAAAAAAGTCAAGGCCCATCAGGGTTGGCTCTCCACCCTGCCATCCAAAAGAGACCTGATCAGCACCGGATTGCATAATCTGACGAACGGTTTCTTTAAGAATATCGTCGGACATCCGGTGAACGGATTGCTCAAACAGCTCACTTTTCTGCAGGTAGAAACAGTAATCACAGCTGAGATTACAATCCGGTCCGGCCGGTTTGATTAAAACCGAGCTAAGTGGCTTTTTGTTTATCATAAAAATACGCTTTGCAATGAATTAACATTCTGTTTAAGATCTGAAGGGCTTTATGCAATTGTTTTATCGAAACAAATTCATCTCTCGTATGCGCTTGTTGAATTGACCCTGCTCCCCACACCACACAATCATAATTGGCCTGGCTAAAATGCGCCGCATCGGAAAACCACGGTTCCCGGCCATGAACGGATTCAATCCCCAGATCGTAAAGTGCTTTATCCATCAGATAGAGCAGAACACCTTTTGACCTGAAAGCAGGTTCACTTTGAATTTCTTCATAGTGATAGATATCGATATGTTCGAGCTGTTCAAATAGTGATTTCTTCAACGCGGTCAGATCTGTTTCCGGTCCATATCTGGCATCAATGGTAAGCGAACAGCGATCCGGAACAATATTCATCATCACGCCACCCTGAAACTGTGTAATGGAAAAGGTGTTGCCCCTGACTTTCTCAAAAAGCGGTTTAAAATCAGTTAACAAATAATTGAATATGGGACGAATTTTTTCAATGGCATTTTCTCCTTCATGCGGTGTTGAACTATGACAGGCCCGTCCGTGGGTCAAGAGTTTAAAACGCCATAACCCATTATGTACAACAACCGGAACACAATGGGTTGGCTCGCCAACCAAAACCATTTGCAGATCGGGTTTTGTTTTGATCAGAGCCTTGGCACCGATGGTCCCGAGTTCTTCACCCATGGTGCCGATGAAAATGAGATTAAAGGTATCGGGCTGTTTGCGATACCAATCCAACATGGCTGTAATCATTACAGCCATAGTGCCTTTCGTATCACAAGCCCCCCTGCCATAAAGGCGGTCATCCCGAATATCGGCTGCAAATGGATCTATTGACATATTTTCGACATCCACCGTATCCAGATGGGCTTCTAACGCCAGAGTCGGTAAATCCGGATCATAACTATCGTGTCTGGCAATAAAATTGGGGCGATTGTCTTTTACCGGAATCAGTTCACAATGAAAATTTTGTGGTGTTAAATAATCATATAGAAATTGCGCCATATCCTGCTCTCCCGGTGTTCGTGCGTCGATCATCCGAGAGGGAGTAACGGAATTGATCTGTATCAGTTTAATCGCCAGGTCAAGCGCTGAGATATTTTTTTGCATGCTGTTACCCTTAAAAAATTAAAAATACAAAAACACATCCCGGCAAACAAGAAAAATTTATTCCAGCACGATTCCGGTACCCGGTGAAAGGTTTATGCGGTTTTCCACAAAACGTGTTATGGTTTCACCTGTTTCGCTGATCACAATTTTCCATTTACCGGCAGGCAGTTCAAACTCAACCGCACGCTTGTTATCGCCATTGATAAAAACCAGCAGCTCAGGACGGCTCGAACCTTCCCCTGGGCTGTAATGATATCCCAGGGCAAAAGGATTGGGATGGTCGATAAATTCAAGTTTTGCCGATGAATCAGAGAATACTGGCTTTGTTTTTCGCATATGAACCAATTTGCGATAATATTCAACCAATTCGCTGTTTAGATCAACGAAATCATAATTGATCCAGTTCGTTTGGTTATCTTTATTATAGCTGTTGTTATCGATTCGGCCAATGCGATAATCCGGCGCTGTCGTGCGGGCGATCACCTTGCTATGAGCATATTCCTGACCGGCTGTAACCATACAGGCGCCCCGGCTGGTAAAAAGAACAAGCGCTGCCAGTTTGTTCAGCCGCATTTCCCTGGCATCCAGTTTGACGTGAGAGGTCATATCGGTAACAATGGTTTCCGGCCCTACTTTACCGCTTCCGATGCGGATAAAATCCCCGAGGGCATAATCATCATGGGAAGCCAGATAATTTACAGAGTGGCCGGGCTGTTTGAACATTCCTCCCTCGTTTATCAGGGTGCCGCCGATATAGCGTTTCAACGTCTCTTTGTTGTTACCGCCCCACCATTTTCCAAATATAAATCCCTGTCCATGCTGTGGATTTTCACCTTTGACACCGTTTCGAAATTGATCGTTCCAGGCGGCCCAGTCATGCTGAGAAAATTCAGCCGGCCGATATTTCCCGCCTCCCCAGGGTTCTGCAATCAAAATGATATCCGGATTTATTTCGCGTAACCCGGAAGCGATTACGTTAACCGTCTCGAGATCGATAAGAGCGGCAAGGTCGAAGCGAAATCCATCGATATGGTATTCCCTCATCCAGTATTTAAGGCAGTCCAGAATCATTTTTCTCGCCATCGGGCGTTCTGTTTTGAAATCGTTTCCGCAACCGCTTGTTTTTAGATATTCCCCCTTTTTATCCAGACGAAAATAGTAGCTTTTTCCCAGATATTTAAAACAGTTCTGGTCATAGTGAGAGACATGATTGAAAACAACATCCAGAATAACCGCCATTCCGCTTTGATGAACGGCTCTTACCACATCTTTGAATTCAAAAATCTCCCTTCCGTCCACACCACAAAAATCGCTTTGTAATGATTGCTGCGTTGCATAGCAGGATTCAGGGGCAAAGAAATAGCTGGTCATATATCCCCAATGGTTTCGGGAATAGGGATTCCAGGAGTTGAGTACCCCGTCTGTCTTGATACCATAAGGGATTTCGAGGTTGGCAAACTCGTGAACCGGCAGGAATTCAACGGCATTGACTCCCAGAGATTTTATATATTCGAGGCCACCGCGAATACCGGTCTGGCAAAGTCCTCTGTAGGTTCCGGCAAGATCCGGTGAAACGCCGGAACTTGGATCTGCAGTCATATCGCGTAAATGGCATTCATAGATAATCAGCTCCTCAGGCGGTATGCGAACTCCAATATCCCCCTGCCAGTCATAATCTGCCGGATCGATGATCAATGAAATAGAGCGGTGGTGGTAAGAGTTATCTCTTGCCACAGCACGCGAATAAGGATCACCGATAAGGACCTTTTCATCAAAGCATTCGGCAACCCCTTCGGGACCTTTGGCGCTGTAGGCATAATATTTTCCAAAATGGTGACCAGGCAAAACGCGTTCCCATACACCGTCTCCATCGCGTTGCATGTCGTACGCATCCGGCTTATCAGAACCGAATTCATTATAGAGTAATAGGGTAATCTGTTTTGCCCGTGGCGAGAAGAGTCGAAAAAACGTTTGCTCTGCATCCCAGCTGCAACCCATTTCCTTGTTGGACCGATAACGATCCAGAACCGTATCCGGAATAATCTCGGCAGTATGATCTTTACAGGTCAGGTGCAGAGTCTGATTCAACGAAAGAGGATCCGTGTGAACAAGGTACAGGTTTCCTTGTTGCCGGATTTGTTTGATTCTTACCGCGGGATCGAGCTTAAAATCCTGGACATGTAGATGATCCGTAAGATTCTCAAATTCAACACAGATTTTTTTCTCACCGAAAAGCGTTGCAGTAAACATGGCAAAATCCTTGTCGATTGGCAGAGAGATTGGCTTGCGTTTATTTTTAATCAGGAATCCAGATGGACGTCAAGGTGGTGAACTTATTTGATCCCGGAAATAACGGCGAGGTTTAAAAATTTCCACGGAATTTCAATCTGTCGATATCCTGCTTTTTTCATCCACGCCATTTTTTCACCAACAGTACAGACATGATGCTGTTGCCGTAAAAGATTTGATTTGGCCATTCGATCGATTTGATCTTTATCCACATTTCCGGCTTTAATTTCATTTTGCACGTATCTTATCTCAATCTCATGAAAAACCCTGTTGATCCGGTTATCCTCGGTACGGAAAAACTCACATGAAATCCACCGGCCCTGGGGATTAAGCAAATGATAGGCTTCATGAATGAGCTCTTCGTGTCGATCCAGGGTTAAAAAATCAAGCGTAAAGGATGAAAGCACGGCATCCAGCGAGTCCAGCTCATGCATCCATGCTTTATCGTTCAAATCACGCAGAAAAGGAATATATTGATCGGTGACGTCATTTGGCAGGCGTTTTCTTGTTCTTTCCAGGATATCCTTGCTCCTGTCGACAGCAAACAGGGTTGCAGAAGGCAATACGTTGAATATACGGTTTGAAAAGGCGCCGAATCCGCTTCCGAGGTCAGCAATCCGAACCTTTTGAGTTTGTGGAAAATCCAGCAATGAAACCATAATATCATGGGCTTCGTGGAATTTTGGAATTACAGAAGCAAACACCTCATCAATCAGATCAATTTCTTCGTTCCGGTCTGTATTTGTCATAACAATGTAAATCCTACTTTGGAAGAGACAGTCGATGATTTGCCCGGAATTTTGGCATGTACTGTCAATTCATACTCTCCGGCATCCTTGGCGCTGAGATCGAGAGCGATATATTCTACAACATCGGTCTGGACACTCGACCTTTCGACCCTGTTGAATATTTTCTCTTTGCTCTTTTTAAAAATGCCGGCAATTTTGGAAAAGATATTCTGGTTGTATTTTTTAATCGTTTCTATATTGTACTCCAAAGTATACTGTATTTTTTTGCCATATTCAACGGGTAAATTATACAATTCAAAATAAACATAAACGGGATTATTCCTGTAAAAGGTGCGATCCGGCTGAGGAATAACTGACAAGCCCTTTTTTCCGAATGAACCGGCATCGACGGAAGACTGAATCGTTCTGGCGAGTTCCAGTTCGCTCATTTTGATGGATTTATCATCATAGAAAGGAGGATG
>CAZMUU010000056.1:0-11438 GCA_964569215.1 uncultured Cytophagia bacterium
GGCGTATTCAGCGCATATTGCGGATCAAATATAAATGTATCCCGCAACACATGGCCTTCCGAATGCAGAGCGACCAGCCGCAAAAAGAGGACGGTGGTTAAAATCAGAATACAAAAGAGAGCAAAATACTGGTCGAGTCCGTAGACGTCGATTTTTTGAATGGTTGCCATAAAATCGAAAATATCAAAAACAAACCAGATCAGTAAAACGATGACCAGGATGTTCATAAAAGCGCCATTCGGTCTGTCTTTAAAGTAAAGAAAGACAAAATAGGCCAAAAGAGCGAACACGGATACAATATCCAGTTTCAGCGAGTTTCTCAGAATGCCGGCGGAAAAGGTTTTTCTGGCAAAGGAATCGATCGAAAGGGCGTTGACGATAAAGTCATATTCAAGGATCAGAATCGCAAGCAGGGTAACGGCAAGAATGATTCCCTTTTTCCATTTCGGCAGCAGATACCGCAACACGATTTGCAAAACGACGGCGGCGAAGAGCATTCTGCCGATAATCTGGCCGTAAAAAACCATTTTGATATAGAGCGCTTTATCGCCGAACAGCATGCCATCACCACAAAAATAGGTAGAAATAGTTGAAAAAATAAAGAAACAGGTCATAAACAGGAGAACAAAGATATCGTTAAGATACTTTGTCGAGCCGGCAATAGCGAGGGCGATATAGCTCGCCAGGAGATAAAGGGCGAAATTGACCCAACTGAGAAAGTGTAGCGAATAGTGGGGCAGAAACGAGAGAATGTTAATCGCCACAAGCGATAAAATCCACAGCAGCAGGATTCTCTTGATTTTTGTGGTTAAGGTCATAACACCCTTTTCTGAGACGATGTTAATTTCGCTCAAGGATAAAAGTATTGTGTTCCGCTTGCCGAATCGATCGGCCGTAAGGCGTAATCACCGGACATGTTACCATGCCCGGATATGCGGCTATCTCTAAAAGACTTTATCCTGACTGAAAAGTCTTAAACGCTTTTACCTTTTACCTTCCCAGTGATGTGTCTGCCGGGCCGGGGAACATGTTGTAAATGGTTCCGAAATCTCTACCGTTGGGGTCGACAAAAACATCGCTGGAGTCGTGGCCGAATTCCCAAAAGCGCATCTCGTTCCAAAAGCCTCGTGCCCGATCTTCATCGTCATCGTCGTTTTCAGGAAAAAGAAAAAAGCGTTGTAACCCCATTTCCCCTTCAAAGCGATCGATGCGCTTTTCTTCTCTTGAGAGAATCGAGTTGGCCCACAGTAAAATCGTTGCCAGTATAGCTATAGCGGTGACGATCGACGTCAAGCGTTTCATGATGCCTCCTAATAGGTTGGTTGCTATGCTTTGATAATAACATGGTGCTGACATTTGGTTGCTGCTTGGAATATAGCATAATTTTACAATTGAGTCAAGAAAAATCGTTAGATATGGCGAAAAAGTTTCAATACTGGCCAAAAGCCGTATCTGTCCTAAAACTGTGTAATTGTCCCTTTTTTGGATCACTGCAAACCGGCTTGCTTTGCATTATTTAGCCGGCAGCGGCGTGTTAGCGCTATTTTTAAAATATTGTTTTTATGTACTTTATAATAAAACATTATTATAGCATGCCTGAAAATCCCGGGCGGTGGCCGCGTTGGCGAATTTGACGAAAAGTCTTGCGAAAAATTCCGGTTTCCAGTTTTGTTCGCTATATCTGGCGAAAAAACGCTATTTTTTTAAAAAAATGCTTGCTTTTTAATTTTCATTTAATATATTATTGGTAGAGAGACGATTTAACAAAGTTACGGAATTCGATTACTGCGGTTTAATGATTTAAGGTTACGGAGATGCAGGTGGTTGGAACTTCAAAATTCAAGTATGCGATTTTCAACCGTTTGCTGGCTCTTCGTGCCTGCAGTCCGGGGGTTTCCCGGTTCATCGGCAACCGAGCCGGTCCCGGAACTCTCTCTCTGTGGGAGCTTTTCCCTGAACTCGTGGGCAATGAAGAGATAATCAATAAACTGTTTCAGGGACAGCAAAAATATTTTCGATTGGCCGGTCTGTCAAAAATGACGGCCAATCCTGAGGTGGGACGCTATTACAATCTAAAGCTGTTTGCTCTGCGCTGCTCAAAAGGCGAACCGCAGCAGATTATGGTCAGAATCGAAAATATGTCGAAACCGGTAGTGAGAAATCAATGCGGAATCCATAACGATTCCTGACCAATATGGACGGTCGGACGAGGCGCTTTAAGCTTCTTTTGGGATGAAAATGACGGTCTAACTATCGGGTGAACTGCTGTGAGTGCCTGTAAAACGCAGAAGCGGGTATCGGATGCTCGTCTCGTCCTCGACATTCAAAATTCCGATCATCTTGCTTTTAAAATTTTGTTTCAACGTTACTATTATCGATTGTTCTGTTACATATTGCGCGGTGTCTGGGATGAACAGACAGCCAAAGATCTGGTTCAGGAACTCTTTTTACGGGTATGGACCAACCGCCGCAATCTCGATCATAAACAGGCGGTTCAGGCTTATCTTTACCGCATGGCGCGAAATCTGAGAATCGATCACCTGAGAAAGCACAGAATCTGTAACCGCTATCCACGTGACGAGATGCAGGACCATGCCGCCCAATCCGACTGCCGCCCGATCTTTTCATGTCAGCTCCAATGCGCGCTTAACGCTATGCCTGATGTGGTGAAGGAAACCTTTTTTATGAACCGTTTCGACGGCCTAAAGTATGCTGAAATCGCCGTCATCTACTCCGTTTCCGTCAAAACCATCGAGGCCCGAATGACCAAAGCGTTAAAAATATTAAGAAAAAATCTAAAGTAGCCCTTCTATACTATCTGTCCTCCTTGCTTTACCTATAAATCATCACCTGCGTCGGATGGTTGTGCCCGCAACCATCCGACGCTGCCCTTTTCGAATCTAAAGGCTCCCCGTGCACGTTCATTCTATCCGTCATTATTCCTTCCTCTTGATCTAACACGATGAAATCTCTTGATTTTTCGCCTTTTTTGTTCTATTTTGTGGTGAAACTTTTTGTCCATTCTATGGAAACAGGATAATGAACAGGCTGTTATTCGCTCTATTTGGTGTTTTTCTCGCTTTACAATGCATCTATGCCCAACCCTTTCCGGAGAAGCGCGGTGCTGTAAATGATTTTGCCAATGTCATCAGCCCCGCCTATGAAGAGAAAATCGAAACATTGGCTATAGAGGTTTTTGAAAAAACCGGCGTCGCTCTCGTCGTCGTCACCATCGAGGCCATACCGGGTGATGATTTTGAAGGTTACGCTGTACGCCTCTATGAAACCTGGGGTATCGGACGAAAGGGGGAGGACAAGGGCGTACTCTTTCTCAATGTAACCGGCATTCGGAAATTGCGCATCGAAGTTGGTTATGGTGTGGAACCCATCCTCACCGATGCCATGGCCGGGGATATTATCCGCAATATACTCGCACCCTATCTGCGCAGAAATGAGTTCGGAGCCGGATTTCTGGCTGCGGTTCAGGCTGTTGCCGCTATTGTTGCAGAAGAGTATGACGTAACCTTTGATGGCAATTCGCAGTCCGCTCCGCCTCCATCTGGTCGCAGCCGTTCTCCTTTTGGCGGATTGTGTACAATTTTCGCTCTTATTTTGATTTTTTCCGTGTTGCGACGCACCGGTCTTTTACCCTGGATTTTACTCGGTACGCTGTCCGGCGGTGGCGGCCGCGGCTCTTCAGGTGGATTTGGTGGCGGCTTTGGCGGCGGCGGTTTCGGCGGCGGCTTTGGCGGTTTCGGCGGCGGTATGAGCGGCGGCGGCGGCGCCAGCGGCGGTTATTGATTTTTCGCCGGATATTATGTATATATGGCCCCATCACCACCAGGCTCACAGCGATCCTGTCGCTGGAAAAAAAGATAGATGGTCAGCACCTAAATCATTAAGGAGATTTTATGGCTAAAGTTCCGCAGAAACCAGAAGATATTTTTGCCGACATAAGCGGCGATTATCAAAATGTGTTCGGCAATGATCTGATCTCTGTTATCCTCTACGGCAGTGGTGCAAAAGGCGATTACAAGCCGAAAAAATCCGATCTCAATTTTTTGATTATCCTGAATGATACAGGAATCCAGCAGCCGGCAAAAAGCTTTGATCTGATTAAAAAATGGCGGAAATATCGCGTCGACGTGCCGCTTTTTCTTACGCCCGATTATATCCGATCTTCGCTCGACAGCTTTCCCATCGAATTCCTCAATATTACCCAGGCTTACAAGGTCGCTTATGGCGAAGATGTTCTTAAAGATATTGAAATCCCGAAAAAGTTCCTTCGCCTTCAATGTGAGGAACAGATAAAAGGTAAATTGCTGCATCTGCGTGAGGCCTTTTTGCGCACCCTGGGAAAGAAACGGGCATTGCGCTCTATGATCAAATCCACCATCCCGGCCTTTTCCTCGATCTTTATCGCCATGCTGGCACTTAAAGATGTTACGCCCCCTGCACAAAAGCGCCAGGTGTACAGCAAAACGGCCGAGATTTTTGATCTCGACACTCAGGTGTTTGATGATATATGGAAGGTGGTTGAAGGCAGGGAAAAAATGAACAAAACCGAGTTGATAACTCTGGCACAGCGATATATCCAGGGCATACGACAATGCGCTTTCGCAGTAGATCAGCTATAAGGAGGAAGTTATGAAAAAATCAGGATGTTTGGGCCTTTCGGGGCTGGCTGTTTTTGGCATCATCGTCGTTGTTTTGATCGTTATTCTGGCATTCTCTCTCATCGGTGCCTACAACAAGCTCGTCAGGTTGGAAGAGGATGTCGATACCGCCTGGGCTCAGGTCGAAAATGTTTTGCAGCGTCGAATGGATCTGATCCCAAATCTGGTTGAAACGGTCAAGGGATATGCCAGATTTGAACGCGAGACTCTCGAAGCTGTCATTCAGGCACGTGCAAGTGCCACTCAAACACGGGTTGATGCCGGCAATCTGACGGAAAATCCACAACAATTACAACAGTTCATGGAAGCTCAAAACGGACTCTCCAGTGCCCTCTCCCGCCTGATGGTGGTGGTGGAGCGCTACCCGGAGTTGAAAGCCAATCAGAATTTTATTCGTTTGCAGGATGAGCTGGCGGGGACCGAAAACCGAATTGCGGTGGAACGACGCCGCTTCAACGAAACGACGCGTCAGTTTAACCGTACTGTTCGTACGTTTCCAACCAATATCATGGCCTCGATTTTGGGGTTTGAGCGAAAACCCTATTTTGAAGCCCCTGAAGAAGCTGAACAGGCGCCTCAGGTCGATTTTGGCAACATGTAATCCTGAACCCTGCGGGTCCGGCGTCAGTTAAAAGTATTAATAATACCCGTTTGTTGTAGCAATCGGCTGTTTAAAACCGCAGAGAGCTCGCTGAGAATTGATTTATTTCATTACCTTGTGAATTTTACAGGAATTTTTACCAGGATAAAATCATAACGATAAAAAATGATGTCACAAAGGGATAAAGAGCTTGTTGTTAATGATTCGCATTTACGTTTAATCATTTTGTCTGGATCAACCGTTCTATATCTCTCGGCGGACTCTTTGCGGTTTGGATCCTTCCTGAACTTCAAGGGATCATAAAGCTACAGGAACAAATTTTAATATTATCCGGCATCTATCATTTTTTTATAGGCTATTTTTGATCCAACCTTCTCGGGATTACAGAAAGATCTGACGACAGATAAAAAGCGCCGCCAAAACCCCCGCTAAATCCGCAATCAATCCCGCTGGAATCGCGTAACGTATGTTTTTAACCTGTACCGCGCCAAAATATACCGCAATGACATAAAATGTCGTTTCGGTGCAACCGTATAACGTGGAAGCGAGATTGCCGATAAAGGAGTCGGGACCGTGCGTCTTGAGCAACTCTGTTATAATGCCCAGCGCACCACTTCCGGAAAGCGGACGCATGACGGCTGCAGGAAGAATTTCCGCCGGCATTTCGATAAGCTCGGTCAACGGAGAAACGAGCACGACAAAGAGCTCCATCGCGCCCGAAGCGCGAAACATACCAATGGCCACCAGAATGGCGACCAGAAACGGGATGATGCGGACCGCCACCTGGAATCCTTCCCTGGCGCCATCGACGAAAACTTCATATATTTTCACCTTTTTGATTATTCCGATCAGGGGAATGAGAAAGAGCAAAACCGGAATGGCCCAGACACTGACGGCATTGATCGCCTGCCGGAAAAAGTCACCGGGAAAATGGGTGGCGATGAATTGAAATACGTTCAAACGGATCAAAACGAATACAAGCAGCACGAAAACCGCTAAATAGATACCGGCGCGCAACAGGAAACTATAGTCCCGCTTTTCATCATCTGCATCGCCCGCCGGCTGCCGTTTTCTGGAAAAGGCCTGAATAAGCTTGACCACGGTGATGGCGGTAACCGTCGCTGTTACCGAAGAAAAAAGTGTGGTGCCGATAATGGCAGTGGGCTGACTTGATCCCAGACCGGTGCGAACGGCGATAATAGTCATCGGAATGAGGGTGATGCTTGCTGTGTTGAGCGCCAGAAACATTATCATGGCATCTGTGGCGGTATCCTTTTTTTCATTGAGCGTTTGCAGATGCTCCATAGCCTTGATTCCCATGGGTGTGGCTGCGTTTCCCAGCCCCAACCAGTTGGCGGATAAATTCAAAACGATAGCACCGATGGCGGGGTGGTCTCTGGGTATGGAGGGAAAAAGAAAGTTGCTCACCGGCCGGATCGCTCTCGCCAGCAGTTTAATTAAACCGGCATCTTCGGCGATCTTCATAATGCCGAGCCATAGCGTCATGATACCGATCAGGCTCAGAGCTATCTCTACTGCAGATGAGGCCGTATCAAACGCGGCTTCCGTTACCTCTTTAATCTGGCCGCTTATTGCTCCGATAATCACAGCCACGAGTACGAGAAAGAGCCAAACATAGTTCATCATAGCAGGGCGTATCCTCTGGTTTGATGATATCAATAATAAGATTGATTAGTCGTCTTCAGTTAACATGCAATATAAAATAGGTAACACCACATTACAAGTCTTTTTTTATTTTATCTTTCTCTTTGCCATCCTGCCGCTATTTTTTACCAAATCCGGTCTATGCCCCGCCCGAATAAAATACTTGGTTATTTCATTTTGAGTTTGTAAGTTATAAAAATGTAGTTCACAACTACTAAACCCATTTTATACAACAAAGGAGGTGAAAATATGAAAACCCGCGTTGATCCTGATCTCTGTACAGGATGTGAATTGTGTGTTGATACCGTCCCTGATGTCTATGAGATGAATGACGATATTGCCGTGGTTAAGGTCGACGTTGTCCCTGAAGATCTCGAAGAAGATGTTCGCGAAGCAGCGGACAGCTGCCCCGCAGAAGCGATCATTGTTGAGGATTAAACACACTCTGAATAAAAGCAATAAAATGGTTGATTATTTAATCAGCCATTTTATTTTTATATAATTTGAATCGGTACAAATCATTTCACCATGCCTCTTTTCTAAAAACAGAACCGCTACACATAGCGCCCCCTCTGGTTATTCTATTATATAAACAATTATAAAACATAAATATAGAATTTAATTTACTCGCTGCCAATTTTTTAAGAAAAAGTTGAAAATATATTTGACAATACCGTGACGCTTTTTTATATTAAAGAAATTGAACCGGTTTAAATTTATAAAGGGATTTTAATATGAAGAATCTTCTTTTTTGTTTGCTGTTGCCTCTCTTTTTGATCGGCTGCGGCTCCAGGAGCGATACAGTCAATTTAAAAATGGGACATGGTCTCGATACCAGCCATCCTGTGCATAAAGCAATGTTATTTATGGCTGATAAAGCGGCTGAAAAATCAAACGGAAAACTGACGATCGATGTTTATCCAAGTGAACAACTCGGAAATGAAAAAGAAATGCTCGAACAGCTGCAAATGGGCAGCGTTGCCATGACCAAGGTCTCCAGTTCCGTATTGGAAAGCTTTGTCGATGAAATGCGCGTTTTTGCCCTGCCGTATCTCTTTCGTGATGATGAACACAAATGGCAGGTGTTCAATGGTCCTATCGGACGACAATTGCTCGATGCCGGAGAAAGCAAGGGGCTAAAAGGCGTCGTCTATTATGATGCCGGCGCCAGAAGTTTTTATACCGTCGACAAACCGATTCAACATCCCGATGACCTGAATGGGCTCAAAATCCGCACCCAGCAAAGCCCGATGGCTATGAAGCTGATCAAAACCCTGGGCGGCTCGGCAACCCCGATTTCCTGGGGTGAGCTTTACACCTCCTTGCAACAGGGCGTTGTCGATGGCGCGGAAAATAATCCACCCAGCCTTTATACCGCCCGGCATTACGAAGTTTGCAAACATTACAGTCTCGATGAACATACCATGGTCCCCGATGTCGTCGTCATCAGCACAGTGGTGTGGAAAAAACTCAAGCCGGAATTACAGGAGATTCTCATCCAGTCCGCGAAAGCGTCTGTCCCTTATCAAATCGAGCTCTGGAACGCCTTTGTCGATGAATGCATGAGCAATATGAAAGAAGAGGGCTTGCAGGTATATCAGCCCGATAAGGCCCCGTTCAAAGAACGCGCCCGGGCCCTCTGGCAGGAGTTTGAAGGTACCAAAATCGGTGAACTGGCTCAAAAAATTCAAGAGGTAAATCCGTAATGCTGACTGTAAAAAAAGCACTGGATAAAAGCCTTGAAGTGCTGACGGCCCTGACCATGGGCCTGCTGGTCATCGATGTGACCTGGCAGGTCATTACTCGATTCATTCTCAACAATCCCAGCTCATGGACGGAAGAACTGGCTATTTTCCTCACCATCTGGGTGGGCCTGCTCGGTTCTGCGGTCGCCTTGCGTCGAAAAGCACATCTGGGTATTGATTTTTTTGTACAAAAGTTTCCCATAAAAATTCGGGTTTACAGTGAAATTATTGTCTATATCTGTACGGCTGCCTTTGCTATTGCCGTGCTTTTCCTCGGCGGTCTCAGAGTGGTTACCCTGACCCTGATGCAGGATCAGATAACCCCGGCGCTCGGTATTAAGATGGGATATGTCTATCTGGCTCTACCGATTTCAGGATTTTTTATTGGTCTTTACAGCATCGAATCTCTGGTTTCAAGCCTGAAGGAATTTTCTGCAGTAAGGCGCGCCGGCTTTGGGGCGCCGTAGCCGTTTTTTTGTTATTTATTCACTCAAAATTCAAGGGATAATGGTTATGGATTGGCCGCTTATCGTTCTATTGGCGAGTTTCCTGCTCTTCTTGATTCTGAATGTACCGATTTCATTTGCAATCGGTCTTTCCACATTGTTGACCATTCTGACCATCGGCGGTCTGCCGGCATTACAGATCGTGGCTCATAAGATCGCTACCGGTATCGATAGTTTTGCCCTGCTGGCGATACCGTTTTTTATTCTTGCCGGTCTCTTTATGGGACGGGGTGGAATTGCCCGGCGCCTTATCGATTTTGCCAATGTGCTCGTGGGCCGTTTTCCCGGAGGCTTGTCTTATGTCAATATTATCACCTGTATGCTGTTTGGGGCCATCTCCGGCTCGGCTGTTGCTGCGGTGTCAAGTGTTGGTGGTTTCATGATCCCACTGATGAATAAAGAGGGATATGACCGTGATTTCAATGCCGCTGTCAGCATTACCGCCGCCACCACCGGTCTTCTCATTCCGCCCAGCAATGTCATGATCGTCTACTCACTTGCCACCGGAGGTGCGGTTTCTATTGCCGCCATTTTTCTCGCCGGTTTTCTGCCCGGGATTTTAATGGGACTCGGTTTGATGGTGGTCAGCGGTGTTGTATCGATTCGAAGAAATTATGGCAAAGGGGTAAAGTTTGAATTCCGCGATGCTTTTTTCAAGTTTTTTGCCGCCCTGCCGCCGCTTTTTTTGGTGATTCTGGTTCTGGGCGGCATTTTGCTGGGATTCTTTACCGCCACCGAGGCCTCTGCTATTGCGGTGGTTTATGCTTTTTTTCTCTCCGTATTCGTCTACAGAGAAGTCAAGTTTAAGCATATCCCCACTATTCTCCTGCAGTGCGGTATCACCACTGCAGTGGTGATGCTCCTGATCGGAACTTCAATGGCCATGTCCTGGGTACTGGCTTATGAAAATATTCCGCAAAATATCAGCACTGCTCTGCTCAGCATTACCGATAATCCCATCATCATTTTGCTGATTATTAACATGATTTTACTTTTTGTCGGCACTTTTATGGATATGACACCTGCTGTGCTTATTTTTACACCCATATTTTTGCCCATTGTCACCGGTTTGGGTATGCATCCGATCCACTTTGGAATCGTTATGATTATGAACCTCTGTATCGGCATTTGTACACCACCGGTTGGGTCGTGTCTATTCGTTGGCTGCGGCATCGCCAATACCACCATAACCAGAGTGATCAGGCCTCTGATGCCCTTTTTTATTTCCATGATTATCGTTTTGCTGATCACCACTTATGTACCCTGGTTGTCGCTGATCATTCCCAAATTATTCGGTTTTTAAACTTGACAGGCCTTCATTTATGGCATTGACGATTTCAGATATTGCAAAACTTGCCGGGGTTTCCCGCGCCACGGTTTCCGGTGTGCTCAACAACAGTCCGACCGTAAGTGAGCGAACCAAAACCAAAGTCCTGGCCATTATCGACAAACACAATTACCGCCCCAACGCCATTGCCCGCGCTTTGGCCCTCAAGCAGACCGGCGTTATCGGCCTGTTGGTCAAGGATATATCGAATCCTCTATACAGTCAGATCGCTATGGGCGTCGAAGAACTGTGCGTCGATAACAATTACAGCGTCATCATGGGAAACACCAATACCCAGCCTGAACGTGAACTGTCAAAGATCAATTTGCTGAAACGGCGCCAGGTTGATGGTCTGATTCTGCTGCCGGTGCAAAAAGGGGTTGATATGGGGCATTTATGGGAATTGCGCAAGGAAAACTATCCCTTTGTCCTTCTCGCCGAGGTACCCGGTATTCAGGCCGACCTGGTACGCGCTGACGACGAAAAAGGTGCCTTTGAAGCGGTAGACCACCTGATTAAACTGGGACGCCGCCGAATCGGCTATATTTGCGGCCCCGGGACCGCTATGGCCAGCGATCGCCGTCTGGAAGGCTATCGCCGTGCGCTTATCGAAAATAATCTGGTTCCCAGAGAAGATCTCGTCATCACCTGCGGTTGGAGACTTGAACACGGCTATCAGGCCGGCCTTCGGCTGAGAGAAAGCAACAACCCCATGCCGGATGCCCTCTTTTGTTATAACGACTCTGTCGCTCTCGGACTGATTCGCGCCCTGACGGAAGGACAAATCGATGTTCCCGATGATGTCGCCATCGTCGGTTTTGACGATGCCCCGACATCCGGATTTTTGGAAACCGCCCTGACAACCGTCGCGCAACCGGCACACCGTATTGGGTACTGCGCTGCACAGGTTTTGCTGGA
>CAZMUU010000056.1:11448-15131 GCA_964569215.1 uncultured Cytophagia bacterium
GGATCGCATTCATGCAAAAAACAATTCATCTCCTTTTCAATCCATTTTTCTTGAAACGCATCTGGTGGTTCGGGAGAGTTGCGGTGCGAATAGAAAGGGCACTGTAAGCCACCAATTAAATCCAAAACCAAATCATGACTTGATTAAAACCAACAGGGAGGACCTGTTTTGAACGATTTACAAACTCTTTTTAGCCTGGAAAATAAAGTTGCAGCCGTACTCGGTGGCGGTGGTGTTCTCGCCGGTGCCATGGCTGAAGGTCTGGCCAAAGCAGGAGCCGACGTGGCGATTCTCGATCTGAATCGCGATAACGCCCAACAACGCTCCGAGTCGATAAAAAAAGCGGGTCGCCGTTCGCTTGCCATTCAGATCGACGCCACATCGAAACAGGACATTATTGATGCCGAGGAAAAAATACGCCGGGAGCTGGGCATCGTATCGATTCTCATCAATGCTCCTGGGATTAATTCCAGTACGCCGTTTTTTGAACTGAGCGAGGAGGAGTGGCATAAAATTCTGGATGTGAACCTCAAAAGCATCATGCTCTCCTGCCAGATTTTTGCTCAGGTTATGATCGATAATCGTCTTCCCGGCAGCATTATCAATATTTCATCCGCCTCATCCGGCCCGCCGCTTTCGCGCGTCTTTACCTATGGAATATCCAAAGCCGGCATCAACAACCTGACCCAGTTCCTTGCACGCGAATGGGCTGAACATAACGTCCGCGTGAATGCTCTGGCACCGGGGTTCTTTCCGGCAGAACAAAACCGTAAGGTGTTGACTCCGGATCGGATTAAAAGCATTATGAGACATACCCCGATGAACCGCTTTGGAGAACCGGAAGAATTGATCGGTTCAGTGATATGGCTTGCGTCCGACCGGGCATCATCATTCGTAACCGGCGCGATTATTCGCGTCGATGGCGGCTTTACCGCGATGACCATATAAATAGAGGTATAGATCAGTACAGAATTAAAATCAACGTGAATAAAATCCAGGGAGAACATTATGGCTCAATATGATATCGGACTAATCGGTCTTGCTGTTATGGGTGAAAATCTCGTGCTCAACATGGAAAGCAAGGGATTTTCAGTGGCTGTATTTAATCGTACGGTTTCTAAAGTGGACAGATTTATCGAGCAGCGCGCACAGGAGAAAAACATCAAAGGTTGCCACAGCATTGAAGAGCTGATTTCCAGCCTGAAAAAACCGCGCAAAATAATTCTCATGGTCAAGGCAGGCAAGCCGGTGGATGACTTTATTGAATTATTGCTTCCCCACATCGACAATGGGGATATTATCATTGACGGCGGCAACAGTTATTTCCCTGATACGATTCGGCGCACAAAATATCTCGAAGATCAGGGCTTTCTCTATGTCGGCACCGGTGTTTCCGGCGGCGAAGAAGGGGCGCTCAAGGGACCGTCGATTATGCCCGGCGGATCCGAAAAAGCCTGGCCCCATATTAAACCGATTTTTCAATCCATTGCCGCCAAAGTCGAGGATGGCTCACCCTGCTGCGAATGGATCGGCAGTGATGGCGCCGGCCACTTTGTAAAAATGGTGCATAACGGTATCGAGTACGGGGATATGCAGATGATCTGTGAAGCCTATTTTTTGATGAAACACCTTGGTCTCTCGGCCGGTGAGATGCACGATGTTTTTTGTGAATGGAATCAAGGCGATCTGGACAGTTATCTGATTGAAATTACCGCTGATATTCTATCCAAAACCGACAAGGATACCGGAAAACCCATGGTCGATGTCATTCTCGATACGGCCGGGCAAAAAGGGACCGGAAAATGGACCAGCCAGTTTGCTCTTGACTTTGGTGTTCCGGCACCCACCATCGCCGAAGCGGTCTTTGCCCGTTTTATGAGCGCCATCAAGGAGGAACGCATCGAGGCGGCAAAAATGCTGCCGCAACCGTCGGCCGAATTCAAGGGCGATCGCGATGCCTTTATCGATATGATTAATAAAGCCCTCTATGCTTCAAAAATTTGCTCCTATGCCCAGGGATACCAGCTTATGCGCGCAGCGGCCGAGGAATACGACTGGGATCTCAACTATGGTGAAATCGCTCTGATCTGGCGCAATGGCTGTATCATTCGGGCTCAGTTCCTGGGCCGCATTAAGGAAGCTTTTGATCAGCAACCCGATCTCGCCAATCTGCTTTTGAATCCCTATTTTAAAACGGCTGTAGAAGAAAACCAAAATGCCTGGCGACAGGTTGTTGCTGAAGCGGTCAAGCTGGCGATTCCGGTACCGGCGTTCAGCAGTGCTCTGGCCTATTATGACAGTTATCGGCTCGAACGATTGCCGGCAAATCTCCTGCAGGCACAGCGAGATTACTTTGGTGCCCATACTTATGAGCGTGTCGACAAACCACGCGGTGAATTTTTTCACACAGACTGGTTGAATATTTAGGTAAAAGCCCATGATTGAAAATGAGTTTAAACTTTCCGGCAAAGTCGCTATGGTCACCGGTGCCAGTCGTGGACTGGGTCGGGCGATCGCCAAAGGACTGGCGTCTGCCGGCGCCGACCTGGTGGTGAATGCCCGCAGCCGGGATGACCTGGAGAATCTGAAAAAAGAAATCAGAACACTCGGTCGCTCTGCAACGGTAGCTGATTTCGATCTCAACAGAGTGGAAGAAATAGCCGCGTTTTATGACAACATATTGCAGCAGGTTGAGAAGGTCGATATTCTTGTCAATGTCGCCGGTGTAAATCTGCGCAAAGCGGCTGTGGAATGGACACTTGAAGAGTGGGAATCGATTCTTCGCCTCAACCTGACCGTTCCTTTTGTTTTAGACCAATGTTTTGCCAGAGCATGTATTGCTGATAATCGAGGCGGAAAGATTATTCACATCGCCTCCCTGCTCAGCGAGGCTGCACGTGCCTCGATACCCGCCTATACAGCCAGCAAAGGCGGAATAAAAATGCTGACCAGGGCGCTGGCTGTCGAGTGGGCCCGGTATCAGATTCAGGTCAATGCCATCGGTCCCGGTTATTTTAAAACCGAATTGACCAAACCATTATGGCAGGACGACTCTTTTTCACAATGGGTCCTGGAAAGCACACCGGCGAACCGCTGGGGCGAACCGGATGATCTGGTGGCCACTGCACTATTTTTAGCTTCCCGGGCATCCGATTATATTACCGGTCAAACCATCTACGTGGATGGCGGCTGGTTGGCGAATTTGTAAAAAAGCTTTGCACCAAACCACCGGCCCGCTCCTGCGGCCGCAGTTCTCTGCAGTGCAGGCATCTTATGACCCTGGCCGGAAGAACGGTCGCAAGCGCAAATCTAAAATTTTTCGCGATGAAACGAGCACGAGGGTATTACAATGAAATTTCATCTTCATGGTGAGGGTTTTAGCGACAGACATCTCACCGTACAGGAAATGTTCAATATCTGTAAAGATGCTTTTAGCGATAATAAATTGTTCGGCAAACGAATTCTCTTTGTTATTCCGGATCAAACCCGCAGTGGCCCGCTGGATATCATGTTTCGCTCGATATACGAGCTGCTACACGATAGCGTCGAAACCCTCGATTTTCTCATCGCTCTCGGTACTCATCCGCCTATGAGTAAAGAAATGATTTTAAATCGCGTCGGCATCACCGCTGAAGAGGAGATTAAACACTATTCAAAAGCCCGTTTTTTCAATCACGACTGGA
>CAZMUU010000057.1:0-15079 GCA_964569215.1 uncultured Cytophagia bacterium
ATTTGATTTAAATCCCAAAAAATTTCCATTTGATCCAATGCTGCTTTACCATTCAAACCGTTATTTCGACCACTTGTCGGGCGTTTTCGAGTTTATGATCTCCCACCCGTGTCCTGATCAGTGTCTGTAAACAGGCCGTTGTACCCAGCGCCCTTCCGATATCGCGCGCAAGGGAACGGATATAGGTTCCTTTCGAACAGGTAATTTCAAGATGGAGACGATCCTTTTCAAAACGGTTCAGGCACAACCGATGAATGAACACCTTTCGTTTGGGCAATGATACCTCAACATTTTGACGCGCCAATTCATAGAGTTTTTTCCCTCGGTGCTTGAGGGCTGAAAAGGCGGGAACCTGCTGAACGATTTCACCGGTCATAACATGCAAGACGGCCAGGATTTTCTCCTGATCCAGTCCGGGAACCTTTAGGGTTTTGACAATTTTACCGCTAATATCCAGTGTATCGGTTTCAATGCCCAATCTGATAATTGCTTTATATTCCTTTTCAGCGTCGACAAAATGTTGTATCTCTTTGGTCGCTTTTCCGGTGCATACCACCAATACCCCTTCAGCAAAGGGGTCCAATGTCCCGGCATGGCCGATCTTTATCTTATGAGCTGACATACGTTTTAAATATCGTATAACATCATAAGAGGTCCATCCGACGGGCTTGCGGATATTAAGAATTTGGCTTGAATCACCCATCTTGAAAAAGAACAAAACTCTAGTGTTTTTTGCGATTTATCTTATCCAGCAACTCTGAAATATGCGCTGCATATTCAGTGGAATCATCATAAAAAAACCGCAACTCGGGAACGAATTTCAAACGGATACGATGTCCCAGTTCCCGACGAATTTGCGAAGCAGCGTTCTGTAGCAATGTTTCGCTTTTCTCTTTTTGCTCCGCCCCTCCCATTACACTGTAATATATATTTGCATAACGTAAATCTTTACTCATTTTGACTTTGGTGACCGTAAAAAGCCGGAATTGCGGATCATCCATCTCGCGTAAAAAAATATCACCGATTTCTTTTTTAATCTGATTCGCCACTCTGTCTGAGCGGCTGTAATTTAGTGGTGTCATATTATAAAATTTCGAATTGTTGGTTTATGATCTGTATATTGTGTTCCTGCTCTACCAATGAAAATATTTTATTGAGCGTTTTTTCAACAAAGCGTTTTTCGTTGGCAACAACGGCAACTCCCAGGGTTGCCAGCTGCCACTTGTCGTTTTGATCGATTTCTGCAATCGAGATATTAAATTTGTTTCTCAAACGCTGTTTCAGGCTGGAAAGCACAAATCGTTTTTGTTTCAGACTGGCGCTATCCGGTATAAAAATTTCCAGCTGCAATAAACCAACCAACATTTAATTTCCCTTGTTGGAATCTTCCAAGGTGCGCTTGGTTTCCACCTTGCGATAGGCTTCAATGATATCATTGACGCGTAAATCATTAAAATTGGCCAGGCCGACGCCGCATTCATATCCGGAATTCAATTCCTTCACATCTTCCTTAAAACGCTTTAACGACACGATCTGACCATCGTGAATCAAACGATCATCCCGATATACCTTGATCGGATCATTGCGGTTTACGTGACCGGAAGAGATATAGCAGCCTGCAACGGTTCCCACTTTGGGTACTTTAAAAATCTGGCGAACTTCGATAGTACCCTTTAATTCTTCCGTAATCTGAGGCTGCAGGAATCCTTCCAAAGCGGCCTTGATATCATTGACGATATCATAAATCACCTCATATTGACGAATATCGACATTTTCTTTTTCAGCCAGTTCTCTGGATTTGCTGGTCGGCCGGACATTGAATCCGATAATAATGGCGCCGGAGGCGGCAGCAAGCAAAACATCAGATTCGGAAATGGCACCGACACCACTGTGGATAATTGTGACTGCCACTTCTCTGCCCGAGAGTTTCATCAGAGAATCAGTGATCGCCTGTATAGAGCCGTCTACGTCACCCTTGAGTATAACCAACAATTGTTTGATCTGACCTTTTTGAATCTGTTGTGAAATTTCATCCAGTGTGCGCGGACGGCTTCTCCAGTGTTCATATTCGCGCTGTAACTGTTGCCGTTTTTGGCTGACTTCTTTGGTATCGCGTTCGGATTCCAGAACCGTAAACGAGTCGCCCGCCTGGGGCAGGCCATCGAATCCGAGCACCTGAACCGGCACCGCCGGTACTGCTGATTTTACCCTGCGCCCGCGTTCATCGAACATGGAACGCACCTTACCGTAACACGCGCCCGAAACAAACGGATCGCCGACGGAAAGTGTGCCTTTTTGTACCAATACCGTAGCCACAGGCCCCTTGCCTTTATCGAGTTTGGATTCGATAATAACACCTTTGGCCAAACGACTCGGATTTGCTCTCAGATTGAGCATCTCAGCTTCGAGGAGAATGGCTTCGAGGAGTGAATCGACGTTTTGACCTGTTTTGGCCGAAATCTCAACACTTTGGTATTTTCCACCCCATTGCTCCACGAGCACATCTTTTTCAGCAAGCTGTTTGCGGATAAGATCGGGATTTGCATTTGGTTTATCAACTTTATTGATGGCGATAACCATCGGCACCGACGCTGCCTTGGCATGGCTGATCGCTTCGGTGGTCTGAGGCATGACATTATCATCGGCTGCCACCACCAGCACCACAATGTCGGTTGCCTGCGCGCCCCGGGCCCGCATAGCGGTAAAGGCTTCGTGACCGGGTGTATCCAAAAAGGTAATGCTTTTCTCTTTATCGATATCCACTTCATAAGCACCAATATGCTGAGTAATTCCTCCGGATTCACCGGAGATGATGTTACTCTTACGAATATAATCGAGGAGCGAGGTTTTACCATGATCGACGTGGCCCATGATGGTAACCACGGGAGAGCGTGGTTCAAGATCCTCTTCAGCGTCTTCCTCTTCGACATCGACGAGTTCCTCGCCAAATTCTTCCAGTGCTTCGACCTGATAGCCATATTCAGAAGCGAGCAGTTCTATAGTATCCATATCGAGCCGTTGATTGATCGTAACCATCATACCGAGATCCATGCATTTCCGAATCAGTTCGGTACCATCGATATTCATCACCTTTGCTATTTCGGACAGAGACATAAATTCACTGACCTTGATGACCGGGATTTCTTCCTCTTCTATTTCTTCTTCTGCTACGCTTCTTTTCTTGCGGCGCTTGCCTTTACCGGCATCTTCCATGGTGGCAAGAGTTTGGCGAATGTTATCCTCGATCTCTTTTTCATCGAATGAGGGTTTGCGCTTTTTCTTTCCTTTTTTGCGTTTCTTCTGTTTTTGCTCGGCTGCCAGCTTTTCAGGGGCTTCAGCTTCTTCAGCAACATCCTTTTTACGGCGGCGTTTTCTTCGTTTTTTCTTGGTTGGTTTTTCTGTCGTTTCAGCCGGGCTTTTTTCTTTGCTTGTCTTTTCAGGTTCAGGCTTTTCAGCTTTTGCTTTTACAGCGCCTTCTTCTGGTGGAATTTCTATGACTTTTAATTTTTTCTTTGGTCTTTTGGGCTTTTCTGCAGGAGCTTCTTCAGGTACCTTTGGCTGTTCGGGTTTCTCGGCTGCCCTGTTCTCGATCTTTTTCTTCTCTTCAGCTTCAATCTCGCGCTGCTTTTTCCACTTTGGCATTTCTTTGGCCAGCTCGGTCGATGCTTGTAAACGACGTTCGAGATCCTTGCGGGCCTCCTCCTTACGCCCCTCTTCAAGGGCGCGTCTGTCGCGCAACCGTTTGCGAAACTCATATTCCTCATTAGGCTTTTCAGGTTTTTCACCAAATTCCGTGATAACCTGATCATAAGCCTCATCGTTCAGGAGGCTCATGTGATTTCGAATATCAAAGTCCAATTTCAAGAGATATTCAATAAGCTCTTCATTTGAAATATTAAATTCCCGAGCAACTTGGAACACTCTTTTTTTAACAGCCAATATAAAAAACTCCTAATGATTATTCTTCATAATATTCTTCAAGCGAAGCGATAATTTTCTCAGCGGTCTTAACGCCGATACCGGGGAGCTGCATTAATTGCTTCTGACCGGCATCCAGCACACCTTTTACTGTATCGAAACCACCATCTTCAAGCGTCGTTTTGATTTTATCGCTCAGTTCTTCAACATCCTTTATGGAAATATCTTCTTCCGAGCCCTCCTCCATCATTTGACGATATTCTTCATCTCTGACAGTTAAAATCTCATAACCGGTCAATCTCGATGCCAAACGGCGATTCTGTCCGCCTTTACCGATCGCGAGTGAAATTTGATCCTCATCCAGGACAGCGATTACTTTTTGCTCCTCTTCATCAATAGCGATGCGCATGGGTTTAGCCGGGCTCAGAGCGCGGGTGATAAAAATTTCCGGCTCGCTGCTCCAGTTGATGATATCGATTTTTTCATTGCTAAGTTCCTTGACAATAGCCTGAATACGCATACCCTTCATTCCCACGCAGGCACCTACAGCATCGATTCGCTTGTCGTTAGACAAAACGGCAATTTTGGTGCGTTCTCCAGGTTCTCTGGCAATCGCTTTGATTTCGATGATACCTTCATAGATTTCCGGAACCTCGAGCTCAAACAACCGAACGAGAAATTGTTCCGAGCTGCGCGAAACCAAAATTTCCGGCCCCCGGGGAGACAATCCAACCGATTTAATGACAGCGCGAAGATGGTCGCCCCTACGGTAACGCTCAGACGGAATCTGTTCTGATTTCGGCAGTAACGCTTCCACTTTATCGATATTGATATAGATCATATCGCGATTAATTTGACGAATATCGCCGCTGATGATTTCACCAACCCGATTTTTATATTCGTCGTAAACGAGTTCTTTCTCTATTTCCTTAATGCGTTGATTTAGATTTTGTTTTGCAGCAATAATCAACCGCCTGCCGAATGTTGTGGGATCGACGATTTGCATAAAATCCTCACCCATTTCAAGATCGGGCGCGGATTCCTGTGCTTCCGGCAGCGTAATTTGCCGGACAGGGTCCTCCACGTCTTCGACAATGGTTTTGTATTGGTATATCTCAATTTCGCCTTTATCCATATTTACAAATACTTCAAAATTGTCAGCATTGCCATATTTTTTCTTGATCATGGAAAGGAAAATATCCTGCACGATCTCAGCCATGGTCTCACGTTCGATATTTTTTTCCCTTACCAGTTCACTAAAGGCATCCGAAATTTCGAGTTTCATGATCACAACCTGTGTTAAAATTCAATCTCAACTTTTGCTTTTTTAATTCGTTGAAATGGTAACCGAATCGGCTTTTCCTCGACCAAAAGATAAATGGAATCTTCTGCAACACTTTGCAGGCGTCCGGTTATGGTAATATCCTTGTCATCCTGTGAATAGGTTACTTTGAGCAACCTCTCCAATTGTCGTTCATAATCGCGTTTTTCCTTCAGCGGCCGGTCGAGACCCGGAGATGAGACTTCAAGACGATAATTGTCGGTAAATAAATCTTTTCTATCCAGAAAATCTGCAATCGAACGACTGATTTTCGTACATGTATCTAAATCCACCCCTCCAGATTTGTCGATAAAAACGCGCAAAACGGTTTGATTTCCCTTGCCTATGAGCTCGTAATCGACCAAATCAGCATTATGAGCGATCGCGGATTCTTTTAAAATTTGCGTCAATTCTTCCTGAAACATAAAAAATCCTGTTTAAGCAACAAAAAAGTGGGCCTTTTGAGCCCACTTGATCTTAAATATAATATACTGTTATTAAAAAAGCAAGATATTTCTATATGAATATCTATTGCTGTTCAATCATCGCCATCAGCATTTCAGCATCGGTAACCTCGGTTGCATCGGGATAATTTTTTATCAGTTGTTCAAGCAGGGATTTTGCGTGTTCAACTTCACCAGCGTTACGGGCATTCATAGCTGCCTTGAGTAAAAAACGGGAAGCATGAATCGATTCCGGATACTTGTCGGCAGCTTTGCTGTACTGTTCAACCGCATCCAGATACCTGCCCTGCTGTTCGTAACAAGCCGCTATTCCGCCCATCGCCGTAGCGCCGAAATGCTCGTTACCCTTATAATCTGATAAAAATTCGCGAAAATAGGTTTCAGCATTGCTATAATCGAATGTATTGTAAAAACATTTTGCCAAATAGAGCTGGCCGATACTGGCGCTTTGGGTGCCTCGATAATTTTCCACAATAGAACTGAACAGAGGTATGGCCTCTTCGAAATTACCCGCTTCATACAGCTGAGTCGCCTGTATGAGCTCGGCACTGGCGAGCTCATTTTTCTGTGCCGACGCTCTTGTGAAATAGGTTATCCCGACGACCAGCAATACCAACGCGATCAAGGCTCCATAAATATAGCTGGAATGCGCTCTCACCCAGTTGTTGGCATTGACATAAAATGTGACGAGTTGATCCTCTTTTAGTTCCTTTTTACTGAGTCGTTTCCTTGGTTTTAACATCGCTTATCCGTCGTTAAAATTTAAAATTATGGATTCAAACACTAAATATAATAACACCGAAAGATAAAATCAAGTCCTAAAATGCAATTAACGATTATTCCGGTGGGATAGCTTCTCGCGAAGATACAATGACGATTTCATAAAGATGTATGGCAACCGCTGTTATGTAGAGAATAAGGACAACAATAACAGCGACCGTTCCCCAGGTATATTTCAGAACGCCCAGATCTGTTGCAACTTTGAGGATAATTTGCATCGCCAAAATCCCCAGCACTGTGGTGAGCAAAAAAGCAAAGATCAGTTTGCCGCGGTTGGTTCTTGCACCGGCAAAATTTGCGATTAGCATGATGAGGAACCCTAAAACGAATGCAATCAATGAAACCGTTTCATGTATTTGCGGCCACCACAACTCACCCGGTAGATGCCTGGCCGTTGTATCGGCAGCAGCGGATGACCCGGGAACCTGTAAAAGGAATGCCAGCATAGCAAAACCTCTGTTTTATTCAACCCATCATGACTTGGTTCGACGATCAGGAAGACCTAAAAAAGATATGGTCCGGTGCTGTTTCCAATTCGATGCATTTGGCGATGTTGCAATTACGATAGAGGGATATCTTAATAGCGTTCCAAATTAGATAAATGCAAAAAGAATAGCAAGTGATTTTTTACAAGTGACTGATATCGGTCAACTGATCATGCCTGTGTTGTCACCTTCCAGGAAAAGCAACTCCGTTTACCGGTATGACACGTTGGTCCTTTGGCTTCGGCTTTGATCAAAATTGTATCCTTGTCGCAGTCGATAAATATCTCTTTTAAAAATAAAAAATTACCCGAAGTTTCTCCTTTGGTCCAGTATTTATTTCTCGAGCGACTCCAGAACGTGACCTTTCCGCTTTGCAGCGTTGTTTCTAGGCTATTTTCATTCATATACCCCAGCATCAAAACCGTGCCATCCTGCCAATCCTGAATGATGGCAGGAATCAACCCCTGTTCATTATATTTTAACGGCTTGAAAAGATCCTCTTCCTCTATGCGTTCAATGTCTGACATGTACATTCCTCTCTCTCAGATAGTTTTTCACGTCTTGAATAGAATTTTCGCGGTAATGAAAAATAGAAGCGGCAAGTGCGGCGTCAGCTTGTGCTTTTGCAAAGACCTCGTAGATATGTTCAAGAGTGCCACATCCGCCGGAGGCGATTACCGGGATGGAAACAGATAGAGCGATGGTTTTGGTAAGATCGAGATCATATCCGGATTTGGTACCATCTCTGTCCATAGAGGTGAGTAAAATTTCACCAGCACCCAGTTCTTCGACAATACCGGCCCACTCCAGAGCATCCAATTCAGTCGCTGTTCGTCCACCGTAGGTATATACGTACCATTTTTCATCCTTGCTGAGCTTGGCATCAATGGCCACAACCGTTGCCTGGCTGCCGAAGCGGTCGGCGCATTCTTTTACCAGATCAGGATTCAACACTGCAGCGGTATTCATGGTAACTTTATCGGCACCGCTTTTGAGCAGTTTGAAGGCATCATCTGCGCTGCGAACCCCGCCACCGACCGTTAAAGGCATAAAAACCTGTTCAGCTGTACGGCGCACGACATCGATCATGATGTTCCGATGTTCGGATGAGGCGGTAATATCAAGGAAAACGAGCTCATCAGCGCCATGCTCGTTATAATATTTTGCCTGTTCCACCGGATCGCCGGCATCAATCAGATTTAGAAAATTGATGCCCTTAACAACTCGTCCGTTTTTGACATCCAGACAAGGTATGATTCGTTTGGCCAACATAATCAGGATTCCAAAAGTTTGATAATATCCGGTAACTCGATTTTGTTTTCATAGAGTGCTTTCCCGACAATGGCACCTTCAATATACTCGTTATTCAGCGACGACAACTGAGAAAAATGGTCTAAAGAAGAAAAGCCGCCGGATGCAATGGTCGGCATTTTGAGTTGCCCGGCAAGATCACCCACAGCACTCAAATTCGGTCCTTGCAATACACCGTCCCTGGAAATATCGGTGTATATGATGCGTCGCAGTCCCAGGTTGTCGAGATGCTTGCCCAATTCAGCAGGGGTGAACGACGTCGCTTCTGTCCAACCTTTGACCATAACGCGGTTATCTTTGGCATCGATAGCGGCAACAACGCGTTCAGGGCCAAAGGAATCGATCAATTGCTTTACGATAAGCGGATGAGATACGGCAAGAGTACCCAAAATAACGCGTGTAATACCGATATCTATCCATTTACAGGCATCTTCATAGTGACGCAGACCACCTCCGAGCTCCACCGGTATATCCACAGTCTCGAGTATTTTTTTGATTGACTCTATGTTTCGATTCTCACGGCCAAAAGCCCCGTCGAGATTGACCAGATGCAGATAATCCGCACCCTGTTTTTGAAATTGCAGCGCTATCTCAGCAGGATCATGGCTATAAACAGTAGAATCTTTTTCTTTACCCTGCGTTAAGCGCACACAGCGCCCATTGAGTAGATCTATTGCAGGTATAACGATCACGATTTACTCCTATAATTTTAGAAAATTATGCAAGATTTCCAGGCCCCATTTTTGCGATTTTTCCGGATGAAACTGCAATCCGAACAAATTATTCCTTTGTATCGCAACCGGATAATCACCACCATAGTCGCAGGTGGCAATGATGAGATTCGGATCTTCAGGTTCGATATAAAAGGAATGGGCGAAATAACAATAAACCTGTTCGGGAACTCCCAGCCATAGTGGATTTTGTGTTTTGCGCTGCGAAACTGAATTCCAACCCAAATGGGGAATTTTTAAGCCGTTTTGAAATTTTTTAACGCTTCCGGCCACCAGGTCAAGCCCCCGGACATCGGGACTCTCCTCACTGTTGGCAAAAAAAAGCTGCAATCCCAAACAGATACCCAAAAACGGCGTTCCGGCATCAACCACCTCTTTGATTTTCGGACCGAGAGCAGCCCGCTGCAGGTTTTCGACCGCTCTGCCGAATGAACCGACACCGGGGAAAATGATTTTATCCGCTTTATCAAGGTCAGCAGCGCGATTGCTGATACGGGGTTGGTAACCGAGAAATTCTACGGCTTTCTGAACACTGAAAAGATTTCCGGCTCCATAATCGATCAGACATATCATTCTAACACCCCTTTGGTTGACGGTACCCCGGATTGTCCCGGGTCGATCCGGATCGCCTGTTTCAGAGCAAAGGCAACGGATTTGGCCATCGCTTCAATGATGTGGTGCTGGTTGGTTCCATAAATCAGATGCACATGCAGGTTAAGAGCGGCATGTGTCGTAAAGGCTCTGAGAAATTCCTGCCATAGTTCACCCGGGAACTGGCCGATGGAAGAAAAATCAATGTCACAATTGTACACAAAATAAGCACGGCCGCTGATATCGATAACGCTTCTTGCCAATGCTTCGTCCAATGGACAATAGGCGAAACCAAACCGGATAATTGATTTTTTATCCGCCAGGGCTTGTTTCAGAGCCATGCCCAAAACAATACCGACATCTTCAACGGTATGGTGGCAATCAATCTCAAGATCACCTTTGGCTTTTACCACAAGATCGATTCCGGAATGTCGGCTCAGGGAATCAAGCATATGATCAAAGAACCCGATTCCGGTGTCGATTTCGGCCGTACCGATACCATCGAGATCGACACTGACATAAACATCGGTCTCTTTGGTTTTTCTGTGAATAGTGGCTGTACGTGATGATTTCATAGTATCACCTGATATGATGCAAAATATCTAAAAAATATTTATTTTCTTCGGCTGATCCCACATTGACGCGCAGGTGATTCTCGAGCAACGGATAGCTGCCGACGTCGCGAACCAGGATACCGTGTTTCTTCAGAGTCTGAAAAACAGAGCGTGCATTTTGACATTTAAACAGAATAAAATTCGCCTTTGAGGGATACACATTTAGTTCCGGTATAAGGCAAAGTTCTTCATACATCTTTTGCCGCTGTTCAACGATCTGATTGACACGTTCAAACAGAATATCTCTGCAGTCCAACAGCTCCGATACGACCGCCTCTGTGATAATGTTTACATTGTAGGGCAGATTGACCTTTTCGAGCTGTTCGATGACTGTTTTATTGGCGACAAGATAGCCGAACCGCAATCCTGCCAGACTAAACGCTTTTGAAAAGGTTCGGGAAATGACAAGATTGGAATATTGTGGTAACAATTCTATTGCAGTGTGGTCCGTAAATTCAGCATATGCTTCATCCCAAAAGACCAGTCCGTTTGTTTTGCTGCAGAGCGTGCGGAGAAAATCCAAATCTATTTCAGAGCCGGTCGGATTGTTGGGAGAACAAAGCAGAATAACTCTGGGCTGATGGCTTTCAACGCCTGCAATAAACGCCTCATAAGGAAATTGCAAGGCACGGGTTTGACGAATATCCACAGGAACCGCATTATAGAGAGCGGAAAAAAGCGAAAACAGCGAAAAGGTCGGCGAACTCCAGCAGACCTTGTCGCCATCATTTACAGTTGCTGAAAGAATGGTTTGTAAAAGCTGATTCGAACCGTTCCCTAATAATATTTGTTGGGGTTGAAGATGGTGCCAATCCGCCAGTTTTTTGCGTAAAGCCGGAGACTCGTTCACAGGATATCGATTCCAGTCCAGTTTGGCAATTCGGTCGGCAAGCATCGCTTTCACTTCTACAGGCACATCAAAAGGGTTTTCATTCTGGTTCAGTTTGGCCTTGACGTGACTCTGTGGCGGGGATTGATATCCCTTGATTTTGAGCACCGATTTTTTAAAAATCGCTTCCGGATTCATTTCAAATCCTGATTTTGATGGCGTTTGCATGTGCGTCCAGTCCTTCCGAGTTGGCGAGATCAATAATCTTTTGCCCATATCGGCTCAATGCTATTTTGCTATAGCTGACCAGACTGCTCATTTTCAAGAAATCATTGGCATTGAGCGGAGAAAAAAAGCGTGCTGAGCCATTGGTCGGCAATACATGATTTGGGCCCGCCCAGTAATCACCTACAGATTCCGGCGAATAGGAGCCGAGAAAAATAGCGCCGGCATTTTGTATTTGTCCGCTAAGCTGCCACGGATCCTCGACATGAAGACCGAGGTGCTCTGGTGCAAGTTGATTGCACAACTCAACGCACGCGTTCAGCGAGTCGGCCAGTATAATGGCACCATATTCGCCAAGTGAATTTTCCAATATAGACTGGCGCCGAAGGCTGTCGAATTGTCTGGAAACGGCTTTGGAAACCTGTTTTGCCAGATCTGGATTATCAGTGATCAGTATGGAAGAGGCAAGCGGATCGTGTTCAGCCTGTGCCAGTAAATCTGCAGCTACAAAATCCGCTTCTGCCTGGTGGTCGGCAATGATGACCACTTCGCTCGGACCGGCGACCATATCGATGCCGACGCTGCCATAGAGCATTTTTTTTGCGGTTGCGACGTAGATATTACCGGGACCGACAATTTTGTCAACCCGGGGAATGCTTTGCGTTCCCAGAGCCAGAGCGGCGATCGCATGAGCGCCGCCGATGCGATAAACCTTGTCGATGTTGAGGAGATGCGCCGTGGCCAGAATAACCGGATTGATATGACCTTGCGAATCACTCGGCGTCACAACAGCGATCTCTTTAACCCCGGCAACCTGCGCCGGTATGACTCCCATCAATAAAGAAGAAGGATAGGCGGCCCGACCACCCGGCACATACACCCCAACGCGGTGAAGGGGTATCATACGCTGACCGAGCAAAACGCCATCTTCTTCCCAGCTCAGCCAGGATCGCGACAATCCCTTTTCATGGAATTTCCTGATATTATCCCTTGCATCAAGGAGAACGTGGCGCAAGGAAGACTCGACAGAAAGATAAGCGCTTTCCAACTCATCCCGGCTTACCTGAATGGGGTGTTGTTTGAGATCAGTGCCATCCAGGGCTTTGGCGTAGTGAAAAAGGGCACAATCCTGCTCTTTTTTAATATTATCGATAATCTCCTTAACCGTCTTTTCGACCTCTTCCACGACCCCGCCGCGCCTTTCTTCAAAACGTTGAATAAAGTCCGGGATCTGCTGATCCGTAATAATTTTCATTTCCATATCAATATATTACCTTATTTAATGGATATTCAATTATATCCTGAGCACCCGCTCTTTTCAGAGAGGGAATCAGAGATCTCACCTCTTTTTCCGAGATGATGGTTTCAACCGCCATCCATTTGTTATCATAAAGCGACGAAATGGTCGGATTTTTCATCGATGGCAGCTGTTTCATCACCAAATCAAGCTTTTCTTTCGGCACATTCATCTTTAATCCGACCAATCCTTCTGATTCTACCGCTCCCTTGAGCAACATGGTCAGGTTTTCAATTTTTTCCTTTTTCTCAACCGTCTGCCAGGACCTTTTGTTGGCAATCAACATGGTTCTGGATTCGAGCAGGGTATCGATAATGCGCAGATTATTGGCTCTTAATGAAGAACCCGTTTCAGTCACTTCCACGATGGCATCCACCAGCGCAGGTGCCTTGACCTCAGTGGCACCCCAGGAAAATTCAACTCTTGCTTCCACCTGATGTTCGGCAAGGTAATTTTTCGCAATATTTACCACTTCGGTAGCGATACGCTTGCCCTGTAAATCCTTCACCGATTTAACCGGGGAATCATTCGGCACAGCCAAAACCCATCGTACCGGCCGGGAAGTTGATTTGGCATAGGTCAATTCTGTGATTTCGATGACGTCCGCTCCGGTTTCCAGAATCCAGTCCTTACCCGTCAAACCGACATCAAAGACGCCGTTTTCAACATACTTGGCGATTTCCTGGGCTCTGATCAGTGTGCCCTGAATTTCATCGTCATCAATGGAAGGGAAATAGGATCTGTGCGACACTGAAAAATGAAAGCCGGCTTTGGCCAGCAGACGAAAGGTGGCATCCTGTAAACTACCCTTAGGCAATCCAATTTTGAGAACTTTGTCATCAATATCGTTCCAATTCAAAAGTACACCTCCCTGGATAAAAAAAAAGCCCACCGTAAACCAGGTGGGCTTTTTCTGTTATGATTAAAAAGTTATAAATTTCCACCTGATTTAAACGGATAGGTTAGCAAATGATGGTGGTTATGCGGAAATGGTTGAAACATGTTGTCCTTACGCTTTGTGAATACGATTACAAGTTATCATTTTTTCTTTAATAAAACAAGAAATTTTTACATATCAATTCTATCTTTTTGCGTACATCTCAGCCGCCAGGCGGATGGCACCGATCATGCCGGCCGAATTGCCGAGCTTTGCCGCCAGGACTTTGAGATGCCTGACACTGGGCGGCATAGCGCGACGCCGCATTTCAGCATCAATTTTATTGATAAAGACCTCTCCGGCAGCAGACACACCGCCGCCGATGACAATAACGGCAGGATTAAAAATGTTTGCGATATTCGCCAACGCCGTTCCCAGATAAACAGCCGTATCGTTTATGGTATCGATGGCTTCTTTTTCCCCTTCTCCGGCACGTTCAAACAGGGTCACAGTTGATAGGTCATCCGGTACGGATTTGTTCGCCATTTTGAGCTTTTTCTCATAGTTTTTCTCCATAGCCGGAGCAGAGGCATACTGTTCAATACAGCCAATCCCGCCGCAGTCACAACGCGGACCATCAAAATTGATACTCATGTGTCCCAGCTCTGAACCGGCAAAATGATCTCCCCGGTACACCTGATTATTGATCAGAATCCCCCCGCCGATACCGGTTCCCAGTGTCAGGGCGATGACATTATTTTCACCTTTTGCAGCTCCCTGGCGTGCTTCAGCAAATACCATAAGATTGGCATCGTTATCCACCCAGGTGGGGAGATTGAATTTTGATTCAATATTTCCTCGAATATCAGCATCCGTCCATGATTTTATATTGGGTGTACTGCCGATGAGTCTGCCCGCATCAAAATTTATCGCGCCGGGACTGCCAAACCCAATTGCCTTTATTTCTCCCTGCAGCTCTTTTGCCTTTTGCTTCAATTCCTCGATAAGTGCAAAAATAGTATGAAAAATTTCTGATTGCTCTCTGTC
This sequence comes from uncultured Cytophagia bacterium, assembly GCA_964569215.1. Classification (GTDB taxonomy): domain Bacteria; phylum Zhuqueibacterota; class Zhuqueibacteria; order Residuimicrobiales; family Oceaniaggregativiventaceae; genus Oceaniaggregativivens_A. The sequence goes on from CAZMUU010000057.1 coordinate 14,491, forward strand.
GGACAGGGTAGGTTTTTTGTTATGATATAGCAGAGAGCCGTCTGCCGTGCCGATAGCGTATTTAATAAACGTACCACCAAGATCCAGTCCGATATAGAGATCTTTTAATTTCATTCATCAACTCCTGCCTGCGTCATGTGTAAAGCGTCTTTAACCGGATTGATTGAATAATTTTTGTATATTCTGATATGCTTCAAGTGTACCAATATCATAATATGGATTTTGAATTTCAAATGCGTAGAGTGGCTGTCGTTTGATCAGCCAGGCAATAAAATAACCCGGTGCATCAGATTTATTTTCCTGATCAAGATATGCTTTGATTGCCGGCAATGATTCCCGTTTGAGGATATAAAAAGCCGGTGCGACAAATGTTGATCTTGGTTTTTCAGGTTTTTCCTCAAAACCGATGATTCTTTTTTGTTGATCAAACTCGACAATACCGGAACGCTGCAATTTTTTCATACCGTCAAAAGATTTAACAGCAATGATACCGGCATCCATTTTTTTGAAAAATGAAAAAATATCAAGAAAGGAAAATTTAAAAACATTATCGCCGGCAATAACAAGCGTATCATCATCTACCTGGAAA
>CAZMUU010000058.1:0-1797 GCA_964569215.1 uncultured Cytophagia bacterium
CTCTTTCTGTGTCGAGCGCGGAAGATCTCAGTTATACGCTTTCTGTTGATGATGACATGTACGATCACCTGTCTGTTGAACTTGAAATAGATGATGTCCATGCCGACCGCTATGTCATTTCCATGCCCGGATGGATTCCCGGTACCTATTACATCGGGGATTTTGGCAAATACATCTACAATTTCACTGCCCGGGATGCTGATGACAATCCTCTGCCGGTTTTGCAGCTCAATCGAAATGCATGGGAGGTCGGCAGCAGTGGGAGGTGGTCAATCTACGTAACCTATGATATTGAAACGAGACAGCGCGGATTTATGGGCAATCCGCTGGACTCCACCGGTGCACTGGTACAGGGCGCAACCACATGGGTGTATGTCAATGGGTTGGAACACTTGCCTTGCCGGGTCGAGGTTAAGGCTCCTTCTGACTGGCAGATGGCTACCGGTTTGACCGCAACCGAGTTTCCGCACCATTTCCGCGCTCTCAATTATGATCAGCTGGCGGATTCACCGATTATGATGGGAGATCTGGAAACATTCGGATTTAAAAAAGAGAATGTTCCGCATGATGTCGTCTTTCGCGGCCGGGCCGATTTCGACAGGGATAAATTTGTTGCCATGGTGCGCGATATCGTTGGCTATCAGATCGGTTTATTCGGTGACCTGCCATATGAAAAATATGTGTTTTTGTATACCTTGTCTGAAGGCCGGCATGGTGGTGGCGGACTGGAACATGCCAATTCCACAACCATTACCCTCTCTGCTCTGGATGTGATGGATAATATCTATTCTGCAGCCAACGTAACCGCGCACGAATTTTTTCATGTATGGAATGTCAAGCGCATTAGCGCAAAAGCGCTCATACCGCTGGATTATAGCCGGGAGGCCAGAACCGAATTGCTGTGGTGGCTCGAGGGTGTAACCAGTTATTACGCTGATTTAACCCTGGTACGAACCGGCATCTGGACACCCGAGTCATTTTTGAACAATCAGGAGCGCCGCATAGAGCAGCTGCAGGAAAATCCCGATCGTTTGCAAACCCCGGTTTCTCAGGCAAGCTGGGATATATGGGAAGACGGCTTTATGAGCACGGGAATATCGGTATATACCAAAGGTCAGTTATTGGGATTGCTCATCGATTTAATGATCAGGAAGAACACGGATAACCGAATGTCCCTCGATGATGTTTTTCGTTATTTGAATATCCATTACGGCAGGCGCGGCATCGGTATCACCGAACGAGCGCTAAAAGAGGCATTGAGATCGGTATCAGGGCTGGATTTTCAACCCTTTTTTGACCGGTATGTCACCGGCGTGGTGGAATTGCCCTATCAGTCCGTTTTGGCGCATGCCGGTCTGGATATTGATATTAAAATGGCATCCAAACCCACCATCGGTCACGTCCGTATCCTGGGGCCGCGAAACCGTGTTTTTTCAATCAGCCCCGAGTCTTCAGCCGCCGAAGCGGGCCTGATGCGTAATGATTTTATCAAGGCGGTGGATAGCCTGGAAATAGATAACAGGAAACAGTTTACCGATTATATACGTAAACTAACCATAGGTGATACGATCCGGATCAAAATTGAGCGGGATGGTGTTGATCTGGTTTTAAGGGTTCCTGTGGAATCCTATGAAAAATCAAGCTGTACATTAAGGGAAAATCCTTCCGCACCTGCAGAGGCAACAATCCTGCGGCGGCAATGGATCGAGGGTAAATAGGCAAACACAGAGGACGGACAATATGGAACAAAAAACCAGCCGTTTTGTGAAATCCAGCAAACCCTGGATCATGAGAAAA
>CAZMUU010000058.1:1807-14831 GCA_964569215.1 uncultured Cytophagia bacterium
AAACCCTGGCAGAGTTTTTCAGAGCGAAAAATCTCTTCAAGAATCTTGACCGCGAGGTCAGGCGCAATCGCGAAATTCCCTTCAGCGGTCTGAAGAATCTGACTGATTTGCTCTTTTCGATCAAGGAAGATTTACATCTTGTTTTCAAGCGCGTCATCGAGCCTCAGAAACGGCAATTCGAACGGTCGGGAAAATATACACCCACGACCGAAGAGATTGAATTTATCAATATCATTGGTCTGCTGTTTCATAAATCCATGGTTGCGCGGGAATTGAAATATGTCATGGAACATTATGCAACCGACAGTGAGGATTACAGTGAAAGCAAGGAGTCTTTGCAGACCTATTGGTTCAAATTAAAGAATTTATTTTCAGATGGAACAGAGTGTATCAAAAAGCTGTTACAAGATTATGTAGAGTATGACGTTATTTTATGGTACATTTTGGAAAACAGCCGCTATGTTGAGGATGCTCTGGATGATTCAATCGATCAGTTGCTGATGCGCAACACAAAGCTTGAGGTGGATGAAGCCTATGTCTGTGCCGCGAATTACTGTTTTTTAAGCGGCTGGCCGGAAAAGGCCAAACGTTTGTATGGTGAAGCGCTCAAATATAATCCCGAGAACCACGAGGCGACAAACGTCTTGCGGAAGCTTTCGTAAATTCGAACATATCACTGTTCAAAATGATGTTGCGAATGGAGAGATAAAATCGTACTTTTAAAAATTCAACAAACTTGCTTCAAGGAGGCAAACTATGCAGATTAAAGAACAAATAAAAGATGACGTTGCGGTACTGGAGCTCAAAGGAAAGCTTATGGGCGGTCCCGAAACCATGGCCATACATGAAAAGATTAAGGAATTAATCGGGCGGGGACACAATAAAGTGGTCATCAACCTGAGCAAGGTTGCCTGGATGAACAGCACCGGTTTGGGCGCTTTGATGAGTTCCCTTACCTCCCTCAAGAATGCCGATGGTGATCTAAAACTGGTCGGCGTGACTGAAAAAGTTAAAAGTTTGCTCATGGTCACAAAACTAATCACAATATTTGATCATTTTGATACAGAAGAGCAGGCCATTGAGGCTTTTAAATCCTGATTTTTTGAACTAAATTGGAACTATTATGCGTCGTTTTCTCTTGTGGGGATTATGGGTCGGTTTATTGATTACCAGCACCGGTGTTTATGCAGCGATTAACCGCGAAATGGATTATGCAATTGTACAGGGTTCGGAATTGCTCTCTTTTTGGAGTCTGAACCTTCGTATTCCGGTAGACGAGCTTCGGTTATACCGTTATAATCAGGCGTCGGATAGCTGGCAGGCGATACCGTTTCAAATAGATGAGCGGGACAACGGCACATTCTTCACGGATGCTGCCGGTAATGTCGATATCGGATCCAAGAACGGATTTTTGGATTCGGGAGATGAGTTGGTTTTTATGGTTTCCGATATCGGCGATATCGAGTCCACCGGCAGCAGCCGGCCGGCTGACCCGGTTGCCGCCCGGCGCCAGCGATGGCAGATAGAGATCAGAGACACCTCGCAGTCACCGGCGCAAACCGGTTATGCCTATCTCTTTTGGTCTTCGAGCCTGGCAGGGGTGAATCACTCCTATGTCAGCTATAAATCGGCAAGCACCGATACGGTTCGCGGTGCCACCTATACCATTGCTCACCGCCCTTCCGAGGCCAGCGGCCTGCCGACCGCGATGTGGGTACCTTCCGATGCCGGAGGTGACAGTATTGATTTTTTTAAATACCATCGTCTGCGAATTACCCTTACGCTCAATGTCCCCGGATTTGGCCAGCAATCTATCGACATCAAAGAGAATATGGATGAAACGATATTCTATGTCGGTCGCTTGCACGTTTTTCAGGCTGGTTCCCCGAATGTGGTATCCGGCCCCATTCGGATATTGCGGCGCAATATGATCAAAGTCGAAATAGAATTTCCCGGTTCACCGATCCGTTCTTTCGATATGCCGGTTGAGCTGGTCTATTACCCGCATCTCTATGTCTTTGATCTCAGCGGGCTCGCCTTTAAACTCGATATGCTGGCCGATTATGACGGCAAGGTGACCAAGGTCAAACTTACACAAGCGCTGAGTCCGGAAGGATTCGGCATGATCTATTACAACAGCTTTATTCCTGAAAAGAGCACGGCGATCCGCATCAACGATGAAATCCATACCGGTACCCCGGGCTCCGGCGGCGTCGATTTGGAGGCAACGGACTGGCCGGGCAAACACTGGTATGCTGAAGTGGCGGATCCGGCATATTCGAAGAACGGCAAAAACAGCGTGCTCAAAAATAATGCCACCCTCTTTACCCTGCTCGATTTACGCGGCGAACCGGTCGGAGACGGTCAGGTGCTCTATTTCATTGAATTCGACTATAAAGACGATGCACTGGTATACGGAGATGCCGGATTATGGCTAAACGGATATCCGCCGGACTATATCGGCGGTGCCGGTAATGACATCAATATGGATTTGATCTTTAATCATTACGTCCTGAACCAGAATTTGTCGCTGGAAGCGCTGCAATCCCTCTTCGATGTATATTCTGTACCTTTGCAGAAGAGCGTAAGCGTCTATAACCCGGATACCACGCCCCCGGATCAAATCACCACATTGTCGGTAACCGGTAAAACCGACAATAGCATCTCGCTGAGCTGGCTTGCTGTAGCGGATGACGGTTCCGACGGCGATCCGGTTGCGGTCTATTATGTGCGATACAATACCGAGCCCTATGATGAGGAGAATAAGTGGGACTGGTGGGCCGGTTCAACGCCGGTTTTATCATCGCCGACGCCGTCCGAGCCCGGGCAACTGCAAACCCTGACCGTGGATGGATTGCAGGAGGGACAGCTCTACTATTTTGCGGTTCGCGCCGGCGATGAAGAGAACAATTTTTCCGAAATATCCGTGGTAACATCGAGCGCAACGACGCCGGTTGAGCTGGTTGGTTTTTCCGCCGGAGCGGAACAAAACCGGGTTTATCTGCACTGGAGCACGGCTTCTGAAAGCAACAATCACGGCTTTGAAATCGAACGCAAACTGGATGAAAACGGGAGATGGGAACGCGTTGACTTTGTAAGCGGTGCCGGAACCACCACGTCACGGCAAGTCTACAGCTGGGAGGAGCGCATCGACAGGGTGGGTAAGATTTTTTATCGATTGCGTCAGCTCGATACAGACGGGTCCTTTACCCTCAGCGATGTCGTGACCGTTACGCTTGCTGCTCCGAAGAAATTCAGCCTGGAACAGAATTATCCCAATCCATTCAATCCTTCGACGACAATTGCGTATCAGCTTCCGGTCGGCGTCAGCGGCAGGGTAACCCTTACGGTCTACAATATGCTGGGGCGGAGGATTCGTACGCTTGTCGATAAAGAGGCCCAACCGGGATATCGCAAAGCGGAATGGGATGGTAAAGATCAGTCCGGCATGGACATGCCGAGTGGCGTCTATTTTTGCCTTTTATCTACTTCCGGATATCGCACTGTCGTCAAGATGGTCAAGATGGAATAGATATTTTGCTGCTTGATTTTATTTGATACAACCATTATATTACCCGCATGGTTGATGGCCAATACCGACATAAAATTCCGGATTGGCCAATGGATGAGCGCCCGCGCGAACGATTGTTCAAATATGGGCCTGAGACCCTCTCCGAGGCGGAATTACTTGCCATTCTCCTGCGCACCGGCAGTGGCGGCGATACGGCAGTGGATATGGCCAGGGCATTGTTACAAAAATTCAAGGGTTTACGCGGTCTGGATCAGCAACCGGCGCAAACTCTGAGCCAGGTTAAGGGTATTGGTCAGGCCAAGGCCGCGCAAATCAAGGCAGCTTTTGAATTGGCCAAACGAGTTGTTCAGGAAGCCTATGCCGAGCGTCCCCGCGTCAGATCGTCGGAGGATGTTTACCGTATGGTCAGATTACAGATGCGCGATCTGGGACGGGAAGAATTCCGATTGATATTTTTAACCGGGCGAAATGAAGTCCTGTCTCAAAAACGGCTGTTCGAGGGAAGTTTGGCTGAAAGTGTGGTTTCTCCGCGGGAAATTATCCTAACCGCTATACAACAGGCCGCGGCGTCGGTGATTATGATCCATAACCATCCCAGCGGTGATCCCGAACCGTCGCCGGAAGACCGCAATATTACACAAAAAATCGTGCGGGCCTGTCACTATTGCGATATTTCCGTTTTGGACCACCTGATCATCGGCAGGGAGGGCTATTTCAGCTTTGCCGATCACGGAATGATCGAGAGCATATAAACGGTTGTCCGGCATAACTATATAAACAAATAATTGTCAATTTTGGGAAAATAGCCGTGGAATTAGCGCGAGTTGTTGGAACCATCGTCTCTACCGCCAAAGATGCAAAACTGAACGGTAAAAAGCTGCTTTTGGTCAATATTATCGAAGCGGATCAAACGCCCACCAAAACACATGTGGTTGCGGTTGATACAGTAGGAGCAGGGGTCGGCGAGGTCGTGATCCTTGTACGCGGAAGTTCAGCGCGCCAGGCCGGTAACATGTCGTCCGTCCCGACCGATACGAGTATTATTGCCATCATCGATTCTATCGAAAAAGAGGGCAAATTGCTCTTTCAAAAGTCAAAGAGTAAATAGATATGAAGCTGGGCAGGATACAGGGTAAAGTGTGGGCGACCAAAAAGGATGCTCAATTAACCGGCATCAAACTCTATTTGATGCAGCCTTTGGATAAAAATCTAAACCCCATGGGCCGGGAAATTGTTGCTGCAGATGCCATTGGTGTCGGCGAAGGCGATTTGGTCTACTGGGTCGGCTCACGGGAAGCAACATTTGCCGTAGCGGGAAAACATATTCCTTCGGATGCGTCGATCGTCGGATTCGTCGATTCCGTACATGTTGCTGTTCCTTCTAAAGTTAAAAAGAGCGATTATATCAACTATATAGGTTGATCAAATGGAACTGGGACTGGTTATCGGAAATATCGTTTCGACCATCAAGCAAAAGAATTACCATGGCCGAAAATTGCTGTTGGTGGACTCTTTGGATGCTGATCTGAATCCGACCGGCACGACGACTGTTTGCGTTGATACTGTCGATGCAGGAGAAGGAGACGTCGTTCTGGTGGCGCGTGAAGGCCGTGCCGCCGCTGATATCCTCGGTGAAGAGGCGATTCCTGTACGCAGTTTGGTGATCGGTGTCATCGATTACAAAGGTATCTCAATTTTGAAACCAAAACACAATCAAGGGTAAGATAAGATTATGGCTGATTCGATTTACACAATAAAAAAAGATATCGTTGAAATCTGCAGGCGGGTTTACGAACGGGGTTATGTCGCCGCCAATGACGGTAATGTCAGTGCCAAGCTTGATGAGAACCAGTATGTTATGACTCCGACCGGAATGAGCAAGGGGTTTCTACAAACCAGCGATCTCGTGGTTGTCGATGCCGACGGTAATCAAATCGGCGGCACCCGCAAACCCTCCTCGGAAGCCAAAATGCACCTGACCATATACAAGACGCGCCCGGACATCAGGGCCATCGTTCACGCCCATCCGCCTACAGCCACCGGCTTTGCGGTTGCCAAAATTCCCCTGACCCAGTGCGTTTTGCCCGAGGTGATCGTTTCCGTCGGATCCGTACCCATTGCCGAATACGCAACCCCCGGGACACAGGCTCTCGGAGATGTGGTTTCAAAATATCTCAAAGATTATGATGCGTTGCTGCTGGAAAACCACGGTGCCATCACCGCCGGTCATTCGGTTGAAAATGCACATTTTAAAATGGAAACGATGGAGCACTTTGCCAAAATTATTTTTGTCGCTTATCAGCTCGGCACCGTTAATGCCCTGAATCAAAATCAGGTTGAAGAGCTGATGCAGTTGCGCAAACGACTCGGCATCCGTTCCGATGCCCCGGTTTGTGATGTCAGCTGTGCCATCAATCAAAACAACCCTGCAACCGATTCCGGCAAGTCTGCTTCTGATGAGAAAAAAACCGACAGCAAACTAATTGAAGCGGTTACCACAGAGGTGCTCAATCAGTTAAAAAAATAGGCGGCTGCATTTTTGTCCCGTCACTATTCCTGCACCCCTTCCGGCCACTCAGGGGCTACCCCGGCCGCCATGATGTGCGAACAAATGATCATTACCCGGTTAAAATTGGTTTTTATTCTCCTGTTGTTACCCCTCTCATTGCAGGCGATGACAGGCAAACGCATTGTACGGGTTTATATAGATGACCCGGAGCAGCGCCGATGGATCGAGCAACAGGTTTTTGATGTAGCGGGCAGACGAGTGTCCGCTTATGTCGATGTGGTGGTTAATGCCGAAGGGTTGCAGCGGCTACAGCAACGCGGTTTACGGACAGCGATGCTGCATGATGAGTCGCTTTATAAACGCACCTGGTCACCCGGTATGGGGGTTTTTTTGACGATCGATGAGATCGAATCCGGTCTTAATCAACGCGCCGATTTATATCCATCCATAACCCATCTAACCTCCATCGGTAAAAGCATTGAGGGACGCGACATCCGGGCATTGAGACTTTCTGCTCATCCGCTGGAGGGTGAAGAGAGAGCAACCCTTTTGTGTTTTGGCGGCATTCATGCCCGGGAGGTCATTTCTCCGCTTGTGGTGATGCACTTTCTCGATTATCTTCTTGACAATCAATACGATTTAGCCGTGCAGGAAATTTTAGATCAGACGGATATATGGTTCATCCCCTGCTTGAATCCGGATGGACTTTATCACGTCGAGCATGTCGACAACATGTGGCGTAAAAACCGCCGTGATAACGGAGACGGTACATTCGGCGTTGACCTCAACCGCAATTTTTCCTTTCAGTGGGGATTCGATAATGTCGGCTCTTCTCCTTTTACCTCCCAGGAAACCTACCGCGGCGCCGGCCCGTTTTCCGAACCGGAAAGTCGGGCGTTACGGGATTTTTTACAAGAGCATGATTTTGTTGCTTCTCTTTCCTATCACAGTTATGGAAATCTGGTGCTGTTCCCCTGGGCCTATACAGCGGCCAACACGTCACACCATTCCGTATTTATGAATCTGGCTTTAACGATGACGGCTGAGAATGGATATGGATACGGAAATTTCAATCTGGGCAGTATCTATCGCGTTAACGGCGATTCCGAGGATTATATATACAGCTATCGGGGCGGGAATAATCCGGTTTTTGCCTTTACGGTCGAAGTCGGGGATTCCTTTTTTCCGGCGGAAGAGGATGTTGAATCCCTTCTCGCAGAGACTCTGCAGGCCAATATTGACCTGGCCCGCGTTGCCGGCCTGCTCAGTATCAATCCGCAGCTCATTCTTCCCCCCCGACAGCCCGAATTGAGTTCCAGCCGGCCCGATGATAATGGCTGTTTTTCTTTGTATGTGATTGATTCGGATTCGATTAACCGTGCTGTCGATTATGCGCTTTCTGAACTGCAGATTCTTGATCAAAGTGCGGATGCTTCCGGAGCGGAAAATGCATTATGGCGTCTGCAAGGGTTTGTCCGTATGCCCGAGACGCCGGGCAGTGATGAAATGGTATATAAAAGCGATTGCCGCAATCGTCTGCCGGTCAAAATGACCACCACCATCCCCATAGCGGTTGATTCCGGCATGGTTTTTCGTCTGAGAACAAAGTATTTTCTCTACACCGACTTGAATTTCGCCTATCTGCAGGTTTCAACCGACAGCGGCAACACCTTTCAAAATGTAGCAGGCAATCTTACAACCCGGCGTAACACCTATCAAAAAAACAGAGGAAACGGTATTACCGGTATTTCATCAGGCTGGTTGCAGGCTGAATTCGATCTCTCAATGTTTGCCGGCCGGCAGATTTTCCTGCGCTTTCTTGTGGAGCCCAATATTCACAGTGAAAACACCCGGGTTATGATCGACGATCTTTCACCGCTGCCGGTCGCTGAGCGCTCCGCCCCCCTTATGCTTTCCAGCACCTCATCGCCTCTCTTTCAGGTTTATCAACCACAGCGGCTCTATTATCAGGTCCGCAGCCGGGACAGCCAGTCGCATCTGTCCGCCTGGAGTGCCGTTTGCACGGTAGACATTGATTTTGGCGACAAAGGCGATGTCAACCGCGATCAAATTATCGATGACAACGACCTCGATCTGTGTGAGGATTTGGCACTGCAGCGGCTGCAGGATGCAACGGTGGGACAGATTTATCGCAGCAACGTAGCGGCGGATGGCGACAGTTCCATCAACATCGTCGATATAGTCGCTTTGAATAAAAGGATGCAAACGCATGATTAAAAAGCTCCTGCTGCTCTCCATACTTTTTGCAATGCCGAGCCGTCTGCTTGCGACTCAACCCATAACCCTTTATCTGACGTCACAAGCACCGGTCGCTGCTTTCCAGGCAGATCTGAGCGTCAGCGGCGGGTCTGTGAGAATCGATTCTGCTGTTCTCTCTTCATCGCTGGCCGGATTCCGGATTTTACACCATGAAAACCGCCTTATCTGTTATGACCGGAACGGTAGAAACATTGCGGCAGGACATACAGCTCTTTTGCATCTTTATCTCAACGGGGACGATAACGGGGAAGCGGTTGTCCTGAAAAACCAGATTGTTGTCGATTCACTTTTACAACAGACAGAATATGCCGCGCTTTCCATCGGCAAGGCCACTCGTGTTCAGAGCGGCGGAGAAACAAAGCCGGTGGATTTGCGCATTCATCCGCTTTATCCCAATCCCTTAAACGGACATGCGGTTATCTCTATCGACTTGCCGCAGCAATCGCCGGTAAAAGTTGTTCTTTATAATCTTTTGGGACAACGCTTAAAAACAGTTGTGGATAAATCCCTGCCGGCGGGCAATCATACAATCCATGTCGATGTCACCACCCTCGCTTCAGGCGTCTATTTTACTTTCGTTCAGGCCGGTACGATCACGACGCGACAAAAGATCGTCTTGATCAGGTAACCCCGGTTTTCGTTGGTAAAAGTGCGGCGAATCTCCCCACTGGTTATAGCCGATGGATTCATCGATTTCTTTTATCCTTTTTTCCAGGCAGGTGCGGCAAATACCTGAATTTTCGTCGAGGCAGGGCTTGTTTTCATAGAGCTGGTATGAGGCGCGATATTTGGTGTCTGTGATATTCGGCATGATGATATTTGCGCCGGCCAGCAATCCTTTTTCACGACCCAGTGGGTCCAGCGCCTGTAGGGCTGTTGTGGCGGCGATATTGACATTGCGAAGATAGAGACGGGTAACCGCGATCATTTTGAGGGCTTTGTTGAGCTGCTCTCCCGAATCGATTTCGCCGGCTGTCTTTGCCATCGGCGTCTGATTGTGAACGATATAGGGCCCCATTCCGATCATATCGATATCCTGCCTTTCAAAAAAGAGAATATCGTCGGCCAGCTCTTCGGCGCCTTGCCCCGGCAGGCCGATCATCACACCCGTACCCACCTGATAGCCGGCATCGCGCAAATGATTCAGACAGGCAATTCTGTTTTTCATGCCGGATTCAGCAGGATGGATTTTTTGGTAGAGAATCGGATTTGACGTCTCTATGCGCAACAGATAACGGTGCGCGCCGGCGTCGAACCAGCGTTGGTAGGTCTTCGGACTCTGTTCGCCAAGAGAAAGGGTAATTCCGAGCTTTCCATGGGAAAGGTCTTTAATTTTTTTGCATAGAGCGGTGATGCGATCGACAAAGGGGCTGTCGTTGCGTTCTCCGGATTGCAGAACGATTGACCCATAGCGGTTCTTCCAGGCCCAGGTGGCTGCAGTGAGAATCTCTTTATCGCTCATGTTGAAGCGTTTGGTCCGGGCGTTGCTTTTGCGTATGCCGCAATAGTAACAATCCCGACTGCAAACATTGCTGAATTCGATGATGCCGCGGAAATAGACGCGTTTTCCGACCTCCGTGCTTTTGATGTCATAGGCTTTGCGGTAGAGTTTTTCCATCTCCCCGGGGGTTTTGCTTTGCAAAAGCCTGACAAGGTCGGACCGCCCCGGTTTTTCGCCATTGTCTATTTTGGAAAAAATTTTATCCATATCGGTATTGCCCACGGTTCAGCTTTCCTGTTGAATGGCATTAAGCGAATTGACGTTAAGCAGATTCTTTTTATAAATCTCGCCGGCAGCGGCAAAGGGTTCGAGGGCGCGTTCGAAAATTCCGAGCGAATAGGCAATGGTAAGGCCGTAATTGGTCATGGGAACCCCCTGTTTGCGGCATTGCATCAGGCGCGACAGCACCGCTCTGCGGTTGAACATGCAGGCACCGCAGTGAATGACCAGTTTGTATTCATTGAGATTTTCAGGAAAATCGCGTCCCTGCATAACATCGATATCGAGTTTTCCGCCGACGTACTGGGTCAACCAGCGGGGTATTTTTACACGACCGATATCCTCGGCAATGGGGTGATGCGAACACGCTTCGGCGATTAATATCTTGTCACCGCTTTTTAAGGAATCAATGACCATAGCACCGCGGACCATTTCATTCAGATCACCCTGATAGCGGGCAAAGAGAATGGAAAACGATGTGAGCGGAATCTCTCCGGGCGTATCGGCATCAGCCTTGAGAAAGGCCTGGGAATCGGTGACCACCAGTGCGGGAGGGGGGTTGGTACGGTTTAAAACCGAACGCAATTCGCGTTCCTTGGTAACGGTGCAATAGGCATCATGATCGAGAATATCGCGAATGGCGCGCACCTGAGGTAGAATCAGCCGACCTTTGGGGGCTTCTTTGTCGATGGGAACGACAAGCACGACCATATCTCCAGGCTGAATGAGATCGCCGATCAACGGCGGACTGTTGATAAAATCTTCCGGTGCATTATCGAGCAAGGCCTGGCGCAGATCGGTAATGCCCTCACCCCGGTCGGCTATGGTCTTGACGACGGCTATTTTTTTCTCGTCGAGCGCTCCTAGCAGAGCCGGATCCGGATCATCAAGGTCGGTTTTGTTCATCACCACAATAACCGGAATCTCGCGTTCTCGGAGCGACCGGAGAATCTGTTCTTCAAATTCACCCCATCGATGCGGTTCGGTGACGATAACGCCGATATCTGTGCGATCAAACGCCTGTCTGGTCTTTTTTACCCGCATTTCGCCGAGGGCGCCGATATCATCTATACCGGCAGTATCGATGAAAAGCACCGGACCGAGAGGCAACAGTTCCATGGGTTTTTCCACCGGATCCGTGGTGGTGCCGGCAAAATCAGAAACAATCGAGACCTGTTGTCGGGTCATGGCATTGAGCAGACTCGATTTTCCGACATTGCGGCGTCCGAAAAAGCCGATATGACAGCGCAGACTTTTAGGGGTTCCCTTCACTCTTTTCTCCTCTGTATTGTGGCCGATCCCAGGCGGCATATCGCTTCCGGGGTCAGCAGGTCATTGAACTCTTTTTCCGTTATATAATTGAGGTCTATGGCGATCTCTTTGATCGATTTACCGCTTTTTTCGGCTTTATCGACGAGTTTGCTCGTCTTTGTATATCCGAGCACGCCGATCAGGGCTGTGGCAACGGCAGTAGCGTTTTCCGCCTGTTGGCGGCAGCGCTCCTCATTGGCGCCCATTCCTTCAACGCAATCCTGTCTCAGCCGAATGCAGCTGCGGTTGAGATAGTCGATATTGTTTAAAATACAATCCGCCACCAGCGGCAAAAACGGATTAAGCTCAAGGCTGCCATTGGCGACCGCCATGGAAATAACCTGGTCGCTGCCGATGACCATCATAGCCGCCTGGGCAATTGCTTCCGGAATCACCGGATTGACCTTGCCCGGCATGATGGAAGAGCCTGCCTGTTTTGCCGGCAGTTGAATTTCCGCCAGACCGGCATCCGGTCCGGACGAGAGCAGGCGTATATCGCCGCTGATTTTCCACAAGGTTGTTGCCAGCGCCTTGAGAATTCCCGAAACCTCGACAAAGACATCGTTGTTCTGGGTGGCGTCTGTCAGGTTTTCCGCCCGTGCAAAGCCGATACCGGTGATCTCCCGCAGCTTGTTGACCGCTCTGAATATATATGTTCTCGAGGCCCCCAGGGCACTGCCGATAGCGGTACCGCCGAGATTGACGACGCGCAGGCGTTCAAAACACTTGTAAATCCGCCAGCGGTCACGAGAAAGGACTTCGGCGTAGGCGCTCATTTCACGTCCGAGGGTGGTGAGTACCGCGTCCTGCATTTGCGTCCTGCCGATTTTAACAATATGCGCAAATGCTTTTTCCTTGTCCTGAAAAGCCTCCTGCAGGGAGACAATACTCTTCTCGAGATTCTGAATTTTCCAAATAACCGCCAGGCGCAAGGCGGTCGGAAACGTATCGTTTGTAGATTGTTGAAAATTAATATCATCCAGGGGAGAAACCGCGTCGTATTCTCCCGGCTCTTTACCCAGGAGTTGTAAAGCGCGGTTGGCGATCACTTCGTTGACATTCATGTTCAGCGATGTTCCGGCACCGCCCTGAAGGCGATCGACGACGACGTGTTCGTTCAGTTTTCCTGCGGCCATCTCTTTACAGGCAGCAATAATACCGTTTGCCTTTTTCTGCTGCCAAACACCGAGCTCCTGGTTGGTCAGGGCACAGGCGAGTTTAACGCTGCCGAATGCGCGGACGAGCGTCCTGTCCACCGGTTGTCCGGCAAGATCAAAATTATCCAGCGCCCGTTTGGTATGAATGCCATAAAGAGAGGATACCGGCAATTTCACCTTGCCCAGACTGTCTGTTTCGCTGCGAAAAGGTTCATTCATCCCTTTTTCCCTCCCTGGTCAGTTGTTTGCAACACTTGCGCAGGGCCCGGATTGCCTCATCTCGTACGTTGTTTTCCGGATCACGCCGCGCCTTGAATTCGAGAATCGGAATAGCATCCTCGGCTTTGAGCTCCGCAAGCCCCTGCGCCGCACTGATTCGAACCCGCCAGAAGGAGTCCTTGAGTCCCTGTATGAGAAGCGGTACGATTTTTTTCTCTTCGAAATATCGAATAGACGAAACCGCATATGCCCGAAACATCGCGTCATCTGCAACCAGGGCGTTCTCAATTGCCGGG
>CAZMUU010000059.1:0-1958 GCA_964569215.1 uncultured Cytophagia bacterium
CGATCAGCATTTTATCGAATTCTTTCTCGGTGTAAAAATAGCGCACCAGACGGAGAAAGGCAGCGCGGTAATTTTGTAAAAGCCCGATGATATTATTATTATAATATACCGTGGAATCGTTCAGACCCCTGAATTGAAAGGTCTCAAAAAGATTTTCATGGATGATCTCCGGTTCGATATCATTTGCCACATAAGGCGTTAACGTAAAGGCAAGACCGTCCATTCGCATATATTTGTCCATGTTGATTTTATTGTCGTTCGCAACCGTTACGGCAAAATTAACCGGTTTTTCCCAACGGTTGGCGTAAACAATGTTGAGTATCATCAGATCCTGGACTCTGATACCCTGCCCGAAGAGCGTCGGTTCAACCTCGACGATAAGCTCTTCCGGTACCTTGAAATCAGGATCCAGCAGCTCGATGGTTTCTCCCAAATCGTTCATCGCCTGTTGTCGCACATGGCTGGGTATGGGGATTTTGACCGTTTGTTTTTTCCAGGGCATAACCTCCATTTGCTCGATCTGGCCGTCGCTCAGTGAAATGGGAACTTTGGGCTCCTCGTGTTTCAGCTGTTTAATATACCATGGTGTATTCAGCAGACTCAGATTGACGACACGGACATCCCGGCGTATATCATATACGAATTGTAAAAACCAAAGTGGAAACGTATCGTTATCGCCATTGGTAAACAGAATCGCGTCCGGATCGCAGGATTGCAGAATGTTATAGGAATAGTCATAAGCAACATAATTACCGGTTCGATCGTGTGTCTGATAATTATGCGCCAATAGATTCACAGGAGCCATTAATGCCACGGCACAAACAGCAGTCACATAGAGTAAAGTTCGAATATTTTTATTCTTAAAATAGTCTTTGATCCATTCCAGAATCGCCGTCATACCAATGCCGATCCAGATAGCAAATGCCCAAAAAGAACCGACGTAGACATAATCACGTTCTCGTGGCTGCGGATCCTCCTGGTTAAGGTAGATGACAATGGCCACACCGGTGAGAATAAAAATGCCCAAAATAGAAAATGCATGACGCTTGTGCCGGTAAAAATGATGTACCATGCCGATCATACCGATGAGAAACGGCAATGCGAATAATCCTTTGGTGGAAAGATGCTCCTTTATATAGCCATCGCTGCCGAGTGTCGTTCCCTTGCCGATATATTGCCAGGCGAAATAGCGCAGATACATCTTGCTGATCTGATAATTCCACATGAAATCCATCTGCTGACTAAACTTGTAGGTCGAATAACTGCGATTGGGATACTGCTGGTTGAACTGCATCTCATTGGGCAGGCCGGGGAAACGGCGCGGAAATGTACTCCACTTTCCATATTGCTCGCGGTTGAGATAACTGACCATGTTTTTTATGGTTTCGGGATCATTTTCATCTATAGCCGGATTGAGATTGGAACGGATGTAGATCAACGAATAAGTCGAATATCCGACAATGACCAGCATAAAAGACATGAGGAATATTGACGCTACTTTTTGCCGATTCAACAAAGTATACATGGTCAGCAGGGTCAGCCCCAGTATGACTGCAACAACAGCCCACATGGAATAGTGCCCGGCCAGATTGGGAATCCACTGAACCACACCGGGATAGATCGCAAAAAAAATCAGAATGGTGGCCCCGGCAAAAATAACCAGATTCCTCAGCGTTATATTTTCATTATGGCTATCCAAATATTTGTAATAAATGATAAGAAAAATAGCCGGAAGCACCAAAATCATCAACAGGTGTACCCCAATGGCAAGACCGACCAGGTAGGCGATCAGCAACAGATAGCGCTCGGATCCGATTTGATCCGCTTTTTCCAGCCAGACGAGAATGAGATAAACGATAAAAGCCGTAAAAAACATACTGATGGCATAAACCTCGGCTTCAACAGCATTAAACCAAAACGTATCGGTAAAGGCAAACGCCAGTGCACCCATCAGACCG
>CAZMUU010000059.1:1968-14787 GCA_964569215.1 uncultured Cytophagia bacterium
CATCAGGCCGCCGGCAACGAGGATAAACATATCTTCGCTGTGTTTCGGCTGGCCGCGCCATTGCTTGATTAAACGGACAATGATCAGATAAGTGAGCATGACCGTCAGAGCAGACGTCACTGCTGATATCATATTCACACGCAAAGCGATATCCTCTGTAAAGGGTATCATGGAAAATAATCTGCCGATCAACAGATAAAAGGGGGCTCCTGGTGGATGGGGAATACCCAGGATATACGAACAGGTGATGAACTCACCACAGTCCCAAAAGGAAACGGTCGGTGCAATCGTTTTTAAATACAAAATAAAAGAAATAAGAAAAGCGATTGCAGCAAACAAGCGGTTAACAAGTTTATAGTTTTTCATCGAATGACTCCATCTCTATTTTGATTGATAAATTATACGCTCTATGATCTCCAAAGCCATTTCGGCTGACTGATTCCAGTCAAATTTTTTGGCCCACTCGAGGGCATGCCGGCTCATTCGCTGCAGCAATAGGGGGTGCTTGCAGAGCTGAATGACGCTTTCGGAAAGGCTTTCGATATCGCCATACGGATACAAAAATCCGGTTTTATGATTTATCACCGAATCTCTCAAGCCGGGAGAATCAGCAGCGACAACGGGAGTAGCGCAGGCGTTGGCCTCGATGACCGTTAACCCCCACCCCTCTTTGGGAGAGGTATTCACCGCACACCACATTTTTCCGAGCCAGTCGACTTTAGCTTCGTGACTGACATGGCCGGTAAATTTAACCCGGGAATCGATCTGCAGTTCTCTTGTCAGTTTTTCCAGATTTTGCCGGTCATCTCCTCCGCCGAGCACGACAAATTCAGCATCCGGGACGGCAGTAATCACTCGCGGAATTGCTCTTAAAAAATGTTCAACGCTCTTGTATCTTTTCAAACGTCCGAAATAGCCGATAAGCGGCTTGTTTTGGCGCTTGCCGGCCGGAAAACGATTTGTGTCGACAGCATTGGGTAACCAATGAATGGAACCTTTTATGCCCTTTTCCCGCAATTCCTTGATCGTACTTTGTGACACCGCCGCAAAAGATGTGTGCCGGTATGCCGGCGGAATCAGCTTTTCCGAAAAATAAACATAAGATGCTGATACCGAATTGGTTTCCAGATATATACTTTTGCCAAAGAGATGATGCACCAGGGCACAGATAGGTTCTTTTACATAACAAGGCGTATAAAACGGTATTTTGTTGATATCATCAATAACGATATCAACACACTTGCGGCGTAATTGCCTATAGGCAAAGGGAACATAATAATTAAAAAGAGCTCTGTTGCCATAGCGCCTGACATCTATAGAGTCTATGCGCTCGCTTCTCGCAGCACCGGGATAATGGCAACAGGCCAGCGTTACAGCATGTCCCCGTTTTGCCAGCCGTTTAAAAATTTCATGAAAATGAACCTCTGCTCCGCCGCTCTGCGGATGGGTGATATCCTGCCAGTTGAAGGCGAGGATGTGATATTTCTTCTTCGGCCTTTTGGGTTTCATTTACGCCCTATAACACCTATATCCATAAAGGTATAATATGACAAAGAGCTTTTTTTCAGCACTCTTCTCAGTTTATTGCGTATTTTCGACCAGCCGGCGATTTTGCGCGGATAAAGCGGCAATTGCATTCCGGTCTTTTTCAAGGCTTCCCGTAAACTGCGGTAAAAAAAACTCGGCCGCATCCAGTCACCATAAACGCTGTAAATAGAAAATCCGCTTCGGCGAAACAATGTTTCAAGCTGAGAACGGGAAAATTCGGTTTCCCATCCGGCAAACCATTTACCGAGCCAGATGAATATATGTTTCACCACCGTATAGATATGATAGCGCTGTGGTACATCCGCAATGGCAAATCCATTCTGTTTGAGAACCCGGTAATTCTCCTCTAATATATTCTCGGGATTGCGAAAATGTTCCAACAAACCCTGATGAAAGACCACGTCGATCGTCCGGTCGCGAAAGGGCAATTGAAATGCGTCACCCTGTACCAGATAGACCGGCTTTTGGGTCTGCCGAGACAGCTGTTGCATAATCTCAAGAGAATTTTTTGCATAGTCCAAAAGGACAACAAAGGCACCGCGATCCACGAGTTTGAATCCATCACGACCTGTTCCCGCTCCGACTTCCAGAACACGCTTTCCCTGCAGCGGCCCCAGCTGTTCAATTTGCGATATCACACGGTTGGAGTTGGAGTAAACCTTGTCCAGTTCTCTCTTTTCCGTCCAAAAGTCTTCCCATACCCTGCGATTATGTTGCCTTTTCATTTCTTCCATCTAATTTAAATAATGATTCTACAAACTTTTATCCGATAATTCAAGTAAAAAAGTCTACTCTATATGATACACCGCAGCGATATACAGGTTCATGATCATCCCTGGGTCAAAAGGTCAAAATCGATTTTATCCCGGTAAAACCGGGCAAAATAGGAGCGTTGAAAAAGCGCCTTCAAACGATGACATTGCTGAGGATCTTCAATAATCGTAAAGGCTTCTTCTCTGGCTGCCTTGAGTACCTCAACATCTTTAATCAAATCCGCTATCTTGAGCTCGGCAAAACCGCTCTGTCGGACGCCAAAAAACTCACCCGGTCCGCGAATCTCGAGATCGACCTGGGCGATTTTAAATCCGTCATTGCTTTGGGCCATGGTTTGTAAACGCTTCTCTGCCTCCACAGTCAGAGATCCATAGGCGACCAAATAACCATAGGCTTGTTTGCTTCCGCGTCCGACCCGTCCGCGTAGCTGATGCATTTGGGTCAAACCAAAACGCTCGGCATGCTCCACAACCATTATTGTTGCATTGGGGACATCCACACCGACTTCTATAACCGTGGTGCTGACGAGAATATCGAGATCGCCTTGTTTAAAAGCGCCCATCACCGCTTCTTTCTCTTCGCTTTTCATGCGGCCATGCAAAAGCCCGAGCCTGAACCCCTTAAAAAAAGTATTTTGCATAGTGGAAAAGCTGTCGGTTGCCGCCTTTAAATCGGATTTTTCCGTCTCTTCCACAAGCGGGAAAACGATATAGGCCTGAGCACCGACCTTTACCTGGTCGCGCAAAAACCGATAAACTTTTAGGCGCTGCTCCTCCCGGATCCATCGGGTTTTGATCGGTTTTCGGCCTGAAGGCATTTCATCCAATACCGATACATCCAGATCGCCATAGATGGTCATGGAAAGCGTCCTCGGGATCGGTGTTGCTGTCATAACCAGGACATCGGGATTGAATCCTTTTTGACGCAATACGGCACGCTGTAATACTCCAAAACGGTGTTGTTCATCCACAATGACCAAACCGAGCTTGTGAAAAACGACCCCTTCCTGTATAAGCGCATGTGTACCGACGACGATATGGGCCTCACCGCTTTCGATCTCGTTTAATACGCTGGTTCGGGTTTGCTGATTTTGACCGCCAAGAAGAAGCACGGTACGGATATCGATACGATCGAGTAATTTTTTAAGCGTAAAAGAGTGCTGTTCGGCCAATATTTCAGTGGGTGCCATCAAAGCCGCCTGATAACCGTTTTCCACCGCAATGAGCATACTGATCACGGCGACAATGGTTTTCCCGGATCCCACATCGCCCTGAATCAAACGGTTCATCGGTTTGCTGTTTTTCATGTCTTCATGGATTTCATGTAAAACGGTTTTCTGCGCCCTGGTCAGCTCAAAAGGAAGCGACTCGACCAAAACCCGAACCAGATCACCCACCTTGCGAAACACAATACCGGCACTAGACTGCTGTCGGTGCTTTTTATAAATAGCAATATAAAGCTGCATGAAAAACAACTCTTCAAATTTCAGCCTTCTGCGCGCATGGTGCAGCCGGGTAAAGGAATCAGGAAAATGTATATTGTTCATCGATTCCTCCAGAGGCATCAACTTGTATTGATTCAGCAAACTCCCCGGCATGGTCTCCAGGAGAGAATCCCCTTTCTGTTTCAAAAGGGTACCAATGAGGCGTCGAAAACCACGGCTGTCCAGTCCAAGTTTATTGAGCTTTTCATTCGATGGATAAAGAGGAATAATTTTGGATGTATGAAACGTATCGCCTCCGGTGGCCTGACCCAGACGGTCAAATTCGGGATGCACCATTTGCCAGCCGCCAAAATAACCGATCTTGCCGCTTAGCGCCAGCCACTCTCCCTTGTGAAAAATGCGTTGCCAGTAGCTGAGCCGCGAGAACCAAACACAGCTCATATAAGCCGTTCCATCGTATACGATAAGCATAAAGCGGTTGCGCCGTCCCTTCCTGATGCCCATATTCACAACCTGTGCAATAACCGTAGCCTCAATATCAGCTCTCAGTTGATTGATTTTGAATATCGTTGAGCGATCCAGATACCGCCGGGGAAAGTAATAGAGCAAGTCTCCCAAGGTCTTGATTCCGACCTTTTCCAGAGCTTTTGTTTTTTGCGGACCGATATTGCGCAATTGCTCTATCGGTGTTTTTAGAAAATAATCGGTTTGCATCATATAAAAAAAGACGCGAATGCAGCACGCCACCGAAAAAATGTTTTGATTGGCGAGAAGCGCTGATGCGTCTCAGGAGCGTTTTGTTGCAACAAATTAATATGTATATAGAACCGTGTATTCAAATGTGCTCTCGCTGTTTTTGGCCACCGCCACCTTGAATTCAGCCGACTTTGCATCCTTTTTTACAATTGGCGGCGTGTCGCCCAACAGTTGCCAGTCTGTCCGGAACTGCTCAACCACGAAGACGACGACATCCTCCTCTTTATGGTTCCGGACGTTGATTTCTACGGTTTCCCTGCGGCTTTTATCGCTGATTTTTTCCACTTTTTTGACCGTTCGCTCAGCTTTGATATCAAAAGCATTTCCGACTCTGAGCCGGACCTTTTCTCCCTCCGGCACGTGGTCGATCCGGTCTTCGCCAACAAACTCCTGAGTTCCGGCTTGTTCTTTAAAGACGCGAATTTTTCCCCTGGGCAGGGGGATGCCGAGTCCGCTCTGAGAATCATTTCTAAATTCCAAAACAACGCCCACATCATCGGCGTCTGCGCGGGCGTTGTAGACATATTTTTTATCGGATTTAACCCGGGTTCCAGGGAAAAGCGCCATTTGCTTAACCTGATTATTGGCGATCGTGGTCGCTCGTTGCAGGGTATAGAGGTGATATTCAAAAAACGCCTCTTCCTTGAACTGCTCCTCGCCGGCCGCTTTGGCCATATAAGCCATTTCAACTCGTCGCGCCGGCGGTTTTTCCTTGTGCACATCCCCCGCAACCAGCTTCACTTTGGCATCGCGGTAAACAGCACCGGAACGATTCTCGATGGTTACCCATCCCGCCAGTTCCAAAGCCGTGTCGGTTTTGTTACTCACTGCCACGTATTCGCAATGCCAACCGATCCCCTGAGTGGTATAACTGATCTCGCATGGCACCTCATCCGCCTGACCGGCGCGTAACAGCCATACCAGAGTCGGTTGCGTAATCAGGCCATCCGGAAGGGTCGGAAATTCGATGCCGGCAACATCTGAAGATTTAACCACCAGTATCCTGCCGTCCGGCCGCTGCAGAATAATATCCGACGCCTGACTGTTCAGCAATATACCCCGATGAACCTGCTCCTTCTTGGTGGTTACCAGGATAGATTCATTCAGATACTTTTGCAAAAGGCGTTCCGTTCCCACCAGATCATACTCGAAATTCTGCTCCAAAATATCGACCTGAACCTTATTGCTCAGAGATTTGAAGAGAACAGAAGTGGGATCGATTTGACCGGCCACATTGGTGAACAAATAGGTTTGCACCCCCTTATTCAGAGTCAGCGATCTGATTTCCCGGACAACCGCAAAATTGTTATTGTAAACCGTAACCGCTATCTCCGCCCGGGACTGAGCGATACATGCGGATGTGATCAAAAGAAGGGATAATAATTTATCTATTTTCATGTTTCCACCTCGGATTTTATAACCGTGACAACCGACATGGTCATTTAAACAGGCTGTAGCTAGCGCAACATTTCAAGATTTTGCTGTAATTTTTTAAGATTTTCTTCAAAATCGGTTTTTTTCTTTTTTTCCTTCTCCACCACGGATTGCGGTGCTCGCGAGAGAAAATTTTCATTGCTTAGTTTTTTGGATAATCCCTGTAGCTGACTCGATAATCTGGAGATCTCTTTTTCCAGTCTGGATTTCTCTTTCTGAACATCTACGAGGCCGACCAGAGGAACATAAAGCTCTATCCCCTGTACAACAGCAGTAACGCATTGCTGCGGTTTTTCATTTTGGTATTCAATTTGGTGCAAACGCGCCAACCTGCTCAGGTAAGGTTTATTTGCTTTTAAAATGGAACTCTTGTGTTTATCCGTACACTTAATGATGACAGAGGCCTCTTTATTTGGAGGGATGCCCATTTCGCTGCGGATATTTCTTACAGCACTGATCACCTGTTGAATAAGCTGCATCTCCCGTTCAATTTTTTTATCAACAAGCGCTTCCCGGCTTGACGGATAGGGTTGCAGCATCACCGAATCCGCTGAGGAACTGGGAGAGGTCGGCAGATTTTGCCATATCTCTTCGGTGATAAAGGGGGTTATCGGATGAAGCAAGCGGACGATCGAATCCAGCATGTGAACCAGAAGACTCTGGGCAATTTGTTTCTGGCGCTCGGTGTTGGCCTCGTACAGACGTATTTTGGCCAGTTCAATATACCAGTCACAAAATTCCGACCAGGTAAAATCATACAACACATGCAGCGCATCGTTGAAACGAAATTGCTTCAAATAGGTTTCCATCGCTGCAATGGTGCTGTAAAGCCGGCTGGTGATCCATCGATCCGCCACTTCGAGCTCATCGCTTTTGATTTCATCCGGCTGTAGCTGAGTATGATCGGCATCCAGATTCATCAACACAAAACGCGCAGCATTCCACAGCTTGTTACAAAACTTTTGTCCCATCTCGACCAACGTATGATCGAAGCGGATGTCACCGCCTAATGGGGTCAAATAAGCCATAGTCAACCGCACGGCATCAGCGCCATAGGCCGGTACGCCCCCTTTATAGCTTGGATTCTGTTCTGCAAACTCGCCGACCGTTCCTTTATCGGCTCCTTCAATGAGCCAGAGAGGATCGGGAGAATTTCCAAGGCTTTTAGACATTTTTCGGTTGTCTTTATCGCGAATCATGCCGTTAAAATAGACGTCTTTAAACGGCAGGTCACCCATGAATTCATAGGAAGCCATTATCATCCTGGCAACCCAGAAGAAAATAATATCCGGACCGGTAACCAGAGTGTCGGTGGGAAAGAAAACACTCAACGCTTTGCTTTCCTTCGGCCATCCCAGAGTGCTAAAGGGCCATAACCAGGAGGAAAACCACGTATCGAGCACATCTTTGTCCTGCTGCAGGGTTTTCGAACCACAGGTCGAGCAATCCGCCGGATCGGTCCGGGAGATGGTCAGGTGCCCATTATCACAGGTCCATGCCGGAATACGGTGTCCCCACCAGATCTGACGGCTGATGCACCAGTCTCTAATATTTTCCATCCAGTGAAAATAGGTTTCCTCCCAATGCTTGGGATAAAAGCGGATTTTCCCCTGCCGAACCGCCTGTATAGCAGGCTCTGCCAGCGGTTTCATTTTCACGAACCACTGTTCCGACAACAGCGGTTCAATAATATCGTGGGTTCGGTAACATCTGGGAACCGGGATGACAATCGTTTCAACACTGCGAAGCAGACCGAGATTTTGCAGATCATCGACGATGCGCTCTCTCGCGTCGAAACGGTTCAATCCCTGATAGTTTCCGGCGTTCTCATTCATGCTCGCATCCGGATCAATGACGGAGATCGCTTCGAGGTCATGACGGATACCAACCTCAAAATCATTGAAATCATGGGCCGGGGTAATTTTTACCGCACCGCTGCCCTTTTCGGGATCAGCATGTTCGTCGGCAATGATGGGGATTTCCCGATTCATCAGCGGTAGGGTTACCGTTTTACCGATCAGAGACTTGTAGCGGGGATCATCCGGATGAACCGCTACGGCGGTATCGCCGAGCATCGTTTCCGGGCGGGTTGTGGCAACAACCACCTCTCCCTTGCCCTCTTTGAGGGGATAGGCGATGCTATAGAACTTGCCGGGTTCATCGGTATAATTGACTTCTTCTTCCGAGAGAGCGGTGTTTGCCTTTGGAGACCAGTTGATCAACCGCCTGCCCTTGTAAATGAGGCCTTTTTCATAGAGCCTGACAAAGGTTTCCCGCACCGCCTGGCTACGCGCTTCATCCATGGTAAAACACTCTCGTTGCCAGTCACATGCCGCGCCCAATTTGCGCAGTTGTTGCAGGATAATGCCGCCGTATTTTTCTTTCCATTCCCAGACCCGCTGCAGGAATTTCTCGCGTCCCAAATCATATTTGCTCTTGTTTTTGCGGAAAAGGGCTGCTTCTACCTTGCTTTGCGTGGCGATACCGGCATGATCCGTCCCCGGCATCCACAGGGTTTCGAATCCCTGCATCTTTTTCCAGCGGATCAAAAAATCCTGAATCGTATTGTTAAGGATATGCCCCATTGTCAGCATACCGGTCACATTTGGTGGTGGTATAACAATGGTATAAGTTCTCTTGTCCGTGTCGGCATCAGCATGCAAAAGATTCTGTTCTTCCCAAAAGGCATACCATTTTTCTTCAACCTTGAGCGGATTGTAGGTTTTTTCCAATTCTATATTACGCATTAAAATCCTCGATTAGCAATGTCCGCAGAATATCTCATTAATATCCAGCCCCTCAGCAGGCAGGCGCATATTATTTAGTATAGGCGGTCACTTGTCCGAAACAAGAAAAAATGATGTTTTTCCAATTTGGCCAAGAGTGATACGCAGTTATCATTTAATTTGTTCGATACTTTGTTTCAAAATCTAATTCTTGTCCTTAACAAAGCGATGATAATAAAAAATTATAATAAACTCAAATATAACAATACAGCAATAAAGAGTCAATACAATTGTCCCGGCATGTGCAGACCAGGTAACTGTTGTTTTTATCGGCATTTCTCCGTAAACTGGGGTATGAAAATTGAAATACTAACTGTAGGCAAGCCGCAAAACGACAATATTAAAAATCTGTCTCAGGATTACCTGAAACGGATTTCCCGGTACCTGCCGGTCGAATTGATTTGGGTCAAGGGAGAGAAAATCGCGTCTTTACCGGCACAGGAAATTATGCAGAGGGAGGCAGTACGGCTGCAACAAAGAATCGCTGGCGGCAGTTATGCAGTTGTCCTCGACAAGAGCGGAAAGATGGTATCCTCCACCTCTTTTGCCGCTTTTATACAGAAGAGACAGCTTGAAAGCACCAAAAATCTGACCTTTATTATAGGAGGACCACTGGGTTTGCCTGACAGCTTCCAGAAGGCCGCTTCGGCAACAATCTCTTTATCGAAAATGACCTTTGCGCACGAATTGACCCTGGTCATTGTGCTGGAACAAATCTACCGAGCGATGAGCATCCAGCATGGCAGTAAATACCACAAATAGAAGCCCTTCAAAGATGCGTCAATCTCCCCTGAAACCGGCCCAAAGGAATAATAAATGTTTTACCATACCCACAAAACAAAAACCGTCATCAACAGAGCCAATGACGGTTTCACCTAGTGACAGAAAATATTATTCCAAGATTTCGTGGGTGGCATGTTTACCGGCTTTGCGGGCGACAGCACTCAGCAAAACACGGATCGCATGCGCGGTGCGACCATTTTTTCCGATGACCTTCCCCATGTCGGGTTGAGCAACTTTGAGTTCGTAGACGACTGTTGTTTCGCCAAAGACTTCAGAAACCTTAACATCTTCGGGATTGTCGACCAGATGTTTTACGATGTATTCGACGAATTCTTTCATACTGGTACCCCTTCCATCACGCGTTACTTACCCTCTTATCCTGCCAAATATGCCGGATAAATTGTTTAAACTACGAGCATCCGAACCTATAATCAATATATTTACAACCTTAGTCAATGTCAAGAAAAAAATGAAAAAATCCGCTTAATGCATCTTGATAATTTCAAAACAGTTATAGGGTTTTGTAAAAATACCGTGCCGGATTTTGAAATTTTATTCTTGACTTTTTGGTTAAAAATGTTAGATTATAATACTGTTAGCACTCGATGATAGCGAGTGCTAGCAAAGCGACAATTTAATCATTTTCCATAAATAAGGAGGTAACAAATGAAAGTAAAGCCATTGGCTGACCGTGTTGTCGTCAAGTCCCATGAAGCGGAAGAAACCACTCAGGGTTCAATTATTATTCCCGATACCGCAAAAGAAAAACCGCAAAAAGGCGAGGTCGTTGCTGTAGGCCCGGGCAAAGTAAGCGAAAGCGGCAATAAAATTGATATGGAAGTCAAAGTTGGTGACGTTGTTCTCTATGGCAAGTATTCCGGCACAGAGGTCACCATCGATAATGAAGATTATCTCATTATGCGCGAAAGCGATATTCTCGCAATTATCTAAATCTGTCAATTGTCAAATCATTATTCTATAAACGGAGGTTTTTGAACTATGGCAAAGCTTATTGAATTTGATGCTGAGGCACGCTCGGCTCTTAAGCACGGTGCCGATCAACTCGCGAACGCCGTTCGCGTTACACTCGGCCCCAAAGGTCGTAATGTCGTTATCGATAAAAAATTCGGTGCTCCCACCGTAACCAAAGACGGTGTCACTGTTGCCAAAGAAATCGAATTGGAAGATGAACTCGAAAATATGGGCGCACAAATGGTCAAAGAAGTTGCGTCCAAGACCAGCGATGTTGCCGGAGACGGTACCACAACCGCTACCGTACTGGCTCAGGGCATTATTCGTGAAGGCCTGAAAAACGTTACCGCCGGTGCAAACCCGACCTTTCTGAAACGCGGAATCGACGCCGGTGTTAAAAAAGTCGTTGAAGAACTGAAAAAAATGAGCAAGCCCATTCCGGGTAAAAATGAAATCGCCCAGGTTGGCGCCATCTCTTCAAACAACGATGCAGAGATCGGCAACCTCATCGCAGATGCGATGGATAAAGTGGGAAAAGACGGCGTTATCACCGTTGAAGAAGCTAAAGGTACCGAAACCCACCTCGAAATCGTCGAGGGAATGCAGTTCGATCGCGGCTACCTTTCCCCCTATTTCGTAACCAACGCCGAAAACATGGAAGCGGATCTCGAAGACCCCATGATTTTGATCTATGACAAAAAGATCAGCGCCATGAAAGACTTGCTGCCGATTCTCGAAAAAACCGCACAAATGGGCAAAGGTCTTCTGATCATTTCCGAAGATATTGAAGGTGAAGCACTGGCCACTCTGGTTGTCAATAAAATCCGCGGTACCCTTAAAGTTTGTGCCGTAAAAGCTCCCGGATTTGGTGACCGCCGCAAAGCTATGCTGGAAGATATTGCAATTCTCACCGGCGGCCGTGTGATTTCTGAAGATGCCGGTTTCAAGCTCGAAAATGCTACCGCATCGGATCTCGGTAGCGCCAAACGCGTCACCATAGACAAAGACAACACCACGATCGTTGAAGGTGCCGGTTCTACTGCCGACATTCAGGCGCGTATCGCTCAGATCAAGAAACAGATTGAAGCCTCTACTTCTGATTATGATAAGGAAAAACTGCAGGAACGCCTGGCAAAGCTCGCCGGTGGCGTTGCTGTTCTCAATGTCGGTGCTGCAACAGAAGTGGAAATGAAAGAGAAAAAAGCACGCGTTGAAGATGCGTTGCACGCAACCCGCGCTGCAGTTGAGGAGGGCATTGTTGCCGGTGGTGGTGTCGCTTTTGTCCGAGCCGTTCCCGCTCTGGACGAGTTGAAACTCACCGGTGATGAAATGATCGGCATCAATATACTGAAACGCGTTCTCGAAGAGCCGCTTCGTCAAATCGCCGAAAATGCAGGCCAGGAAGGCTCGATCGTCATTCAAAAGGTAAAAGAAGGCAAGGACAATTTTGGCTATAACGCCTCCAGCGACGTCTATGAAGATCTCTTCAAAGCTGGTGTTATTGATCCTACCAAGGTCAGCCGTATCGCCCTTGAAAACGCAGCCAGCGTTGCCGGGCTGATGCTGATGACCGAAGCTACCGTGGTCGAAAAGAAAGAAGATGAACCCGCACCTCCTGCCATGCCTCCAGGCGGCGGAGCACCGGGAATGTATTAATAAATCCTCTCTTCCAAAACTAAAAAGGGCTGATTTCTTCAGCCCTTTTTTTGTTGCCGCCTTACAACCCGCAGCAAAACCAGATAACGTTCCAGGTGTGTTCAAGCCTGACAAGATGGACAGAAAAAAGTACTTCGTCCCGACAATACACATTTTTGGATCGGATGACCGCACAAATAACAGGATTGCTCCTGTCGTTGGTAGACCATCAACTGCTGCTGAAAAAAGCCCGCTTCTCCCCTGCCGTTGCGAAAATCATTCAGAGTGGTCCCGCCGGCTTTTATGGCGTGCTGTAATGTCGATTTTATCGCCTTTACCAAAAGATCGACCTCAACCCGTCTCAACGTGCCGGCAGCACGACAGGGATCGATCTTGGCCATAAACAGAGCTTCGGAAACGTAAATATTTCCCAGTCCGACCACAACCGTTGCATCCATCAATACGTTTTTAACCGGACGCATGCTTTTGCCAAGACGGCCACAGAGATACTCTGCATCAAACTCATCAGATAGCGGCTCTACGCCCAAATGGTCCAACAGCATATTGGAATTCGCCCCCGGTTTTTGTACGGCAATCAATCCAAAACGACGCGGATCACGATAACGCATCTCGATACCGGAAGAAAGATTAAAAACGACATGGGTGTGTTTTTCCAGAGGATAATGG
>CAZMUU010000060.1:0-4133 GCA_964569215.1 uncultured Cytophagia bacterium
GAATTTATGTTCTTGAATACGCCAATGACCGCTGGTATCTGGTAAGGCATTCTCTGGAGAACCGTTATATTACCAGCATAACGGATGCGGAGGGTATTCTGTTTGCCGGTACTAAAACGGGAATTGCCGTTTCCCTGGATCTCGGGTGCTCGTGGGAAGAGAGAAATACAGGATTGGTTCATCCACATATACAAAGTCTGCGTGCGGACAGGAATAATCAAATCTTCGCCGGTACCGAACCGGCAGCCATTTTTCGCTCCAAAAATCTGGGACAAACCTGGAAACGGGATATCGAGGTCGAAATGATGCGGGACCAATTTGGCTGGTCATTACCCTACTCGGATAATGCCGGCTGCATACGGGATTTTTCCCTGGATGGCAAACAAATGTACGCAGCCGTGGAACAGGGAGGTATATTGTTCAAGAACAGGCCTGACGAACACTGGTCTCTGGTGGATGGGAGTACGGGTTACCAAAAAATAACGGAAAACGGCGTGCATGCCGATGTCCACTCTATTTATGTGTCACCAAAATCGGAAAAAATCATCTATGCCTGCACTGGCGGAGGCCTGTACCGGTCTACAGATTCAGGGAAGAGGTGGGATAATCTGTATCCATGTTATTGCCGTGCCGCCTGGATCGACCCGATTAATCCGCAGCACGTCATCTTCGGGCCGGCGGATTCTGTCGATAAAAACGGACGCATCGAAACAAGCCATAATCTGGTCCAATGGACTATGCTTGATAAAAACCTGGATACCCCCTGGCCCGATACCATGGTGGAAAAAATCATTCCGGCCGAATCGTATTTATGGGCACTCCTTTCGGATGGCCGGGTGTTTCAAGCCTCCTATAGCGATCTCGAATGGCGACAACTCTTTTCCGACATAAAGGCTGTTCGGGATATTACCTATTTCTGAAAAGATCACTCAATTCCGGCGACTCTTATCTTAAACACTCCAGGCCTGAATGGTGTTTTTTAAATTTTTTATGCCCGAATTGAGGAGGTTTGTATAAAATTTCAACTCCCGGTATATTCATAAATGAATCTCGCGGCATATTCATTAAAGAATCACCGGAATGTTGTAATCAAGATTCGGATATGAGGCGTGATATCCCTCATTTTGAACATCCGGTATGTGATGCCCATAATAAAAGAACAATCTGTTCCTATCAGGCGATACAGATCGATATTCATGATATAATTGACTCTCTGCCGACAATCGCTTTAATGAATTCGCTCTCGAATACTCTTTCTTGATATATAACCGACCATTTCGAAAATAATAAAATTCGCCATCCTTTTTTTTGAAAAAAAGAAAAAAGGATTCAACCCGTTTCTGATGATAAATAAAAACTTCCGAATGATCAAGCCGCCGGGCAACCCTAATGGCCCGGCGAAGTATCCTTTGATCTGCTTTCTGCTTTTTTCCCTCTATATCATGATATAGATAGCCGGCATCACCATGTATCATGATGATCACTGAAAGATCGACAGCCTGTCTAAACTCTTTGCCGGGTTTGATATCTCTGTGTTGATAAGCCTGTCGACATTGAAAAAATATCAATCAAAATCAGCTTTAAAACGGTACGATCCACTCTTCAGCTGTAAAATTGCTTTACCTTTCTCGATCCGACACACACGGGGATTCTGATCAATCGGCCTGTCGCTTTCAAGCACGCTGTCCGCATCAGTAGTCGGAAGATAAAGGGTTGCTTCCGTATTGGCGGGTATGGTAACCGACACAAAAACAGAACTGTTTACCTTTTTCCATTCAACGGCGATCAGTCCATGTAACGATTGATACGATCCCCGGGCCCAGGTCAGCGAGCCGCCCGGTATGGGCTTGAGAATAATATGCTTGTAGGCCGGCTGGTTTTCGTCAAATCGAATACCGAGTATATTCTGATAAATCCACTCCGCCACCGCTCCGAATGCATAGTGATTAAAAGAATTCATATCCGACTGTTGAAATCCCCGTCCTTCAACCCAGGCATCCCAGCGTTCCCAGATGGTCGTCGCGCCCTGGTCGATGCTATACAACCATGAGGGAAAAGAACGATTCTCCAAAAGCCGGTAAGCGATATCGTGATACCCCCATCTGCTCAACTGTTTCATCAACAAGATGGTAGAGTGAAAACCGGTGGAAATGCGATAATCATATTTTTCAACCGCCGTGACCATATGTTGAGCAGCTTTTGACTGCAGGGATTCAGGCAGCAAATCAAACGCCAGCGCCAATGCATATCCTGCCTGGGTATCTCCTTTCAAGCGTCCGTCTGATTTGACGAATTCCTGATTGAATTTTTGTTTGATGCGACCGGTCAGATCGCTATACACGGCATAATCCGCTTCTTTACCCAACAGGTCGGCAATTTGTGCAAAAATGGAGGTTGACCAGGCATAAAATGCAGTGGTGTAGAGCAGGTAGGGAACCTGTCCGCCACTTTTGGGATAATTGTTTGCAGTAATGGTATCGCCGTTGAGCCAGTCACCGTATTCGTTTCCGGTAGCGTGCTGCCAGAGATGGTCGGGATTGTGCTCGCGAATATTATCGATAAAGCGTTTCATAGACAGATAATGTTCCGCCAGGATCCGTTTGTCGCCATAATTCTGATAAAGGCGCCAGGGCACCACGACGCCGGCATCCGCCCACCCCGGGGCATCTGAAAAATGTGTGTTGGGATCATAAGGGTGCGGTGCATAATCGGGATAACGGCCATCGTCGGCCTGGGCATCGCGAATATCGAGGATCCACTTGCTGAAAAAGGCTGCCCTATCGAGATTGTAGATGGCGGACTGGGCAAACACCAGTGCATCTCCCATCCACCCCATCCTTTCATCGCGTTGCGGACAGTCAGTCGGAATACTGATCATATTGCCCCGTTGGGTCCAAAGAATATTTTGCATCAGCTGATTGATTTGAGGATGGCTGCATTCAAAGGAACCTGTTTTCACCGCATCAGAGGCGACAACGATACCGGTCAGCATCTCTTTGTCCGCTTTTTGATCCAGTCCTGTCACCTCAACATAGCGAAAACCGTGATAGGTAAAACGGGGTTCAAAGCTCCCGGCACCTTTGCCGTCGAGTATAAACTGATCCTTCTGCATGGCCGTACCCAAATTACCGGTAAATAAAGAGCCGTCTGCATTGAGCATTTCGCCATGGCGCAGGGTAACGACCGTCCCTCTCTTTCCCTCAAGGCGGATACGGCACCATCCGACCATGTTTTGTCCCATATCAAAGATACAAACGCCTTCCTCCGGCACCTGTATGTCTACAGGCTTCACAGTGGCGACCTGCCGAACCGGTTCATTCATCTGTGCAACCAGTTCGCCCGTTTGCAGCTCTGAATCGACGGTCGCTGATTTCCATGCGGAATCATCAAAATCCACTCTATTCCAGCCGGGTTGTTCCTTGCGAGCGTCATAGACCTGACCGAGAAAATGATCCGCGCGTTGAATCGGTCCATCCTCGAACAGTTTCCACGAATCATCGGAAATGATAATTTGCTTGCCACGGTCGGTTTCGATCTCAAGCTGCAGCAACAATCTGCGGTCAAGACCATAGGCACCGCGAAGGGGAAAATTCTCATCCCAGCGAACCGGGCCCAGCCTTCCGGCATACCAGCCGTCAGCCAGCACGGCCCCGAGACAATTCTCTCCCGCTTCGAGCATGCCGGTCACATCATAGGTCTGATATTGTACCCGTTTGTGGTAATCGGTCCATTCGGGAGCAAGCAGATGATCGCCGACTTTGTGGCCGTTGATATAAACCTCATACTCCCCCAAACTGGTAACATAAAGCAAAGCCCGTTCAATTTTTTTACTGCTGAAGGTCTTGCGCAACAGCGGTGAAGGTGGTATGGTGGGAAGCCCTTTTTCCCGCTGATGTTTTTCCGCACCGATCCAGGCGGCATGCCAATCCTTTTTTCGCAACAGCCCTATGCTAAAAAAAGCCGTTTCACTCCAGTCTCCGGCACTGTACTCCTGATTCCAGAGTCGCACTTTCCAGTAGCAATAGATTCGGGATTTCAGGGGTATACCGCCATATTCTATCTGGATGCTCTGATCCGACTGAACCTTGCCGCTGTCCCAGAGATCAAAAATACCTTTTTCCAGATTTTTACGA
>CAZMUU010000060.1:4143-14712 GCA_964569215.1 uncultured Cytophagia bacterium
AGCCACCACTTGCCAGGCGCTCTGACTGTCGCCTGCGGCCGGTGAATCGACGATCCAGCTCAATCTCGGTTTGACAACATCGATTCCGAGCGGATTGGTCAGATATTCGCATCGCAGGCGAACCGCCCTGACATTGGAATCCGCTTGAGAAGCGACAAAGGTTAACAGCACCAGGCCGCACAGCAGTACAAGACATATACTCTGACCTATGAAATACACAGATTCATCCTCACAGTTTATATTTTACGTTTCGTTTTCCGGCTTGCGCAGATCCTCTGTTTTTCCGAAAGGTTGCCGCCTATTTAGCCGGCGGTTCAAGATACAGCAAATTTGCCGGTAAAGGTTGTCTGATGATGTCCGGCCCTTCAAATAAAACTTGCAATGAATAACCGCTCTTCTCCTGGAAATAGGTCAGCTCAAAGGGATGATATCCGTCTGAAAGGTGAATGGTTCCGAGTTTTTGTTCCGGGCCGTGAACCCCGTCATGATCGACGATAATATGGTCGCCGATGATGAGCCGGGAGCCGTCATCCGAGCGCAAATAAAAGGTGTATTCACCTTCCTTGATGATTCGCAGATATCCCTTAAAAAGAAGAGCAAAGCCCTCTGCAGGTGTTTGAATGCGATCGAGTGCGGGATCATAAACCACGCCCTGTTTTTGCGGTATAAGTGCGGCGAAATCGGGTAATTGTTGCCACATTCCCGTATAGAGCCAATAGTGAATTCCATTTATTTTGGGATCGACATATTGAATATTACTCACTGACACCAGGCTGGAATCCATAGACGGTGTAAATGCTCTTGCCTTGACAATGGTGGTATGCTCGATCAGAAAGGGATTGTCGTATAACCGGGAAAACCGATTCGGTTGCGAACCGTCCAGCGTATATCGAATTTGCAGATCATGCGGAACGGATCTCATTTTTACCTGAAGCGGGTTCGTATCGTCGACAATTGCCCCGGACGGAAAGATCAACGGAGCAAATATCTCCTGCCGTTTTTCGATCTCGCGTATCCATATGTTTTTGTATCGAACCGGATTGCCGTGATCCTGGAGCATAAGCGGCCCTTTTGCCCCATGCATTTCCAGGTTGCCGCTTACTGTAGAGCCGATCAATTCGGCATTGTGTTGGACGAGAACACCATTATGAAAAACCGTCATCGCGGCCGGCCGTTTTAATACGCCATAGCGATCGAACAGCGGGCGATAAAAGACGATATCATAACTCTGCCACTCACCGGGAGGACGGCTGGCATTGACCAGCGGCGGGTACTGGCCATATATGGCTGCCGCCTGACCGTCCGGATAGGTTTGGTTGTTATAAGAATCGAGCACCTGTACCTCATAGCGTGACATGAAAAAGACACCGCTATTGCCGCGCTCCTGACCGGTTCCTTGAATAGCTTCCGGCGTAGCCCACTCGACGTGTAACTGGCAGCTGCCGAAGTATTGTTTGGTTTGAATGGCCCCGGTTCCCTTGACCACTTGCATATAATCTTCATTGCGCTTCCATTCCACCACCCCGCCATCGATGCTTTGCCAGTGTGAAAAATCGCTGCCGTCAAATAATACGACGGCATCGGATGGTGCGAATGACTTTGACGGCAATTGCCCGGCATCGGGATCAACAACCTCCGGCTGAGGCCGGTTTCGGTCATGAGGCTTCCATTGTTCTGCCGGTTGGGCAAAAAGGGCTGACAGCGCCAGCAACAACATCTGAATAATCCAACTCTTCATCGTTTTACTCCTGCGATTTTAGGAAAATGGTGCATTTGAAGCAAAAAAAGTTAGCGGCTCGTAAATTACAGGTATTTAAATTGTATGGCATAAAGATCTGCATCTTTGAGATAGCATCTCAGGCGTATCGGGGTGGTCTGATAATCAGCCAGAACTGCAGAGCTGTTCCAATACACATTCATAGCGATATCATCACCGCACAGAGCGGGGGCACGGGCGAGCGAGAAACCCGGAATCGGGTTACCCTCTTTATTCAAAAGCTCGACCATCATAAATCCCGCCGCTGACGTGGATACATTGATCAACAAGGTGTTTCCGCGAAAAATCAGGGGCTTTGTGATGAACCAGCCGCCATCATAATCGGCATGCAGTGACACAAATCCGTCGAGCCGTTGTGTATAACGCCGCATACGGTCACTCTCACCCTGATAATATCCTTCTCCCACGTAGAGAGATAGCTCTTTGCTGCCATCGCCAAATTCCGTGCGGGTCTGCAACAATCCCCTGGCAACCATATTGTTGCGGCAAACCCACTGCTCCTTCTGCAGTCCGGGCCGGATATAGGCGTCAAGCCGGCGGTTAAAATGAATTCCGTCGCGGGAGGAGATGAACACAGCATCGGAAACGCCGCTGGAAGCAAACTGCATGGGATTTTTCTCCGGAAAAAATCGCATCGGAAATCCCAGATAAATATGCTCTGCGCGATGATAAGGAAAAATTTGATTGGTATAGAGATGTTCCAGCGGGGCACCGAAATAATCCAGTTCGACAGGATCGCTCCAGTTGATAAAATCCGTTGATGTGGTTCTGGAAATCTGCCGATAGCCGCTAAAGCCGTCACCACTCCAGGAACGAAAATAACAAACATATTTGTTTTCCAGCTCGGACCAAAAGGCATTGTTCTGGGAATCGAACATCCCCCGGGTAAAGACCGGCGCATCTGCCATTTTTCGCCAGTGTACCCCGTCAACCGATACAAATGCATAAAGACCACCTTCACCGCTTCCCATGGCCTTGTACTTTTCATTCTGTGGACAGGCCGGGTTGGAATCGAGAAAAGGAGCAAAATTATGTGCACCTTCTCCTTTCCAGATGATATTATTGTCGTCTGATCCTGCAAAGGTGTATACTCCCAAATTGGGTTTAATCCAGTGTATGCCGTCCTCGCTTTCAGCATAGCAGACCACCTGCTCGTGTGCCATGGTCTTTGCAACAGCATCGTGATGCGATCCGCGGTAGTACATGCGAAAAAGATCACCATCCTCAAATACGGTGTGATAGCCGCTGGTGTTGCCCTCCCAGGCCTCATTATGAACGATAGCGATTTCACGCGGACGCGGTGGATGCAATTTGCACGTCAATCCTTCACTGCTATCCACCAGAAACGGATCGACGAACAATTCCAGTCTCGAACCGATTACGACAGCATCTTGAGAAAAGGAGAGCGTGCAGATAAAGAGGTACATCAGAATTGCCGAACCGAAAACTTTCATTCCCGTACTCCTTTTGCATAAATTTATAACTTACCGGTCATAGGCGTGGCGCCGGGCTCCATATCATCCTGTGAATAAAAATCAAGGTCGGGAACACGCCAGATAAATTTCGGGTCCACATAAGGTTCGTCTTCAGCGTGCCGACGCATGAGCTCGATTTTGCGTTCCAGGTGTTCGCCAAAATTTTCACCCAATGCATGAACCGACTCGCCTTTTCCGGATATTACAACAAAATCGGTTGAACTGTGCTGCCACAAGTCGAGGAGCTCATGCATATTCTCAATCTCGAGCTGGACCATTTTTTTAAGCAGAGTGCGGCACTCTTTTTTAAACGCCTTGTCGTTGCTGCGCAGATAGCCGTGTACACCCGCTACCCAGGCCTGTACATTGCGCTGTGTGGTGATCCAGCATTTTAAACCGCGAATGCGGTCATACAAATCGACAAAGAGAACATTACCGGATTCGTCGTTGCTTTTTTGTTTGAGGTCGTTCAGCATCTCAAGAGCCTTATCCAGCATGGGAATGGTGTTCTCATCCATCCTTTTCATCATTTTGGCTGCTTTGTCCGGGCCGCTTAGTTCGAACAAAACATCCTGATTCAGGTCGATGCGATTGGGGTTGTGCGGAGGCGCAAGCATAAAGCGCTCATAATACTGCCGCTCCGTTTCGGATATGGCCTCGATATTGGGTACAATCGGTCGCGACCACAGGCGATACCAGGTATTGCCGACGTTTGAATAGAGTCCGGGGACCGGATAGGTGCGGATCGCCTTATCGATCTGTTTCCACACCCTGACCAGATCACCGGCAAAATTATCAACCCATTGGATGGCCACTTTTTTAACAAACTCATTAATGTCTAAATCAGGATCGTGTTGAAAGGCGCGTACCACCTGGCGGTTAACGCACCAGGGAACCAGAGATGGCGGGTGTATGCCGCCGTTAAAAGCGACAAATTCGCTTTTAACCTTGTACATGGCATCGAGTTTTTCATATAACAACCATGGAAAGGGAATACCGAGCAAGTTGTCCAGATTGGTATAGCCGCCAAAGGAATAAAGAACATGGGCGCGGCCATTCTGTTTTTTCATGAACTGCATAAAATCATGCTCGTCCGCATCGAGCCGGTTCTGCCAGACCGACATATCCACCCCTTTGATATCTTTATAGTGGGGATGCGTATATACGGGCGCATATCCGCGTCCCTTGAACGTCGGGCCTTCTATATCGATATGCTCATCGAGCTCCTCCAGCAGATAGTCCTGTTCGTCGGCAAACGAAAGCAGGCGAAATATGACGCGAAAGTCGGGATTGATTTCCCGCCCGGCGTCGCGTAAAAGTTTGAAAAAACTCATGGCATTTTTGGCCGCCGCTCTGGCCACGTCGGAAACCGAGTTCCACTCACGAATGAGATAAGGACCCCCATTTGCACCGACATACAAAGAGCGGGTAAACTCGAATCCGGCACCGCTGTCGTTGGTGACAATGGAAATATAATCGATCTCCGGCACCGCTTTTAAAAGATTCTGGATGAGCTCTTTATAATGCATGCGGACAAAAGGGTGCGCCAGCGCGAGGTTATACCTCGGTTTAAGGGATCTCAGCGGGTGGTCGACGCGCGCTCCCCGCAGCATGGGATACTTTTGCAGCAAGGTATCCGGTACATTCCGCGGTTCAAAACAGTGAATTCCGGGTTTCATACCGTACTTAATCGCTTCGGCAGCATATTTTCTCAAGCGGGTCAGATTGGCCGTAAGATATTCGCGCGGATAGATACCGTCGTTGAGCCGGCTGCAGACGAACTGATCCAGTGCTGCACAATACGTATAAAAGACCGGATAAACTTCATGAGGAACCCCCTGCTCCAGGCCGTGCGGCGTCGCCAGGGCATTCACCTCGATATGCGAACACCCCATTCCGGCATATTCACGGATATGGGTTTTGAAATCAAAATGGCGAACGGTTCTGTAGAGCTGGGTCAAACAACAATCAAATACCGGACGGTTCCATTTAAAGCCGATTTTAAAAAGCCTGCCGTTTTTGCAGGTCGCTGTATCCTCTTCGCCCAAATAGACGAGTATATAGGAACAGAGGCTGTAAAGCAAATGCGGTCGCGACACCACCAATTTCCCCCTGCCCTGCTCATCCAGCTGCAGATAGCCCCATTCACCCTCTGCGGGTTTCTTGATGTCAGGCTGTTGTTTCAAATCATCGGCAACCGCGATGAGAAAGGCATCATCTCTGGCGGGGTTTTTGATCACTTTAAAATCATTTTGCATATGCCTGGCAATTATTTCTATAACGCTTTTGTAAACAGCACTATCGCTTTTCGGCATGGCCAGCTTTTCTATCCGGCGCATTGCTTGCTTGATTGTCATAGTTCAGGCTCCCAAAATAATATACGGTTAATTGTATGACCCTATTTTTTATTTGCTAACGCACCCTTCAACCGGATGATGGCCAAAGAGTCAAGTTCCGGCAGCGTAAAGGTACAAATGTCATTTTTCTGCTTGAAAGGAATTTCACGGCCCTGCGGTTCAAGGATGACACCCTCGATAGTGCGAAATCGCAACCGACACTGTATCGCCGTAATCGGTTCGATTTTCTCAATTGCAGCGATTGCAGATTGTCCGCCCTGGTGTCCGAGTGAATAATGGATAAGAACGAGCAGCAGGTCATCTCCGTCAGCAAGAAGATTGGCCTCGACCTTTCCGGAGGCATCGATATTAACCGGTTGCTTTTCATCGATATGACGAATCAAAGCTTCGGCAAATTGTCGCAGCCAGTGATGGTTCGTACGCCAGTAGATATCAAAGAGAGAAGCAGCAATATAAACCGCCCGTCCCTTTCCATAGGTATGAACGGTCGCCATCGGATAACCGCTCGCTTTTAATTGTGCCGGCGGACAGGGATGACGAAATCCTTTGACCGGCGGCTGGGTTTCACCGACCGGAAAATAGAGATCCGCAAGAACCTGTGCTTCTTCGGCTATGACTTTGTATACCGGACCGCGAATCTGTAAGGGGATATCATCGGTCGGACTCTGAATTTCCGGCCGTGGTTTGAAATGCGCAATGCTAAAGCTGAGGGGTTCAAGATAACGAATTCCAAAGACATCCTGCAGCGGACACTGGCCGTTTTCAAGAATAGAATTGCCCACCGCGATGAGTGTACCGCCATTGGCGACATACCGTCTTAACCGCTCCATCATACCGCTCTGATAGGTTCCGGGTTCCGGCAGAACAACGACAGGAAAGTCGAGCGAATCGGTGAGAATAGAATAAAAAAGATCGGTTTGAATATGGCTCTCAATCAAACATTTATGGACACCGCGCCATGCTGCCGGGCTTTCTTTCCAGTTCAGAGCGGCATCGCGTGAACAGGGCCCGGCTGAAAACGGCAGCTCGGCATCCGGTACGGGTAATAAAACAGCGGTATGGACAAAGGGTTTGGCGTTTTTTAAAATCTGTTCCCGTTCAGCAACAAACCCAAACGATTTGCGAAACAGATCATAAACCGGCTTTTGCAGAGTGCCGTCGATATTTACCTGATCTCCGACATTTGGAACCATACCATTACCGATGATGGCCGAAAGTTCTGTTGTGAGCTGCGCTTCCGGTTTAAGTGACATATCACCCCAGCCCTGATAAAAACGCACCGTCATCACCTGAACATCCGGCAGATCATGACGGCCGAGACGACAGGCGAAACTGTGACCCAGATAATCTCCGGGACTGGGTTGACTCTCCCAGACACCGATCTCGACGAGCTCC
This sequence comes from uncultured Cytophagia bacterium, assembly GCA_964569215.1. Classification (GTDB taxonomy): domain Bacteria; phylum Zhuqueibacterota; class Zhuqueibacteria; order Residuimicrobiales; family Oceaniaggregativiventaceae; genus Oceaniaggregativivens_A. The sequence continues at coordinate 11,148 of CAZMUU010000060.1, forward strand.
TTTACGGTTTTCGACATTACCGGTGTACCGGCGAGATTGACACACAGAACCAGCTCCGGGCTGTGCTGCTTTAGGATATATCGAATTTGCCGCAACCAGCTGCTGACCAGAATCATATTGAATCGTTGCCGTTGAAGGGGATGAATATCTTCGGAGAGATCGATATTGAATTCCTCTTTCCAGCGTTGCCGGCAAAATTTACAAAAACAGAAAAAATCCGGCGCCCCCCACGGTACCGGAATATCGATAAAAAACCCGTCAACCGGATAGTCCGACGCAATCTCTTTCATTTGCGGCAGAGCAAGCTCGTCCTTGTAAGGGGTGTTCATACAAACCGAGCCAAACGTGCCTCCATAGGTCCGGCCATTCGCATCAACATATCGCCAGTCCGGGTTGTGATCATAAGCGTGCTTGTCGACGCATAAGGAATAATAGGCAAGCGTCTTGATGCCGTGCTTGCGCGCCTCTGTTGCCGTTTCCATGAGAAAATCCGCTTCCAGTCCGGCGTGTTTGTGGCCGATAACCGTATTATAAAAAGAGTTGCCAAAATGGCATTTGGCAAAAAGGGCCACCATATTAATTCGGCCATGCAGAAGATGGCTGACAAATGATTTGGCATCGAAATTTCGTATAGCCTGGGGCGGGAATTCAGGCATATGAAAATCCATATGAACCTGACGATAATGGTCACGAAACCAGGAACAACGCATAACGTCTCCCTCTTTTTTTTATTCCGTTTCTTCCGAAAGCAGGATAATCTGACCGTTGATCGTTGTTGCAACAACCTGATGGTTGTTGAGAGGTGAAACCGTATTGACCAAATTGGGGCCGACGCGATATTTCCATTTTACATCGCCACTGTAGCGATCCAATGCAAAAACATAGCCGTCTTTGGTGCCGAAAAAAACCGTACCGCCTCTTTCCTGCGGCATCGACGGTGCAATATCATAGCCATAACTGCAATCGCTGACCCATTCGGGTTGCAACCGGTTAGCAGCAGGATTGATTGCAAAAACCGTATCTCGCATACAACGGGCATATATCGCCGAGCCGTCAGCCGCCATACCGATCGATTCGCGTACCTGGAATCGATCGCTGCGCCAGATCGTATCTCCGGTTTTGCTGTTTATGGCGGTCATATAGCGGTCAGGGGCAACGATAAAAATCTTTCCTCTACCGGCGACAGGCCGGCAAGCAGCCGGCGAATAGAGCACCCCGCTACGGCCCCCCGACCATGTCCATGCCGTAGCACCGCTTTGACGATCTAAAGCGTATAAATTCCCGTCCCAGGCACCGAAAATGACTTTATCTTCGTAAAGAAGAGGCCTGGTTTCGACATACCCCTCAATCTGAGAGGATTTCCATAGCAGAGAACCGCTAATGAGATCGATACAGCGAAAATAACCGTCGCTTGACCCGACATATACATTTAGAGAATCCGTTATCGGGGAAGCAATAACCGGAGCACCGGTCTTAACCCGCCAATTTAAAGCTCCGTTGCGATTATTCAAACAATAAATATTACTGTCGGTGGAAGTAAAAACAAGAGAATGGTTACGAACTTGAGGGCCGGCATAAACAGGAGCACCGGATTCATATTGCCATAACAGATTTCCGCTTTCCAGATCAAAGGCATATATCCGTCCGCTCGCATCACCGGTATAGACCCGGCCTGAATCAACAGCAGCGGCTGCAGTCAGGGTATAACCGTTATAATTTCGCCAAATCACTTTAACCTGAGGATATTGATCATTCGTGGAATAATCGGGCACATCTTGCGGCAATTCGATATTCGTCTCGGTTTCCAGTGAAAGCGTAAACCAGGGTTTTTGTCTCGGTTTACCCGGTGATTTTTCGCTGATGATAATCTGACCGTCGCTTACCTGCACGATGTTATAGCCCGCCTCTTTTCCGCGCGAAAGAGAGGAACGCCCCATGGCGGCCGGCAAGCCGGCATAATTGTCGCTACGGTTACGGTGGCCATGGCCGTGTATTAGAAATTTTGCATTATGGCCTTTAATCAATTTTAAAAATTCAACCCAATTGGATACGGAAGGATTGATGGGATAGTGGGTGACAAAGAGCAACTTTTTGTGCGGCTTTGTTTTGTTGAGCAGAGAATCGAGCCAGCGTAAATCCTGGGGAGCGAAATGGCCGTCTCCCATTCGCAACACAGGTCCCTGATGTATTCCAATAAAGCGTATATTTTGGTGCAGGAAGGTGAATTTATCATCATCGAAGAGGCGGATAAAATTTCTGCCGCCGGAGGCGCTCCACTTTGTATCATGGTTTCCGGGAATCACATAACAGGGTTGGGAAAGTTGGTCCAGAAGATTTCCGGCGGTCAACAGATAATCATCGGTATCCAGCTCTGTAACATCTCCGGACAAGATGGTAAATTCGATAGCGGCTTGTTTATTGATATCACTGACCAATTCGGCCAGATTCTCATCGGCGCCACTGCTGCCGATATGGGTATCGCTCAGCCAGGCGAATTCAAATTCACGAGATGCATTACAGGAAAGCGTAATGCAGGAGATAAAGATAAGCAGCCACCTGCTCCCATGTCCTGCCAGATTACCTGAACGTTTTGCAAAAATTCGCATTGCTCCGTCCTTTTATTTTTAAATATACGAAATACCGTTGAGAATTGCAGGAATTTTAAATAAAATTTGATCGAGACGGAGCGATTTTTAATAAAAATTAACGCAAAATAATCATCTGAGCCGTTTATACCAGACATTCATGCTTTCCAGGCCGCCAAAGATATTGGTATTATTGACCAGCGTACCGCCGAATTCATAGCCGTTGCGGGCAAACGTAATGTTCATAGAAGGTGAAAAGGCTCTGGCAATTGTGTATAATGTTCTCATTTTTTGATTCTTCATCTCCAGTTCCATCAATCGGAGGAGAAAAAGAGCCAGACTCTTTCCACTGAAATCCGGATGCGTGGCAAAATCGGTCATTTCAGCGTTTTGTTTATCCGTATCCTTTTCGGCCGAGGAAGCGGATATCAGCTTTTCTTCCTTGAAAACACCGTAATAATCGATATGACTCTCCATCGTCTCACGCAGATAGCGGGTATCGAGAATGGGAAAAGGATAGCTTTTGAACACCAGGCTGTAGAGAGCGGCGAGTTGATCGATATTATTTTCCTTTATGGGTGCCAGTTTTAAACCGGTCGGCAAACTTTTTTTATTGCTGTCAGCCTTGGATTTTGCCAAATCGATAATCGAACATATTTTTTCAAGCTCATCCTCTTTTTGCTGGGCCCGTTCGGGGTTTGGATATTTTGCCATAAAATAGGCACCGGAACCCCTGGGATAAAAATCCGGTATAAATGCTTCTTTAATATAGCCCTCCCGACTGAAATCAAAAGTGGCCCAAATCGGTACTTTGACAAAAATCTTGCTATAACCGTTTTTTTCGGCCAGGTCGTTCAGACGCGGAACGATTGTATGCATATCCTTCTGATCCAGATTCATGAGATAGATACGATCATTCAGTTTTCCGTGTTGAATCCAGGAGTTGTCGATTTTTTCAATACGATCATACATTATAATGC
>CAZMUU010000061.1:0-14589 GCA_964569215.1 uncultured Cytophagia bacterium
GTAAAAACACCCAGCCTTTCAAATTTAAAATGGTTGATAAAGTCAAAAAGTTCCTTGAATTCTTTTTCTGTTTCGCCCGGATAGCCTACGATAAGCGAGGTCCGCAGGGCCAGGCCGGGAATTTGCCGGCGTAATTTTTGTAAAAGGGTTACGACCTGTTTTCGCGTCACTTTGCGACCCATTTGTTGCAAAATCCGGTTGTTGATGTGTTGAATGGGCAGGTCTACATAGTTAACGACTTTATCCAGTTCCGCGACACATTCGATCAGGTCGTCGTTCCAATGCGCCGGATGGGTATATAATAAACGTATCCATCTGAGTTGCCCGATTCGGTTCAACCTGGTGAGTAAACCGGCGAGATTGGTGCCAGAACCGAGCTCATGTCCGTAAAACGTGGTATCCTGTGCCACCAGGATCAGCTCTCTGGCACCGGATTGCACCAGTTGTTCCGCCTCATCGAGAATTTCTTCGGGTGGCCGGCTGATATGATTGCCTTTAATCAGCGGAATCGCACAGTAGGCGCATCGATTGCTGCAGCCCTTGGAGATTTCCAGATAAGCGTAGTGTTTTAATGTCAGTTGTTTTCGGGGTTGCTGCGGGCCGAGGGGTTTTTTAATCAGAGTCAATAATTGCTGCGCTGTTATCCTGGGGTCTGTAGACGTCAGACAGACGTCGATTTCCGGAATTTCTTTGCACAGGTTGTTCTGATAGCGTTGCGGCAAACAGCCACTTACCCAGAGTTGATGCGAAGGATGTTCTTGCTTCAATCGAGCGATATTGAGGATGTGATCGATGGCTTGTTCTTTTGCAGAGTCGATAAACGCGCAGGTGTTGACAAGTGTAACATCAGCGTTTTCAGGGCTGTCGCTAAATTCCACATGGGGTTTAATCATACCGAGGATAATTTCAAGGTCGACTACATTTTTGGGACAACCAAGGTTTATAAAAGCCAGCTTCACTGAAACAATGCCTCAACGAATTCACTCGGATCAAAGCGTTGCAGATCATCCGGTTTTTCACCGATGCCGATATATTTTACCGGAATCTCGAGTTGTTTTTGTATCGAGAAGACGATACCGCCTTTGGCTGTGCCGTCGAGTTTGGTCAGGATGATACCGGTAACCCCGACTGCCTGCATAAAGGTGCGGGCTTGTGCCAGTCCGTTTTGGCCGGTATTGGCATCGATAACGAGAAGGATCTCATGCGGGGCGCCTGGCATCGCTTTATCGAGTACGCGGTGTATCTTTTGCAACTCTTGCATCAGATTGGATTTTGTATGCAATCGACCGGCTGTGTCGATGATCAAGATATCTTTATTACGCGCTTTTGCGGCGTTGACGGCATCAAAAGCGACAGCTGCCGGGTCCCCTCCGGGGGAGGTTTTGATAATATCGCACCGGACGCGTTCTCCCCAGATACTTAGCTGTTCAGTGGCGGCAGCTCTGAATGTGTCTGCTGCCGCCAACAAGACGCTATAGTTCTTTTGCTGATACCAATGAGCGAGTTTTCCGATCGACGTGGTTTTGCCTGTACCGTTCACGCCGATGACACAAATCACATGGGGCTTTGTATTGATAATGTTTTCAGGATCATTCGCACTGACAGCGTTTTCGAGTTCTTCGGCAAGGCTAGTCTTAAACAGGGTGAAGACATCTTCCTCATTATCGATTGTGCTATCCTTATATTTTTCGCGTAACCGGTCAATAAGATGCTCTGTGGTGTCGAGCCCGACATCGGAAAGAATGAGCAGTTCTTCTATTTCGTCGAGCATATTCTCATCGATCCTGCTGGATGATTTTAAAATACGACCAATACCCTTGACCAGTCCGGTTCTGGTTTTTGACAATCCTTGTTGCAGTTTGGTGAATTTTTTCAGCACAGAACCATCCTTTCTACTTTCCGGAATTGTATTTTTCAATAAAGACGCTTTTATAGATTTTAAAATAGGTTATGATGGAAAACGGAATGAGAATCGCCGATATGATCATGATGTAGCGATTATAGGGTTCCAGTTCGAGCACATAACAGACGATTACCGCCAAAAAAGAAACCAGGGTGTATTTCCCCATCAGATTTGATTCTTTGACTTTTTGTATTCGGGAGATGATATGCAAACTGGCGACAAGGATGAGGATATCTCTTCCGATGACCATAAAAACGTACCAGTAGGCAAGTCCTTTATAGGCCGCCAAAAAGAGCATAGTGACACCAACGGTGATTTTGTCGACAACGGGGTCGAGCATGCGGCCGAGTTCGGAGCGCATTTTTAGTTTTCTGGCAAAATAGCCGTCAAAATAGTCGGTTACACCGGACAGGCAAAGGCATAATGTGGCCAGGAGGTCTGTTTTCATTGTATTTTTCGATATAAAATAGACGATTAAGGGCAGAAAGGCCAGCCTTGCGAGTGTAATCAGATTGGGTAATCCGAGGTTGTGTTTGTCTTTTTTTACCAAATCGAAAAATGCTTTCATTTTTCCCCTTTATGTAAATAACTTGATGACGTCAACGATCAAGGATGGTTTATTTACCAGAGCAACTTTGAAAATATTCAAAAGTGTTCTTTTTTCCTCTGGTAACTTTGTCACGCCTTTTTCAATGTTTACGAGGTCTTCATCGGAGAGGTTATAGACAAATTCTTTTATTTTATAAAATTTTGCTAAATTTTTGCCTTCGATTTTATTAAAAGTCCGTGCATAGTCGAGCAGGCGTTTTTTGCTGACATTTTTTTCCTTTACTGCGGCAGCAGCGATTTCTCCTGCCAGTTTTCCTGCGGTCATGCCGCTGGCAATACCTCCACCGGTAAGCGGATTGCTATGTCTCGCGGCATCTCCGGCGAGCACGAGTCCGTCGGTCACGATATGCCTTAAGGGTTTGGAGGCGGTCACTCCTCCCAGGGAGGTGGTTAGGATAGAGGCTTGCGGAAAATGGTTTTGCATAAATTCCATCAAATAGGTATAGGGAGATTTTTTACGGCAAAACTCACCGGATATGCCCAGGCCGACATTGGCGATTTTTTCGCCTTTGGGAAAAATCCACAAGTATCCTCCCGGCGCCAGCTTGTGTGAAAAGTATAAATGAATAGAGTCCGGATCGATGTCAATGTTCGCGGCGGTCACCTGTGCGCAGGTTTCCATGTCTTTAAGCGCGACATCTGTTTTCAGTCCGGCCCGGCGCCCCACTCTCGATTCCACTCCATCGGCGCCGATTACGACATCTGCGTGGATGGTTTTTTCTTCGCCCAGGTGGTTGACTTTGACTCCGGATATTTTATTCTTTTCTCTTACCAGATCATACACCCACGCCCGGGTGTGAACCTCCGCGCCCTGACCGGCCGCCATGCGGGCCAGGTCGTAATCGAAGCGTTTGCGATGCAAGACATATCCGACCTCATCGGATTGAACATTCAGCTGGTTGCCGCTTGGAGAATGAAAAACAACACCGGTGATCCGCCGCGCGATCCAGGTGTCCTGAACCGGTACGAGTTTTTCGATCGATTTGGAACCGACGCCTTCTGCGCAACGCACAGGCAGACCGATATGGCTGTCTTTTTCCAAAAGCAGCACCGATACCCCGGCTTTGGCGCCCCAATAGGCCGCCATACTGCCGGTAGGTCCGGCTCCGACCACGATGATATCATATTTTGACTTCATCTTCAGTCTCCAGGGCGTGGATGGGACATATCACGACACATCGTTGACAGGCCGTACAACGATCATATAGAATGTTCAGAGAAAATTCTCTCAGTTCGATAGCATCGGCCGGGCAAACGGCCACACAGGTGCCGCAGTAATCGCATTTGTCTGCATTATGTCGGATTGTAATCATATCTGGCTCACCGGCATGGTTTGAGGCTCGGATAATTCACCTGAAATCGTTTCTTATAATACCACTTGCAAAAAAAATAGATGAATATGATGATAAGCAGATAAAGCGGAAACCTGTAGCATATCATCAGGGACAAAAAGAGCGTTGCATATTTATTGGCTTCAAGAACGCGTTTGACGCTTTTGGTTTTCAGAGAGACAATAAAAAACGGTACTGACAGTGCGGTGGGTAAAAGGACCACAATATCTTTAGCGACGGCTGCCAATGCAACTGCAACGACCATTAAAATCGTTCCGGCGATTAGAACGGGTTTGACGCCATGCTTGACGGCAATGGTAATTTTGCCGGCCTGAAGATCTCCCCCGACATCCGGAATTGTGGTAAAAAAATAGACCGCAAGAAATCCGCTTATATAGGGCAGAGCATGAAAGAGCAAATTTATATCGATTTGTCCATTGATATTCCATCCCACAGTAAAAATCAATAATCCCCCGACAAGATTGGCGAAAATACCGCCGTACGGCCGGTTTTTCAGATGAAACGGGTTTCCGCTGTAGAGATAGCCGGTGACGAGATATATCATAACCATAATGGCAAAAAGATCATATCGGCCGAAAAAGAGCAATAAAATCGGACTGAGCATTAAAAGGATCATTTCCAGGTGGGCTGTTTGTTCTGGAACGGCTCCCGAAGCGATGAGATAGAGTTTATCGTTAATTTTATCGGTTTCAACATCAAAGAGTTGATTTAAAATAAAAGCGCTGCCCATCATCAGGGTTAAAATCGCGATGACCATTATCAGGCTGATATCCCCGTGCTCCGCGGTCATACGCGCTGATTCTTCCGCCGAAGGGCCAAAGCGTTCCTGGGCCCAGAATCCTGCCAGGGAAACGGTCCACACCGGGAAAAAGAGTGTTGGTCGCAAAACAAAGAAATAATCAAGGGTTTTAAGCTTCATTTTGTTCGTGCTGGTATTTACCTATTTTATCTTCAATGGGAATGGGATATGTTCCTGTAAAACAGGCTGTACAGAAACCACACCCATGCGGTTTAACGGATTCTAACAGACCTTTATGCGACAAATAGTGCAGGGAATCGCAATCGAGATAGGTTTTAATATCTTGAATCGATTTATTATCGGCAATGAGTTCCGATTTGCTGGGAAAGTCCATTCCATAGAAACAGGGGGAAACGATCGGTGGTGAGCTTATCCGTACATGGACTTCTTTGGCGCCATTTTCGCGTATATGTTTAACCAGCTGTTTCAGGGTTGTGCCCCGCACGATCGAATCCTCTACAACGACGATTCTACGGCCGTCGAGGATTCCTTTTACAGCATTGAATTTGACTCTGACGCCGAAATCTCTCATGTTTTGGGATGGATGTATAAATGTCCGGCCCACATAGTGATTTCTAATCAGTCCCAGCTCGAATTTCAGGTTGGACCGTCTGGAATAGCCCAATGCTGCTGTATTGCTGGAATCGGGGACGGAAATGACAATATCAGCCTCCACATCTGATTCCAGAGCCAGAATTTTACCCAATTTTCGTCGAACCCGGTCAACATTATCATTAAATATACGGCTATCCGGTCGGGCGAAATAGATGAATTCAAAAATACACGAGTAACGGGGTTGTTGAGTTTGAAAGGGAAAGGCGGTGATACCATTTTCATCGATTTTTATCAATTCCCCCGGTTGAATTTCACGCACAAATTCGGCTTTCAACAGATCAAGAGCACAGGTTTCGGAGACGACACAATAGGTGTTTTTCTGTTTACCGACACAGAGGGGACGGACACCATGCGGATCTCTGGCGGCATAAATGCCATCCCGTGTCAGCATCACCAGAGAATAGGCTCCGGTAATTTGCTTCAGGGCTTCAATGATGCGTTCAGATATGGTTTCTTTATCTGAGCGCGCAATAAGATGGGGGATGATCTCCGTGTCTGTGGTGGTTTGGAACAGGGATCCGGTTTTTTCGAGCTGTTTACGAATGATACCGCTGTTGGTAAAATTACCGTTATGGGCGATGGCAAAAGGCCCCATCATATAGTTGTTGAAGGTCAGGGGTTGGGCATTGAGGGCCTGTGTCGATCCGGTTGTTGAGTAGCGATTGTGTCCTATAGCCCAGGAGCCTTTTAGTTGTTTAAATCTTTCCTGATCCGAGAACACATCCGCTACCAGGCCTTGTCCGGTTTGTTTATGTAATTTACCGTCATAACTGACGATCCCGGCGCTTTCCTGGCCCCGGTGTTGCAGCGCATAGAGTGCCAGATATGCCAAATGAGCGGCATCGGGTGTTCCATAGATTGCGGTGACACCGCAATTGGATTTGGGTTTGTCAATTTTTTTCTTATCCATTGAGGATATCAGTTATCCTTCATTTTATGATGTTCCGGCCATGAGTAAAAGATATCCTAAAAATATGCCGGCAATATCGGCAACAATATCCTTTAAACTGAATACACCTTTTTCGCTGATTTTGTCATATGCTTCTTTCGACAGGCCGAGGGTGAGGGAAAAACTTGCCGCCAGATTTGCAGAGGCTGAAACCGACTTGTTTGCGAGCTTTCTCGCTCCATAATATCCCAGTCCGGCAAAAAAAGCACTCATGATCAGGTGGTCCGCCTTGTCTTTGGCGAGCCATGAATCCGTTTGTTCTGTCGGTTGCATGGAAAGCGTTATAGAATCTTTTCTCACAGCATTGCTGTTTGATTTTATGCCGTCAGCAGCGGCTGCAGAACTCAGGAAAAGAGCCACAATACACCATTGCTTAATCATTCTAGAGCCCCAGTTCATCGTCAATACTTTGCATTGCTGCAATAGAAATATCGAAGAACGCCTGCAAGGAGAGATTCATCTCTTCACAAGTTGCGATTTGTTCGCGGCCGGCGCCGCGGGCGAAGCTTTTTTCTTTAAAACGGCGCAGACAAAAATCGCTATCCACGGATTTTAATTTTTTGTCCGGATGCATCAGGGTAGCGGCCACGATGAGCCCGGTTACCGGATCTGCAGCATAGAGCGCTTTATCCATCAGCGTTTTCCGGACTGCCAGATTGTTATGGCATTTGATGGCATAGACGATATCCGGGGGAACGTCATATTCCTTTAAGATCGTTTCAGTGATCAAGCCGTGTTTTTCGGGTGTTTTTTGTGTTTCTTCATAATCCAAATCGTGCAGCAGTCCTGCGAGTCCCCATTTCTCCTCATCCTCGTTTAGGTGGCGCGCCAGACCCCGCATAACGGCTTCTACGGCAAGTACATGTTTAAACAGATTTTTGTTGCTGAATCTCGGTTTTGCCAATTGATAGGCTTGATCTCTTGTCATCATAAAAGAATCCACATTTAGAAATAGTTTCCGGTTAGCAGAATATACAATAAAATTACGATTATTGCAACGGGGCAAAAATAACGAATGATGATGCCCCAGAATGATCTTCCATAGAAATGATTATTTTCAATCGTTATTTCCGCAGTTAAATTTTTAATACCCCACTTGTAGCCGACAAAGATGGCAATGAGCAGAGCTCCTATGGTCAGTGAATAGTTCCCGAGAAGGATATTGGCAAAATCCAGAAAGCCAAGGTGGACGAGTGGAAGATTGGACAGCAGGCTGTTTGCGCCTTGCGAAAGTGCGGAAGGGATGCCCAGCACAAAGGCGAGTCCCGACATGAGCACAACGGCGCGCCGTCTTTGCCAGTTAAATTCATCGACAAAATAGGTAACAGCGACTTCGAGCAGGGAGATCGTCGAGGTCAGTGCGGCCACAGTTAAAAGGAGAAAAAAGCCGGCGCCAAAAAATATACCACCCGGCATTTTATCAAAAATAGAGGGCAAGACAACGAACACCAGTCCCGGTCCGCCCGACGGATCGAGTCCCATGGAAAAGAGAGCGGGGAAGATCATCAGGCCGCTGACCACAGCGATAAGGGTATCGAAGAGACAGACATAACCGGCGGAGATGGCCAGATTGTCTTTTTTGGATATGTAACTTCCATAGGTGATCATGGCTCCCATACCCAGGCTGAGAGAGAACAAAGCCTGTCCCAGGGCGCTGGCAATAGTGCCGGCGTTAATTTTGCTGAAATTCGGTGCCAGATAGAACTCAAGCCCTGCTTTTGCATTTGGCAGTGTGACCGAGCGCAGGGTCAGCAAAAGCAATAAAACAAACAAAAGCGGCATGAGTATTTTTGCCCATTTTTCAATACCTCCGGAAATACCTCCAAGAACCACAAAACCGGTGGCGGTCAGAAAGACAAACAAATAGGCGATGCATTGATACGGATTTTTTACAAAGTCGGTAAAAATCTGACTGGATTGTTCAGGATAGGTCAGGTTGCTATAGTTACGGTCCAGGGTTTTTATAAAATATCCAAAGGTCCAGCCGGCGATAACGCTATAATAGGAGAGGATACCGATGCCGGTGACCACGCCCATGAGACCCACCAGAGGCCAGAGTGATTTTGGGGCAATTTTACGAAAAGCCCCGACAGGGTTGCGCTGGGCATGGCGGCCGATGGTCAGCTCGGACAACATAACGGGCACACCGATGAGAACGATGAAAATGATATAGAGCAGGACGAATGCGGCTCCGCCGTTTTCTCCGGTAACATAGGGAAAGCGCCATATATTACCCAGTCCGATTGCTGATCCGGCGGCTGCCAGGACAAATCCAATTTTTGATCCCCATACGTCTCGTTTTTTAGAAGGTGTGTTCACAGTTTCCTCCGCATTGAATTTTCGAGATTAAAAATTGAAGGTCATAGATGTCAAGAGTATATGGTTTTCCATTTTCAAGTGCAACGTAAGGCTTTTCTCATCATCAAAATGATATAAATGTGCATCGACATAGGCATCGCCCATGCTATAGAGGATGACCCCTGCGAGCCACCATATAGAGAGACTGCGGTTGTCGCGATAGTATTCTTCTTCAGCCCAGCTGGTTGCCTTTTGTTTGTACTGATTCTGGATGATGGCGTTGGCGGCGAGTCCGAGTTCTGCGGCGGCGAATATCCCGGCTTTTAGCCATTTTTTATTATAGGCCTGTCCCCAGCCGGGAACAGCCAGCGAGCGCCACATCGCACCAGAGGGCGAGGGATAGCCGTAATCAGCCTCGGTTGTGTCTGTCGCTGTCTGTTGAGACCGGGCCGCGATCGCTGTCAACAGGAGTACAATCAGAATAAAGACTTTATTCATGTCCATCCAGTACGGCAATGGCTTCGATTTCCACGAGTGCATCTTTGGGCAGTCTGGCCGCCTGAAATGCAGCTCGTGCCGGCGGCTGTTGCGGGAAAAACCGTGCATAGACTTTATTCATGGCACCAAAGTTTTCCATGTCGCTGAGCAGAACCGTGGTTTTGACCACATGTTTCATCTCTGCACCGGCTTGTTTTAAAATCGCCTCCAGGTTTTTCAATGCCTGTTCGGTTTGGTCACCAATTTTTTTTGAAACAAATTCTCCGCTGTTTGCGTCCAGGCCGAGCTGGCCGGCAACAAAGATCATTCGGCCCGCTGTAACCGATATCGCCTGGCTGTAGGGACCGATGGCTGCCGGTGCCTGTTCACTGTTTATTACGTTTTTCATCTTTTCCTCGTCGTAAATATTCTCGTGTATAGTATTTATTAAATGTATTGACCAGGGTTTCTTTATGCCGGGATGATGCGTCTTCCATGGCGTAAACAAGATCGACAATGTCGACCTGGCTGAAAAGGTCAAGATCCTCTGCATCGATATATTCGAGATGATCGGATTCCAGGATTTTGATCAGTTCGTTTATCTTGATTTTCTTAAAAGCCGCAACAAAAAATTCATCAAGGTGGGTTCCGGCTTCAGAAGTGAGAAAGTCGATCACCTGTATGAATTCCATGCGGTCGCGATAGTGCCTTTTTGATGTGATGGCATCGAACACATCGGCGACAGCCAGAATGCGCGATAGTTTTGGGATGTGATTTTCCGCCAGGCCGCTGGGATACCCTTCGCCGTCGATTCTTTCGTGGTGCGATGCTGCAATCAGGGGAACATTGCGCAAATCTTTGCTAAAGTTGATTTTTTCAAGAATGATTTTTGTATAATAGGGATGATCCTGAATGTGTTTGAATTCATCCCGGGTCAGTTTGCCATTTTTGGTCAATACCGCTTCGCGTACGGCTATTTTGCCATAATCATGCAACATGGCGGATGTTTTTAAAATTTCTCTTTCGTTTTCATCGAGTTTAACCACCTGTGCAATCTGGTCTGCATAGAGTGCGATGCGCTTGGAATGGCCGGCGGTTAAGGGATCGCGGGCATCTATCGTGGAGGCCAGGGTTTCCACAAAACTCTCAAACGTCTTTTTTTGTTCTGCATAAAGCTGGGCATTCTCGATTTGAGTCGCCGCTATGGTGGAAAGCGCATCCAGCAGCTCTTCATCATCTTTGCTAAAAGCCCCGCCGATTTTATTCAGTGCCTGAAAAACGCCGATAATTTCGCCCAGGCGGTTGCGCATGGGGACGGTTAGAATCGTTCGGGTATGGTAGCCCGTTTTTTTGTCGATATTACGGTTAAAGCGCGTATCCGCATAGGCATTGGGAATATTCATAATTTCGCCGGAAGAGGCTACATAACCGGCGATACCCAGGTTCGCCGGAAAACGAATCTCTTTTTCTCCGTGTGCCACGCGCGACCACAGTTCATTTTTTCCCTTATCGATGAGAAAGACGCTACAGCGGTCGCATTGCAATACGCTCTTGACTTCATCCATAATCAGCATAAGCAGATTGTTGAGCTTGAGCTCCCGGGAAATATTTCGCGTGATGTTGAATAAGCGCCTCAGCTTTTCGTGTTCTCTTTTATATTGCTCGAGTTCGAGGCGAAGAGTGTGTTTTGAAACCGCTTTTTGTTTTTTATCGTCTTTCATGGATGATAGCATCAGGTGCGAAATTGCATATTATATAGTTTTTGATAAAGGCCTTTTTGCTCGATCAGCTCTTCGTGTTTTCCCTCCTGTACGATTTTTCCGTTTTCGAGGACGATAATTTTGTCAGCATTGAGCACGGTTGAGAGTCTGTGGGCGATGACCAGCGAGGTACGGTTTTCCATCAAACGTTCGATGGCTTGCTGTACCAGCACTTCCGATTCCGTGTCCAGGGCCGAGGTGGCTTCATCGAGAATAAGAATGGGCGGATTTTTAAGAACCGCCCGTGCTATGGCAATTCGCTGTCGCTGACCGCCGGAGAGTTCAATTCCCCGTTCACCGATATTGGTTTCATATTGATGCGGCAGTTGCACGATAAAATCATGGGCATTGGCTATTTTGGCCGCATTAATGACTTCTTGCAGAGGGTTATCCGTCATTCCATAGGCGATATTATTGAGAACGGTGTCGTTGAATAGAATGGTTTCCTGGGTGACGATACCCATTAGGCGACGCAAGCCGGCGATATCGATTTTTTTGATATCCGTTCCATCGAGTGTGATATAACCTCTTTGCGGATCATAAAATCTGGGGATTAAATCGACCAGAGTCGATTTGCCGGCACCGCTGGGTCCGACCAGGGCAACCACCTCGCCTTTTTTTATGGATAAATTGATAGCGTCGAGAACGATGTCGTTTTGGGTATAACTAAAGGTGACGTTTTGCAGGATGATTCGGTCCTCAAAGCGTTTTACTGTTTTTGCCTCCGGGGCATTGCGAATAGCGGGGTCTTTGTCGATAACGCGGAAAATGCGCGTGGCTGCGGCCAGCGCTTCCTGGATGCGGTTATTAACACTGGAGAGCTCTTTAACCGGATTCATAATGCTGAGTATGATAACCAGGAAACCGATAAATTCCTCCGGAGACATGATATCTCCTCTGAGAACCTGACGCCCGCCGAACCAGAGAATACCGACGGCAACCAGAGTGCCAAGAAATTCGGTTAGCGGCGAGGCGAGATTGCGTGTCCGCGTAATGCGCAACAGGGTTTTATAAAAGGCGTGCGTTTCCTTCATGAATTTTTTTATTTCAAAATTTTCCATGGCAAAGGCTTTTACGACCCGGGCGCCGGAAATGGTTTCCTGCAACACCGATGTAACATCAGCCATTTTTTCCTGTGACTGAGTGCTCTCTTTTCGCAGGCGCAGACCGATCCAGCCGATGATGATGAGGCTAAAGGGTGTAACCACCAGAGACAACAAGGTTAATTGCCAACTGAGATAAAACGCGACGCTTAGAGCCAACAGGATGCTCAGAGGATTTTTTATCAGTGTCACAAAACTGGCAGAGATGCCGCCGTTTACCAGCGTTACATCATTGGTGATACGCGATATGATATGACCTGTTTTGGTGCGGCTGAAATAACTCAGGGATTGTTTGTTGACCTGTTTATAAAGATCGTTGCGAATGTCCCGAATGACGCTCTGTTCGACGTGGGCCATTAGATAGGTTTGCAGATAGGCAAAAATATTCTTGAACAAGGTGATTAAAAGGATCAGTATGCAAATTCTAAGCAGGGCGTTGGAAGGGTCATCGCCCTGGAAGAGCGCAAACACCTTTTCTTTAAGTTCCTCTTTTGACTTTTCGAAACGATCCGGAACGGCTGCAGTCAAGCCGGCGCTCTCTGATACCTGTTCCGTTTGTGTCTGTTTTTGGTCGGATTGAAAAATAGTATTGAGAAAGGGAATGACGGCTATCTGAAACAGCAGATTAAAAATTGTAAAAAACAGAATACAGAATATTGAACCAACCAGACTGGCCCAATAGGGTTTCATGTATCGTAAAATTCTAAAGTATAATTTCATAGGAACGGATAATTATGGGTTTTGTTAGCCTGTTGTGAATTATTGCGTTTATGTGTTCCGGCCTTTTTATGATATGCAACCTTTGGCCGGGGTGCCGCCGGATAGTGATCAGGACTCTTCATCCTCATCTTCTTTAAATTTTACATCCTCTACATCCTTTTTTGACAGGTCGAGAGGTTTGGAATCCGGTTTTCCCTTTACGTTTGTTCTCCGCTCCCGGGGAAGAAAGATGGCTGAGAAGAGTTTGTATGCCAGGTAAAACAGGATTCCATAAACTAAAACGCGTACAAGTGCCGGCATGTTCATGTCCTTTATTTGAAAAATGAAAGGGTTGTATCAAAAAACGTTTGATGACGGGCTGAAAATCGCTGCAGCATCAAGAACGTGGCTTTGGATGCAAAAGCAAGGCGCATTTCCATGCCTGACGGTTTTTGATACAACCCCGACCTGACCGGGTCCTTTGGTGATGCTGCGGACGGGAATAGCTTAGTAACCCGGTGAATAATATTCTATACCAGAGTGCGGTCTGGTTATTTGGTCAACCAAATCTTCAAAATGTTTGGCATTGTTGACAAAATCAATCTGTGTTGTATTGATGACGAGCAATGGTGAACCGTGATAATGAAAAAAGAACCTGTTATAGGCTTCATTCAAAGAGTGTATATATTCTTCGGATATATTTTCTTCATAGTGCCGGTCTCTTTTGCGAATATTGGCCATTAATCGTTCGGTCGATGACTGTAAATAGAGAACCAGATCGGGTTTGGGAATTTCCTGTTCCAGCAGAACGGCGATCCGGTCATAGAGAAAGAGTTCACGGTCATCGAGGTTCAGGGTGGCAAAGATGCGGTCTTTGGCAAAGAGATAATCGGAGATCAGGGTTTCGTGAAAAAGATCGGTTTGGAAAAAGTCCTGTTGCTGTTTGTAACGACTCAGGAGGAAGAAAAGCTGGGTTTGAAACGCATACCGGGGCGGATCGGTATAAAAATCTTCCAAAAAGGGATTTTCTTCCGGTTGCTCGTACATGACTTTGGCGTTTAATATTTTGCCCAGCATACCCGCCAGACTGGTTTTACCCGCTCCGATAACGCCTTCGATACAAATATAATTTGGATATGCCACGAATAAACCTCATTTCACCCGTTGTAAAAAGGTTTTTGAATTCATAAAAGGTTTAACAGCGCTTTTATCTTTACATTTTTTTAAGAGCGCATAGATCGTATCTTTGTGCAGCGGCGGCATATACTCTGCTGCAATCTCTGACAATGGTTTGAGAACGAACTTGCGATTTTTAAATTCCGGATGTGGCACTGTGAGATCAGTTGACGAGATAATCTGAGCATTATAAAAAAGAATGTCTATGTCGATCGTTCTGGGGCCCCACTTTTTCAATCGCTGACGTCCGAGACTGTTCTCGATATTTTGGGTCGCCCTGAACAGCTGCCGAACTGTGAATGTTGTGTTGAGCTCGACAACCATATTTAAAAAATGATTCTGTGCTTTACAGCCAACCGGTTCTGTTTCATAGACAGCTGACGTCTGAACCAGTTGAATGTTTTCAAGTGTTTTCAGTTTGAACACGGCCCGAATCAGGTAATCGATACGGTCGCCCAGGTTTGACCCCAGGCTCAGAAAGACACGGACCTTGTTCATGTTATTCTGTTTTTTTTCTGAATATTTCTATTTCAGTGCCATTCGCAAGTCCACCCAGGGGTGCGAACGGTTTTCGGACCCGGACCGTCACGGAATCGATTGGAAAACTCTGCAGCAACGTGTCGGCAATTTGCCGGCTCATCGCTTCGATAAGAAAGAATTTATGATCGGTTACCGCCTGTTTGACGTGGTCATAAACCTTGCGAACATCGATCGTATCTTTGATCCGGTCGGTGTTTGCTGCCTTACTGGCATCATATTGCATCTCCACATCCACCTCGAATCGTTGTCCGTTTTCGCGTTCGCCGTCATAGAGACCGTGATAGGCATGAAAGATCATGCCCAAAACCC